>JBGTBQ010000065.1:0-40542 GCA_041749275.1 Pyrinomonadaceae bacterium | reverse complement strand
GCCGCCACGCAGCCCGCCGGCGCGGCCCCGCCAACAACTTCGGCTCCCGCGACCGCGCCGCGAACCGGCGGCGCTAGACCGCAGGCCGCGAAGAAGAAGCCGGAGAAGATGGTTGACTCTTCAAAGCTGCCGAAGCCGGGGCCGAACCCGACCTTCACGCTCCCGCCCGTCGAGCGGCGCACGCTCTCGAACGGGATGGAAGTTCTGATCGTCCAACACAAGGAGTTGCCGGTCGTCAACCTGAATCTCGTCGTCAAGATGGGCGCGGCGGGCGACCCGGCCACACAGGGCGGTCTTGCTTCGCTCACCGCCGACATACTCGACGAAGGAACGAAGACGCGCACGGCGCTCGACATCTCCGACCAGCTCGCCTTCATCGGTTCATCGCTCAACGTCGAAGCGGACTGGGATTCTTCGACCGCTTCGATGGCGACTTTGAAGCGTCACCTCGACCGCGCGCTCGACATCTACGCGGACGTGTTGACCAACCCCGCCTTCTCCGAGAAGGAACTCGCGCGTCTGCGCGACACGCGCCTGACCAACTTCAAACAGCGGCGCGACGACCCGGCACAGATCGCCAACATCGTCTACGCCTCGCAGCTCTACGGACGCGCGCATCCTTACGGTCATCCGCTGACGGGCGACGAAGAGGCTCTGCGCTCGATCAAGGGCGCGGACGTGCGGAAGTTCTATGAGACTTTCTACCGCCCGAACAACGCTTCGCTCGTCGTCGTCGGCGACGTGACGGCTGACGAAATCGTGCCGAAGCTCGAACGCGCCTTCTCGAAGTGGGAGAAAGGGCACGTCCCGGCGGTAGACGTGACGGCGGCGCCCGTCGCGCGTGACAAGACGACACTCTACGTCGTTGACCGCCCCGGCTCCGCGCAGTCGGTCATTCTCGCGGGTCACGTCGGCGTGCCGCGTTCGAGCGCGGACTACTTCCCGCTGCTCGTGATGAACACTCTCTTGGGCGGCCAGTTCACTTCACGCATCAACATGAACTTGCGCGAAGACAAGGGCTACACCTACGGCGCGCGTTCGTCTTTCGACTGGAGGCGCGGCGCGGGGCCGTTCACGGCGTCGGCGCCCGTGCAGACGGCGGTGACGAAGGAGTCTTTGATTGAGATGATGAAGGAGCTGCGCGGCGTGCGCGGCGAGATTCCGGTCACGGCGGAAGAGCTTGAGTTCGCCAAGCAGGCGATCATCCGCGGCTTCCCGCGCGGCTTCGAGACGCCGAACCAGATCGGCAACCGTCTGGAACAGGTCGTCACCTACGGTCTGCCGGACGACTACTTCAACACCTTCATCGAGCGCGTGCAGGCCGTTACGCTCGAAGACGTGAACCGCGTAGCGCAGCAACATCTCCACCCATCGCGCATGGCCGTCGTGGTGGTCGGCGACCGCAAGGTTATCGAGCAATCATTGCGCTCGCTCGACGAGTTGGGCGACACCGTCACGTTCCTCGACGCCGAAGGGAAACCTGTCGCGGCGGGCGACACCAGCGGCGGGATGAGGTAGGGTTGCCGGAAGAGTTTCAAACGGGCAGGAGGCGGGGGCTTCCTGCCCGTTTTTTATGTTGAGATTATGGCTGGCGGTATTTCACCACAGAGACACAGAGGACACAGAGGTAGCACAGAGTTAAATCACTCTGCGGCGGATGCCTTGCTTTAGGATGGGGACGCAGAAGTTGATGAGCAGACCGACCGGCCAGCCGCCGAGACGCATATATGTCAGCAGTTGGGCTTCGTGAACCGGCGCGAACGCTTCGATGGCTTTGACCTCGACGACGACAACGTTCGCCACCAATAAATCCAGCCGGTAGCCGCACTCCAAGTGGACGCCTTTGTATTCAAGCGGTAACGGCCTCTCGCGCTCAAACGGCAAGCCACGTAAGCTCAACTCTCGGCATAAGCACTCGCTGTATGTTGATTCCAACAACCCCGGCCCCAGCGCCCGATGCACCTCAATGGCCGCTCCAATAATCACTTCCGTTGTTCTGTTGATGTGAGGATTCATGTCTCTGTGCACCCTCTGTGTCCTCTGTGTCTCTGTGGTGAAGAATCAATCTACGAGACACCCAAGACGGATAAAAACCCAACCAAGCGAGGCCGTCAACGACGCTTATCAGACTTATTGAAAGCCCTTGTCAACCGCTTCACACGTGACTTTTCTTCCTGCCCCTTCCGCTGATCTTGCCGCACCGCCATCTGCCGCATCTCGGCCTGCAACTTCCGGTAGTTCGCATAACGCTCCGCGTCGAGCGTGCCGTCATCGAGCGCCTTACGGATGGCGCAATCCGGCTCGCCCTCGTGACGGCAGTTTGTGAAGCGGCAGTTGGACGCAATCTCCTCCACGTCCTCGAACGCCTCGCGCAGGCCGCGGTCGCTCACTAAAACTTGCAGCTCGCGCATCCCCGGCGTGTCAATGACGAGGCCGCCCGATGGAAGCACGATCAGCTCGCGGTGCGTCGTCGTGTGCCGCCCCCGCTGGTCGCCGAGGCGCACCTCCTGCGTCCGCTGCACGTCCTCGCCGACGAGGCGGTTGACGATGGTTGACTTGCCGACGCCGGACGAACCCATCAGCGCGACCGTGCGCCCACGACCGACAAACGGCAGCAACTGTTCCACGCCCTCGTCCCGCTTCGCGCTCATCCGCACGACCGCGACGCCGGGCGCGACAGCTTCAACTTCAGTCACCTTCTCTTCCGCGTCCGCAACCACGTCCGCCTTGTTCAGCACGACGACCGGCTCGGCCCCGCTCTCCCAAGCCATGACGAGATAACGCTCGATGCGGCGCGGGTTGAAGTCGTTATCCAGACCCATGACCAGAAAGACCGTGTCCACGTTCGCGGCGACGACCTGTTCTTCGTCGCGCGTGCCGGCGGCCTTGCGTGAGAACTTGCTCCGGCGCGGCAGGATGTCGTGGATGATAGCCTTGCTCTCATCCTCCTTCCGCCGGACGACGACCCAATCGCCGACCGCCGGCAAGTCCTCCGGCCCGCGCGCCTCGTAACGCAGACGCCCCGAACCTTCCGCCCACACTTCGCCCGACGCGGTGTAGAGCATGTAGATTTTGTTGTGTTGAAGAAAGACGCGCCCGGCCTCGTAGCCTTCGCGGGCGTAGGGTTCAAAAGGTGCGGCGAAGAAATCGTTCCAGCCGTAATCCTCAAGATTGAAAACGGGAGAGACGCCCATCAATCCTTCCGACCTTTGCCTTTCGCCTTCGGCTTCTTGCCGTCTCCGGCGGGTTGCCGCGCGCCGCCGTCAAGGCTCTCCGACGCTTGCGGCCCGCCCGACTTTTCCGGTTTCGGCCCCGTGTAGCGGTAATGCCCCGTAATCTTCCAACCGAAGAGCACGTCCTCGATTTGCGGCCCCGCGCCGATGTTGTGCTCGATGAGGAGGCGCTTCTCATCGCCTTCGTAAGGGATGTTGACGACGATGCCGATGTGCGTCAGGCCGTTCCCCAAATCCCACGTCACCACGTCGCCGGGTTTGTAGTCCTCCGCCCGGTCGGTTATCGGCAAGGCCGCGCCCTGCCGCTCGAAGAAGACCATCAGGTTCGGCACGCGGCGGTGGTCAATGTTCGTGTCCGTTTTTTTGAGGCCCCACTTCTTCGGATAGACCGCGAAGTTACTTTTCATGTCTTCATGGACTTCCCTTTGCAAGTCCACGCCGACCTTGCGATATGAGCGGATGACCTCGTCCGTGCAGACGCCGACCTCCGCCGGCACGTCGCCGTTTGGATATTCGAGCTTGAAATAAGTCGGGTCGTAGCGCACCTTCTCCTGTGCGCGCGCGATGGCCGCTTCGACCAGCTTATCGAGAAACGGCGAGCCGCTCGACGGCCTCCGCGTCGCGGGCGCTTCCTGCTGTGCGCCCGCCACGCCTGCCGCCTGCGACGTGACGGGGCGTGGGCCACAGCCCATCAACGCGAGCGGCAGTGCTATCGCACAGCAAAGTAAAAGTTTCTTCGGCAACTCTGCTCTCACCCCGATGGTAATCACCTAGCCGTCTTCAGACGGCTTTCCGCCGGAGGCGGCTTGTAGGCCAGCCGTTGACGGCTGGGATGCGCGACCAAGATTTCATCAGCCCGTTTTAACGGGCTTCAGAGCAAGGCTTCAGCCATCTTCGCTCAAACTGGAAGGGCGTTAAAACGCCCTGCCATAAATTTGGCGGCGTCTCACCCCAGCCGTCAAACGGCTGGTCTATGCGCCCTGACGTGGAAAGCCGTCTGAAGACGGCTGCGTGACCAATCTCAATCAATCAGACGACCAATGGCCGACGCGAATTATACCGCATCCGCTTCGACACTCGCGCCCCAACTGTGCGTTGCCACTGACGGATGTTAACATTGCGGGCAATGGAACGGGCCGTACATCTCGCGGGTTTAACGCAGGAAGAGCTTGAGTCGTTCGTCGAAGAGTTGGGCGAGCCGCGCTATCGCGGGCGGCAACTCTTCGTGGCGCTCAATCGCCGCCGCCTGCGCTCGTTCGAGGAGATGACCGACCTGCCGAAAGAATTTCGCGCGAGTTTAACGGAGAAAGCGACGGCCTCGACGCTCACGGTCGAATCGCGCTACGTCGCCGAGGACGGCACGCGGCGTTATTTGATGAAGACGCATGACGGCCTTCCGGTCGAGACCGTCTTCATCCCCGAAGAGCGACGCGACACCATCTGTTTTTCGTCGCAGTCGGGCTGCCCGCTGCAATGTAGTTTCTGTCTGACGGCGCAACTCGGACTGCTCCGCACGCTCACGGCGGGCGAGATAGTGGAACAGATCATCATCGCGCTGAACGACGCTTACGGCGTCGGCGAGAAGACGCCGCGCGGGACGAATCTGGTGGCGATGGGCGCGGGCGAGCCGTTTCTCGCGTTCGACCCGCTGATGAAGGCGCTCCGTATCATGTCCGACGCGGAAGGTCTCTTCATCGTCCCGAACCGCGTGACGGTCTCGACGGCGGGCGTCGTGCCGAAGATTAAAGAGCTGGCGACGATCAGCGACCGCCCGCACCTCGCCGTCTCGCTCGCCGCGCCGACGGACGAGTTGCGCGACGTGCTGATGCCGATCAACAAGAGATGGCCGCTCTCCGAGTTGCTCTCCGCGTGCAAGGAGTTTCAGGAGTCTCTGAAACCGGGCGAGTTGTTTACGTTCGAGTATGTGTTGCTCGACGGCGTGAACGATTCGGACGACGACGCGCGCCGGCTCGCCAACCTGCTGAACCGCCACGGACTGAAAGCAAAGGTAAATCTAATCCCGCACAACCCGGCGGACGGGCTGCCGTACATCCCCTCGCCCGAAGCGCGCGTGCAAAGCTTCAAGCGCATTCTCGAAGCGAAGGGCGTCCGCGCCTTCGTCCGTCGCCCGCGCGGGCGCGACATCTACGCCGCGTGCGGTCAACTTGCCGCGCGGCGTGTAAGCAACGCCGCGACGCCATTACTTCATCAACTCTCCTGAGTTCGCACTGTTTAAATTCAAGAAAGAAATGATTGCATGATGAGACGAAAAGTTTTCACCTTAACGGCCAGCCTTCTATTGATTCTCTCCGCGCTGCTCGCGCCGGCGAGTTTGCCCGTGGCCGCCGCGCCCGCCGCGCAAAGCAACAACATAGCCGTCAACGGCTTTTTCTCGGTTGACCCGGCGAATCAGGGCAGCAGCTTTCGCGCCGCCATCGTGATGGAGATACCCAAAGAATTACACGTCAACTCGAACAAGCCGCTCGGCAAATACGCCATCCCGACCGTCGTCAAGGTCGAAGCGCCGAAAGGTCTGAAGGTGACGCCCGTCACTTATCCCGCCGGCTCCGTCCGCACCTTCGATTTCGGCGGCGGCTCGCCCGACCGCCTCTCCGTCTATGAAGGGCGCGCGATCTTTCGCTTCAACGTCACGGTCGCGCCCGATGCGCCGATTGGCGTCGCGCGCGTGCGCGTCAACGTGCGCTTCCAGAGTTGCTCTGATACGGTCTGCTTCCCGCCCGCAACGCGCGAGATGTCGCTCGCCATCGCCATCGTCGGCCCCGGCGAACGCGTCAATCAAATCAACGCGCGGTATTTCGGCGGCGGACGTGGGAAGAAATAGCAGACGGGGAGAGAGAGACGGGGGATGGGGAGATGGGGAGAAAGAAGCCGCGTCGTCAAATCGTCGCCTCGTCTCCCCTTCCCTTTGTCTCCTCGTCTTGGATTCCGATGACGGAGAGCAGCCGTCCGGTGCGACCGTGCAGCTTTTTTTCGCGGCGGTAGGAGAAGAAGAGGTCTGTGCGGCACATCGTGCAGAGCGGCAGCAGGTGGATGCGTTCGGCGGCGACGCCGGCTTCGATGAGCTGCTCGCGGTTCGCGCGGTGCAGGTCAACGAGCGCGTGGCCTTCGCGCGTCGCGGTGAAGAGTTCCGGCGCGTAGAGAAATTTTTCTTTGAAGGGCGCGATGACATCCGCGCCAACCTCGTAGCAACAACTGAGCGCGGCGGGGCCGATGGCGGCGCGCACTTGCGCCGGAACCGTGCCGGACTCTTCTCGCAGCGCGTCGAGCGTGCGCTTGATGATTTCGGCGAGCGTCCCTCGCCAGCCCGCATGGACGGCGGCGCACGCGCCGGTGCGCGCGTCGCTTAACAGAATGGGCACGCAGTCGGCGGTTTTGACGCCGATGAGCACGCCCCGCTCGCGCGTCACGAGCGCATCGCAATGCACTTGCTCGGAGCGAGGGTCGGGCGCCTCGCGCACGACGTGGACTTCCGAGCCATGCATCTGCCAGCAGGCCGCGAGCGTCCAGTCGTTGCCCAGCAGTTTTAAGAAGCGGCGGCGGTTCTCGTGTATATTTTCCGCCGTGTCTTCGTTGAAGCCCGCGAGGTTGAGGGCGCTTGAAGGAAACGGGCTGACGCCCCCGCCGCGCGTCGAGAAGGCGTTTGCAAATCCCTCGCGTTCGAGCGGCTCGCACACCAGCGCGCGCACCCCTTCGGCGGATTCGCGCCACGCGAAGCCCGCTTCTCGTAACAGGTCTCGTTCAGTTGTGATTGTCTCCATCGGCATAGACATTATCGAAGTCGCGCGCGTCCGTGAAGTGCTCAGGCGCACGCCGCGCTTCCGCGAGCGCGTCTTCACCGACGGCGAGCGCGCCTACTGCGACAGTCGCGGCACGGCAGCCGCACAACACTACGCCGCGCGCTTCGCCGCCAAAGAGGCCGCGCTGAAGGCTTTAAAGACAGGTTGGAGCGGCGGCGTCGCGTGGCGGGATGTCGAGATTGTTTCGCATGAGTCGGGCGCACCCGCGCTCTTGTTCCACCACCATGCGCGCGAGTTATTCAAAGAGTGCGGCGCGACGCGCGCGCATCTCTCGCTCTCGCACACGGCGGAGCACGCCGTCGCGCAGGTGATTTTAGAACGTGCGCCCGATTTGTGAGGTTGGAATTTTGCGGGTTGTCAACGTTGTCTGCTGCCGTCGTCCGAGGCAACTCTAATCTCATTCGTCAGCTTTGTCCGCCCACCGCGATTGACTTCGGTCTGTGTGGCTCGAATCGCAAATGAATCGCCGGCGACGGTGCGCGAGGTGTGAGGTACGATTGCCGGTCTCGCCCTTGTGATGGTCGCTTCGACGTTCGTCTCCGCGCGCGTGGCCGCGCTCTTCTCTTCCACTTCAAACTCTTCCGCTTCCAGAGATGCCAGTTCGTCGGGCAGGGCGTTGTGCGTAACGCACTCGAAGTCGGGAGCCATGGCCGGCGTCAGCGCGATGCGTTCGCGGTGGGGGCAGGACATGGAGGCAAGCGCGCCCGTCTCCGGGTCTATCTCGACGAAGGTGATGCTGTCTGGGCGCTCGAACTTTTCGCCGCCGAGTTCGGGGCGCAACTCGACCGCGCCACGCACGAACTCCGTCCAGATGGGCAAGGCTGAGTCCGCGCCCGTCAAATCCAATTCGCTCCCGTCGTCGAAACCGACCCACACGACGCAGACGAGGTTCGGCGTGTATCCGGCGAACCAACCATCGCGCGACGTGCCGGTCTTGCCCGCCACCGCCGTCTTCTTTACCGCCCCGCGCGCCGCGCGCGCCGTCCCACGATTGATGACCTCCGTCATCATGTCCGTCATCATGTAGGCGGTCGAAGGCTTTAAGACCTGCCGCGCGACTTGCGCCTGCGCGTTGAAGGGCGAAACCGGCGGGCCATCCTCGACGCGCGCGATGCCCGTGGGGCGCACGACGCGACCGCCGTTGGCGAAGGCCGTGTAAGCGCCGGCGACTTCCAGCGGCGTCGCTTCGTTCGAGCCGAGCGCGAGCGCCGGGTAGGGTTCCGGTTCCGGCAATCCCAACTGTCCGGCGAGCGTCGCCACGCGCTTCAGGCCCGCGCGCATCGCCACGTCAACCGTCACCACGTTCAGCGAACGCACCAGCGCGGTGCGTAGCGTCACCTCACGCATCGAATAGCCCTTCCCGTAGTTCGCCGGGCGGTAACGCGCGCGATAGTCGTAAGTAAACTCGCGCGGCGCGTCGAGCGACAGAGAGACGGGCGAGATGCCGCCCTCGATGGCCGCCGCGTAAACCACGGGCTTAAAGACCGAGCCGGGCTGACGGCGCGCGTCCGTCGCGCGGTTGAGCTGCGACGCGGCATAAGAGCCGCCGCCGACCATCGCCAGCACGTGCCCGGTCTTCGGGTCGAGCGCGACGAGCGCGGCCTGCGGCTGCTTCTTCCCCTTAAAAACTTTATGCAAGCGTTCGAGCTGCCCGCGCACGGCGGTTTCGGCCAACTGCTGCAACTCCGTATCAATCGTCGTGTAGACGCGAGCCGTTCCCTCGTCAACCTTTTCGCCCGCGGCCTGCCGGTCGGCGATGAGGCGGTTGACATAATCTATAAAGTGCGGCGCGGTTGCGTCGTTGTCCGTGGCAGGGACGACCGCAACCTGTTCGCGCGAGGCCGACTCGGCCTCTTCGCGCGTGATCGCGTCGTCACGCAGCATCGCGGCGAGGACGGTGTTGCGCCGTACTTTCGCCGTCTCGGCGTGGCGGTCGGGTGCGTAGCGGCCCGGACTCTGAATCATCCCGGCGATGGTCGCGGCCTCCGCGAGCGAGAGGTCTTTCAACTCCTTGCCGAAGAAGACCCGCGCCGCCTGCTGCACGCCGCGCACGCCGACGCTCCCGCGCTGGCCGAGATAAATCTCGTTGCAGTAGAGCGCGAGGATGTCTTCTTTCGACATCCGCCGTTCGATGACGCGCGCGAGGATGGCCTCGTGAAACTTGCGCCGCAGGGTGCGCTCGTGGCTGAGGTATGTGTTCTTGACGAGTTGCTGCGTGATGGTCGAGCCGCCCTGCTTCGCGTCTTGGTCGGGGTCGCCCCAGCTCAACGCGGCGCGCGCGATGCCGATGGGGTCGAGTCCGCCGTGCTCGAAAAAGCGCCGGTCTTCAATCGAGAGGATCGCGCGCACGAGCACGGGCGGGATGTCCGCGTAGGCCAGCGTTTGATGCTCGTCAGTCTTCACGCCCGCGTCGTTCGTTAGCGGCTCCGGCTCCAGCGTGTAAGACAGGAGCGGGGCGCTATCGCCGCTGACGCCCTCGATGCGCCCGGCGCGGTCGAACTCGACGCGCACGACTTGGTAAACAGACGACGCGCCATTCTCTCCCATGCGGCGCGGGAAGATTTCGATGGCGTTTTCCGTCACGGCGAAGCGTCCGCTCCACACGCGGCTCGCCTCGGTGTCCACGTAGCCGGCGCGGCGCAGAGTCTGCGTCAGCCGCTCGCGCGTGAGGTGTTGCCCGGCGCGCAATACGCGCGGCGCGGCGTAGACCCCGGCCCGACTGGTCAGATAGCCGGCAGCCAGCCTCTCATCAACGACCTGCGAATAATGAAGATAGAAATAGACGACGAAGGAGAGAAACAGGAGCGAGACGGTAATCAGCGTGCCGCAAATAATCTGGACGAGGCGCGCGCGCGATGCAGACCGCGCGCCCTCGCGGAGTCGCGCCGTCGCGTATTTGAGTCGCGGCAGGCGGCGTGGTTCGTGTAGAGAGTTGATTTCGATTGCCATATTTCTCGCCGCGTTTCAGGCAACACCCGTCCCAACGGACGCTCATGCGTCCTGAGATTTGACCGCCCCCGGCGCCGACTGTGTGTTATAGAGAAATGTTTAATTGGCAAGATTTTCTTGATTCACAAACCGCGCGGGACGAAAGGAGATCGCCCTTTCTCAACGTGCTTCGATCCCGCCAGCCTGTTGTCTCAGTCGAGCATCTGTGCGAACGCCGCGGTTGAGACGGCCACCGTAATCAACGTCATAATGATGGCTAGTAGTTGGATGAAACCGTTGACAACTTCTCTCATTTGGCAATCGCTCCTCGATACGATAATTCGTTCCCACACAACTCTTCAGCAATGACCATGCCGTCGGCGCACACACGACGGCATCGCTTTGGATAAAGCGCACAAAGTGGATTTTCATTGACCTTTGAGCAACAACGTCGGGGCGGCGAGTTTTAAGACAACGACGGTTAAGGTCGCGGCTCGGCTGTTTTCGATACAGCTCGACTCTGGGGAAGCGTGGCGACCACGTTCCGAAATGATTCAGGTAAATATGGAGCCGCGCGCAGTCGCCACCACTTGCGAGCGCACGTTGTCCCGGATGAGGCGCGGCGTAATGCGTTCGCCACGCAGGTAACGATTGACGGCGTTGTGACTCAGGCGCTCCGAGTGGTCGGCGAAGTTCGTCAGCGTGTAATTGATCTGGCTGACGAGCAGATATTGGCAAGTAGTCGAGGCGCGAAACTTTGTCGCTCAGGGCCGCGACTCTAACGCTATTTCAAGGAACTGGCGACTCCTTTTGTCGCGGTTGCGTAAATCCTAAACAGATGGTGCGAAGTCCGGCAACATATTTCGCGCCTTCGTTTCGTGGGTGTCGTGCCTTCAAGGCCGCGCACACTTCGCGGCTCGGTTTCGTGGGCTTCGTGGCTTCGCTCGGCGAGTCTCGAAGCTGCCCGCGCCGAATTTGCGTCAAGGTTTGCTAAGGGTAGTAAATCGGTATATCTGGCGCAAAAACAGTTATTGCTTTAGGAGTCCCGCGGGTTTAATCTTCCCTTCTTGTGCCTCCGCGTCGGGCTTCCTTGCGCTTCTCGGCTTTCCGGCGTCGAAGTCTGAGCCAGCATAGACACACGAATACTTAGGCCGCCGATTTCTCGACTCTCGGCAGCTTAGGCTAGTAGTCCATCACGGAGAAGATGAGGAGTTCTGAGTACAAGCTTGAGCTTGCTGATCTGGCAAACCAGCAAGCTCAAGCTTGTACTCAGAACATCAAAATCAGCATGACGGACTACTAGTTGAAACTGAGCGGGCTGTTTAGAACAGAGCCAGCACGCTTTGTAGAAGGTTCAGCGCGGCCTGTGTCGCTGAATCAATCACGGTAGCCTCACTCACGCTACCCGTCTCTATTTGCCCCGTAACGCCGGTATCTATCTCGCCGTTCGCCGTGGCCGTTTGTGATGGCTGCGAGGGCGGCGGCGGCGCGATGCCGGTTTCTATGTCACCAGCGAAAGCGGGGAGGGCGAGCGCGAAAGTAAACACGAACGCAATGCTGAGTTGCCGTAAGTTTTTCATGTTGTTCTCCTGAACGTGGTTCTGACCTGCTGTGATGGACAGCGGGAGTGAAGTCCTTGCCTGACCATCTGTGACGAGTAACGCAGGCGCATCTTAACACCCTGCCGCGTCGGGATGCGCCTTCACACGATTACCGACTTTCTAATGAAAGGTAGTCCTCACAATGATAATTTCTAGTCAGCTACTTCACGAAATAGCTAATCCGGCTCTTACCCGCGACAAGCGGGCGCGGCTTCGATGCCGCCTCGCAAAAGAACTAGAGGACATCGGGAACTATGACGCCGCACGCGAGGCGATGGGCGGATTATGGCCGGAAGTCGGGGGGCGTCCGGTGCTGGATGAATTAGACGAGACGACGGCGGCGGAAGTGACGTTGCGGGTAGGCGTCCTCACTGGCTGGCTCGGCAGCATGAAGCAGATCGAGGGGGCGCAAGAGACAGCGACGAATTTGATTAGCGAAAGCATCACGAGATTCGAGACATTACAAGATACCGAGAAGGTAGCAGAGGCGCAAACCGACATCGGTTATTGCTATTGGCGACAAGGCAGGTTTAGCAAAGCGCGCGTGACGTTGAGAGAGGCATTAGACCGGCTGCCTGCTGGCACGAACAATGAACTAAGGGCAATAGCTTTGCTCCGTCTCGCTATCGTTGAGAAGACGGCCAACCGATACAACGACGCTCTGAGGATTCACACCGAAGCCGCACCATTATTTGACGCTATTTCTAATCCCGCGCATAAGGGGAAGTTTTATAACAGCTTCGCTAACGTGCTGAAGAATCTCGGCGCGGCAGAGAAGCGTGAGGACTACATAGACCGCGCGCTCATTGAGTTCGCGGCGGCGAGTTTCTACTTTGAGCAGGCCGGACACAGACGCTATCAAGCCTGCGTCGAAAATAACTTAGGTATGTTGTTCGGCACGGCGCGCAAGTTCCCCGAAGCTCACCAACATCTTGACCGCGCGCAAGCTCTCTTTACCAGCATGAAGGACGACGTACACACGGCACAGGTGGACGACTCCCGCGCAAAGGTGCTGCTCGCAGAGGGGCGCATCCCTGACGCCGAAAAACTCATCCGGTCGGCTGTCCAGACTCTTGAGCGTGGCGGCCAGCAATCGCTGTTAGCCGAAGCTCTGACGACGCACGGCCTGACGCTCGCGCGCATGGGTAGCCATAAGCTCGCGCGCCTGACGCTGCAACGCGCTATCGAGGTCGCACAGAACGCGGGCGACGTGGACGCGGCGGGGCTGGCCGCGCTCCTCATCATCGAAGAATTAGGCGAGCACATCCCGCCGCACGATTTGAGCGCCACCTTTGACCGCGCCGCCGATCTGCTCTCAGGCTCCGGCAATCAGGAAACAAAAGACCGGCTGCTGGCGTCCTCTCGCCGCGTGCTGTTCCTCGTCGGTTCGCTCCCGTCGCCTCCGACATGGAGAGGCTTTAACCTTTACGATGCGGTGCTCCGTTTCGAGGCTCGGCTCATCGAGCGAGCGTTAAGGGAAGCGGGCGGCGTCGTGGCTCGCGCGGCTGAACTGCTCGGCATCGGTCGCCAGAGTTTAGATTCAATGCTGCACAAGGGGCGTCACGCTGCACTCGCGCACCTTCGGACGCCGGTCGAGCCTCGCCGAAGCAGTTTGATGTTTCGTGACGAATTAGATTGCCCCGACACCGGGGCGGTCTCAATCCTGCATGTCGAAGATCGTGCGGACGTGGCCGACGCGGTTAAAGAGACGTTAGAGGCGGAAGGGTGGATGGTCGAGACGTGCGGCGACGGAGCCGCCGCGCTGGAGAATCTCGAAAGCGGCGCGCGGTTCGAGGTGCTGATTTTCGATAACAAGCTGCCCGACACAACCGGCGTGGAGTTGATAAAGCGGGCGCGGTCGCTCGCGCATCGGCAGCACACGCCGATCATCATGCTCTCGGCTGATGAAGTGGAAAGGGACGCGCGACGCGCTGGTGCTAATGCGTTCCTGCGAAAGCCGGGCGACGTGGGTGTGATTGCTGAGACGGTCGCGCGCCTGCTCGCGCGCAAGTCACGGCAGCATTGATTCAGGCGTAGGGGAATGGGCGGTTATCTCCGCGCTCATCCAGTAGCACGCTTGCGAGGTGAGGGGCGGGCGGTGCCGTGCGGGGTCGCCGCGTGGGGTTGCGGGTGGGGCGCGGCAGCCTCATCGAATTGACATGAGGCGAGCGCGTGGGGGGCGCGCACGTCTCACGCCGGCACGTCCGCGAAGGGCAGAGGGCGGACTGTGCTGCTGGCCGTCGCGCGTCAGGGTGGGGCGCGACGGCCTCTTCAACTTCGGTTAGGTTTGGCACATGGCTCACACTTCTTTCACTTGGAAAGGTGCGGAGATAACTAGCTTCGAGCAGTTATTTCCCGCGCTCCGGACCTGTGCAGATCAAAACGAACTCGCCGACTTTATGAACCTCGCGGTGTTGTGGAGTGTAGATGATGACAGGTCGAGGGATGATATTTTCAGGCTCGGCGGCGAAAGCGCGGTGCATCTGAGCGAACTTTATAAGCGAGGAATGAGCGAAGGGTAAGGGCGCGCTCTCCGCCTTGAACTTGAGACCACGGGCGGCGCTCTCGTCGAGTTGGCGACGACTCCGGCTCACTACCTGCGCCTCGACGAAGGCGGCGAGGACGCAAGCTATCTCATCGGCCTGCGAATCACAGAGGCGGCGGGCGAGCATCTCCACAGGTATCTTGAATATCTGAAAGAATTGAGCGCGGCGGAGGAGTTATGAACGACGCAGACACGAGGCACAGCGCATGTGAACTCCACAAATCAACCTTCCCATGGAATTACATATTGGACTTTACAGTTGAAATTTGTTGCTGGCAGGAGATGCCCAACTCAAGGAATAGTGCGGTAGTGCCGAGTTAAATTGGTCAAGGCAATCATTTTGTCTAATCAGGAACGAATGTTTGGCAAAATTCTATCGAACGATTTTTTCAATAGGCTTTCAGGTGGGTAGCTTAGAGATTGATTCAAATAAAGTTTCGTCACTTAGCTTGTATCTAATTTTCTTTCGACACTGCCTCAAAATCTTCAGCCGCCTTTAACAACTGCCCTCGTATTTTTTTCAACTTGTCTTTCCAAAACACAAGAGAATTTCGGCTCTCATCCGGGATGTTACCGCCATCATTGGATTTTAAGTAGTCCAATTCACTACTAATCGCTGCTTCGATATTTCGTGCAGTATGAAATGCGTTGCCGGGCGAACCCATTACATACTTATATCCATTTTCCTGTTGAAATTTTTCAAACTCATCTAAGGCGACTCTAAGGCTTTCAGCGTCCTTGATTGCCAATGTTTCCGACTTTAGCACCGGATCAATTGCTTCCTCAATTTTTTGTATTAAAGGTATCTCTGTATTTATATCATTCAACGTCTGCTGTCGCCATTGATTTAAATCATCAGATGATTGAGCAAGGCTAATAGGATTTGATCCTGCAAAAGCTACCGCCAAAAAAATTATAAACCCAGCAAGAAACTGCGTGGCGAGACGTACTGAAACATAAATTTTCGTATTCCTGACTGTAGTTACGGAAAAATACATGTTCATTTTACTCTCTCTCCAAAGAATATGGACTTTGATTTACTTATCTCTTGCTGAAATCCGTCTAGCTCGACATGATATCGATTAAGTCTTTTTATCGCTTCATCAGATAGCTGATCGTTCTCTGGTTGTGCTTGTACAAATTGAGTTGCTTGTCTTCCCGTTTCTTTGGCTTTGTGAAATGAACATTCTTTAGACGCAGCTCCGCAAATATCAATATAATTTGCACGGCTACCCGTTTCAGGATTTCCACCATAGGCATATATGAGAGCTGTGGAAGCATTCTCTAATTCTTTTGCAGCATTACCATAAGTACTTTTAGAATTGGCTACATCAGAAATACTATCTTTCATTCTTTGCATTGCGCCCAAGGCTTCATCAAAAGACTTGCGGATTTGCTCATTTTGTTTGCTTTTGTCCTGTATGTTCTGCTTTTCTCTTTCGACTGTAATTTGCCCTTGTAAAGTTAAATAAGTTCCCCCAAAACCAATAACAGCTCCAACAATCAAACCAATTGCGCCTATAACAGCAGCGATTACTGTTGCTTTCGGATCATTCAAGACTGACTTATTAAGCTTTAAAACTGCTGGCTGGGGGGGGGCTAGATGTGACTTCATAGCCAATTGATTTGATAGTGCATCCTCTCCGACATTTTGCGCTTTGTCGTCAATCTCGCTTTTGATTTGGTTAGCTTTCGCCACCTTTTCCGTTATTGTTTCCATAAGCACTCAATCAGTCTGTCGTAAACATATTAAAGAAACCCGCATGTTTAGATTTCAGCTAAATAAAAAACAGTTGCTTTAATATTTGGTTGATTGTTTGCTTTTTTGTAGTTTGACAAAACAGTTGTTGTGAACAACCGTCACGAACAATTGGTCAGAAGATATGAATTGACCAATCAACGGCATTGGCAGAAGCACCGAAAAAACACTTAGGGCTAAAACGGATTCCACAGAATAACTCAAGTGTGGAATTGTGAAGGCGGCGTCATGCCAACTTCGACTGTTTGTTGCACGCATTCGTCGCATCGTCCATCTATCTCGGTTACGCCTGCGTCGTTGACGAAGGGCACGCTCTCCGCCTTGAACTTGAGACCACGGGCGGCGCTCTCGTCGAGCTGGCGACGACTCCGGCTCACTACCTGCGCCTCGACGACGGCGGCGAGGACGCAAGCTATCTCATCGGCCTGCGAATCACAGAGGCGGCGGGCGAGCATCTCAACAGGTATCTTGAATACCTGAAAGAATTGAGCGCGGCGGAGGAGGGCTAAAGCCTCAGTCTCAAATCAAGGCATCGAGACGTGTTTGACATATGAATTTGGTGGCTTGGGGTTCGGCTAACACTGGCAATGAAGGGTGAGGCAGCAACGATGGAATACAGACGACTCGGCGGTTCTGGTTTGAAAGTTTCGGCGCTCAGTTTCGGCGCGGTCGGTTGGAAACTGACCGATGAACAGTTGGCGAAGCTCGACGCGGCCAGCGAGACGATGCCGATTTATCCCTACTGGCACCAGCGCCAGTTTGCCGAGCGGAATCCACCGCCGACGCCCAGCCACCGGCAGTGAGCATTTGTCTCTGACCGCTTATTATTTTTTTCGAGCATTTTATTAAGACTGTGTGCTAGGATGTTTTTGTGGGACGGTCGAGCGCAGCCACCCCAAACGGCTGACCGTTCCGGCGACAAATCTTGCCCGGCCTCCACCGATCCGTTCAACGTTCACTTTCTGACCGATTTTCCGTCAACTTGCTTTGTCCGAGTCTTGTCACCCTGACCGCGGAAATCTCTCCTCGTGCAAGCTGTTTCGCGGTTCCCTCAAAGCCAGCCGGAAAACTTAATGGCTTGTCTTAAACGCCTCTGGCATCGAAATTGTTAGAGGTCGCCGCGGCGGATGTAGTCCTTCAACCCTGAAAAGCCTGCGAATCAACCAGCCCCCGGGCTTAACCACTGTTATGGAAATAGCCGAAGGCCAACGCTTCCCACGGAAGTTCGTCAACGCGGTCGCCCTGCTTGGCGGGGGCGCTTTTGTCTTATCCCTCCTCCTTCTCCCCTTCGCGCGGATCGGCGCTCCTCTCTTTCTGCTCGCGCTCCTCGCCGCTTACGCCGCATCACGCTTTGACGCCCTCGACAAGCTGGACGGCTGGCACTTCCCCGCCGCCAGCGCCGTCGTCCTGCTCACCCTGTTGGTCTTCGACGGCGAAGCCGCCGTCCTGATCTCGACGGTCGCCGCGCTCTCTGTCTCGCTCCGCCGCGGACAGAAGCCCCTGTCCGTCATCTTCCGGATTTCCCTCGCCACGCTTTCGACCTTCGCACTGATCTGGACGCTGCGCTTCGTGGCGGGCGGAATTCCAGACCTCGCGCGCCACGTCTTCACGCTGACAGCCCTTTGCGGATTCGGTCTCGCCGTGTTCGCCTCTTCGCTGCTGTGCGCGGCGGTCGTGGCGTGGGGCGGCTCTTACAGAATAAATCAACCCATCTGGCGCGCACTTGCCAAAAACTTCTGCTGGACTTATCTGGGCACTTTCGCGGCAGCGGTCGCCGCTTCGCTCGCCGCGACTTTCGCCCTTTACGTCGGCGTCAACGCCGCTATCGCGGTCGGCGCCGTCGCGGCAACCATCTACTTTACGATTGACAGATATTTTGCCGATGACCTCGTGGGTTTGCTGAAACCGGCGGAACCGAACGGACGCAACCCGAACGACTCATCGGAGCGTTTTCGCAGCGCATTCGACTACGCGGCTATCGGGATGGCGCTCGTCTCGACCGAAGGGCGCTGGCTTCAGGTCAATCGCAGCCTGTGCCAGATACTCGGCTATACGGAGTCGGAGCTGCTGGCAACGGACTTCCTGACCGTCACGCATCCGGACGACCTCGGCACCGCGCTCGCCAACATCGGCCAACTCCTCAAGGGCAGGGCCGCCGCCTCGCAGATGGAGAAACGCTACATCCACCGGATGGGGCACGAGGTCTGGGTGCACTGGAGCGTCTCGCTGGCGCGCGACTCTTACGGCCAGTCCGTCCACCTTATCTTCCAGATTCAGGACATCACCGACCGCCGGCTCGCCGAGCAGCAGCTACACCACGACGCCTTCCACGACGCGCTGTCGGGATTGCCCAACCGCGCGCTCTTCATGGATCACCTGAAACTCGCCATCGCGCGCTCGCAGCGCAGCGACCGGAGGATGTTCGCCGTCCTCTATCTCGACCTCGACCGCTTCAAGGTCATCAACGACAGTTTGGGCCACACCATCGGCGACCAACTTCTCATCGGCATCGCCGACCGCCTCAAGCTCAACCTCCGCCCCGGCGACACCGTGGCGCGACTCGGCGGCGACGAGTTCACCGTTCTCATCGAAGACATCGTCGAGGAGAAAGAGGCGATTCAGGTCGCCGAACGCATCCAGAAGGAACTCTCCGTCCCCTTCATTTTGAGCGGGCGCGAGGTCTTCACGACCGTTAGCATGGGCATCGCGCCCAGCGCCACCGGCTACGACCGCGCCGAAGACATTCTCCGCGACGCGGACACGGCGATGTACCGCGCGAAGTCGGCGGGCAAGGCGCGCTACGAAATTTTCGATAAGGCGATGCACGCTCGCGCCATCAATCTCCTCCAACTCGAAACCGACATGCGCCGCGCACTCGAACGCGAAGAGTTCCTGATCCACTATCAGCCCATCGTCGCGCTCGAAGATTTCCGCCTGCGTGGCTTCGAGGCGTTGGTGCGTTGGGCGCACCCGGAGCGCGGCTTCATCTCGCCGATGGACTTCATCCCCGTCGCCGAAGAAACCGGGATGATTATCCCGCTCGGCGAGTGGGTGCTGCGCGAGGCGTGCCGGCAGATGCATCTCTGGCAGGAGAGATTCCCGGTTGACCCGCCGCTCTACATGAGCGTCAACCTGTCGAGCAAACAGTTCAGCCAGACGAACCTCATCAATACGGTCTCTTTCATCCTCGACGAGACGGGCGTCAACCCGACGAGCCTGAAACTTGAAATCACCGAGTCGGTCGTGATGGAGAACATCGAGGTGGCGACCGAGATGCTGCGGCAGTTGCGCGCCCTCGGCGTCAAGCTCTCGATAGACGACTTTGGCACCGGCTATTCCTCGCTCTCCTACCTCCACCGCTTTCCGATTGACACGCTCAAGATTGATCGCTCGTTCGTTTCGCGGATGTCCGGCAACAATGAGAACACGGAGATCGTCCGCACCATCATCGTGCTGGCGCAGAACCTCGGCATGGACGTGGTGGCCGAGGGCGTCGAGACCAACGATCAGTTGATGCTGTTGAAGAAACTCGGCTGCGAGAACGGACAGGGCTACTTCTTCTCGAAGCCTGTCAACAACGATGGCGCGCAGAGGATCATTTCCGACACCTATTCCTCGCTCGTTTCACCTCTGCATCAGATGAACGCCGCGCCGGTCGGCAAGACGGTGTTGGTCGCTTAGGGCAGCCCGGCACGGCAGCGCCCCTGCCGATGCGACGCACAGATGCTGAACGTGCTTTCAGAACTCGAACAGTCGGAGCAGTTGCCGTCGCCGCCCCAACCCGCGCGCGCGGAGTGGCGCGACGGTGAAGGTCGCTTGCAGATCGAGACGACTTACCTCGTCAACTTTACACCGCACGGGGCCACGCTTATGCTTTCGCGCCGGCCCGAAATCGGCCAACTGATGCTCATCGCGCTGCCCGACGCCGCGCCGTCTCCTCAATCCAGCCACATCGAAACTTCGCAGGGCCTTCTGGCGTTGGTCTGGGCGCTGGCCGAACCTTCCTCAACCATGCTCTTTGACGGCGCATGGGTGGCACAGCACCCCGTCAGCGTCCTCTTCCTCGGAAACTCCTCCGCCGCTTCGTTCAGCGCGGCCCCGCCGACGCAGTACGCATTCGTGGCCGAGGAGAGCGGGCAGTTCCGGCTTCTGCCACGGGCCGCGACAACTGATTCTCCTCCGCCGCGCGTCAACCAACGAGGCGAATCCCGCCTCATCATGCCCGTCGAAATCACCGTCGAAGCTCTCGACGAAAATGGCGTCGTCACGGCGCGGGAACGAACCGTCACGGAGAACATCAGCCGCCGCGGAGCGCTGGTCTTGACGACCCTCACGCCACCGCCGAACAGTGTGGTGCGCGTGGTGAACGAAGAGCGCCAGATTCTAATCAACGCGGTCGTCCGCGCCCGCCGCATTGACAAGAACGGCATCGCGCGCCTGCACCTTCAGTTTATGGAAAGCGAGTGGCCCCTCGAAGGTCTCTGCTAAAGCACCCGAAAGCCGTAAATCGTGAAAGGTGGCAGGAAGGAACAAGTTCTTTCCTGTCACCTTTCACTTTTGAATGAGTTAAGCGGACTGAGAGGCCGTGCGGGATCAGCGGTCGCGCACGGCAGCGGCATACCACTCCAAATCCGGGATTGTGCCGAGATGTGCCGTAATCCCCGCTGAATAAGAGTATTATGACGCAAGGCGCGGTACAACACGTCGGACAAGCGGATTAGGCCGCGCATAGCGGCATAATCCGCTTGTTGAACTAAACCGCTGCGCGGTAGGTCTTGCTCGTCAGACTCATCTTTCCTTTTCACCAGCATCCCACCTCACCTAAGTTCGGTTTCAAGCATTGGCTCCTTCACAGGAGGATACTGTGGCTGCTTTACCAACCACACCTTCCGGAAAGGAGTTCCATATGACTACCTTGCGTCAGCGCATGACCGACGACATGCAACTGCGCCACATGGCCGAGAAGACCATCCGCGCGTACCTCGATCACGTCGCCAAGTTTGCTGCCTATTTCGCTCAGTCGCCAGAATGTCTCGGCCCCGCAGAGGTCCGCCAGTACCAACTCCACCTCGTCCACGAGCGCCACGTCTCGTGGAGCACCTTCAACCAGGCCGTCTGCGCGCTGCGCTTCCTCTATCGCGTCACACTTGAGAAGGACTGGGCCGTCTCGCACATCCCCTTCCCGCGCACCGAGCGCAAGCTGCCCGTCGTCCTCAGCCCGAGAGAAGTGCTCCAGTTCCTCTCCGCAATCACCAGCCTCAAGTACCGCGCCATCCTGATGACCGCTTACGGGGCCGGCCTCCGCCTCTCGGAAGTGACCCACCTCACAGTCGCTGACATCGACTCGGCCAGGATGGTCATCCGCGTCCGTCAGGGCAAGGGGCGCAAGGATCGCTACGTCATGCTCTCGCCAGCACTCTTGCAGGTCTTGCGCTGCTACTGGCGAGCCGCGCGCCCTTCCGATTATCTGTTCCCGAGTCGGCTGCCGGGGCGTCCCCTCAGCCCCTCGGCGGTGCAGCGCGCCTGTCAGCAGGCGGCGCGCGACGCCGGGCTGACGAAGCCGGTGACGGTCAGAATGTTGCGCCATTGTTTCGCCACCCACCTGCTGGAGAGCGGCACGAACATCCGCCTCATCCAGACGCTTTTGGGTCACCGCAGCGTCTCAACCACACAGCGCTACACGCACATCTCGGCGGGGACGGTGCGTGCCGCCCGCAGCCCACTGGACGATCTGGCACTCCCGACGCCGACCGAGGCCGCCGATGAGCCGCCCGCGTGGCTTGGAAGTCGCTGACATCTTCCGCCAGTACGGCCCAGCCTTTCTCCTCACGCACGGCGCCACGCTGTCGCCAGAGCAGCGTCGCGCCATGCGCGCCATCGAGCAGTGCCGGACTGCCGCCTTGGGCGGGCATGTTGACGAATGTGACAGTTGCGGCCATCAAGTGATCTCCTACAACTCGTGCCGCAACCGCCACTGCCCGAAGTGCCAGGCACGGGAGAGGGCCGCGTGGCTGGCAGAGCGGCAGGCCGAGGTGTTGCCGGTCGAGTATTTTCATGTCGTCTTTACCCTCCCGGAAGAGATCGCCGCCATCGCTTTACAGAACCAGCGGCGCGTCTACGACCTCCTCTTCCAGTCCGCCGCGCGGACACTGCTGCGGATCGCCGCCGACCCACGACACCTCGGCGCCGAGATCGGCTTCCTCTCGGTGCTCCACACCTGGGGCCAGAACCTGATGCATCATCCGCACGTGCATTGCGTCGTGCCGGGCGGCGGCCTCTCACCTGACTCCGCGCGGTGGGTCTCCTGTCGCGCGGGCTTCTTCCTGCCCGTGCGGGTGCTCTCCAAGCTCTTCCGGCGGTTGTTCCTCGAAGCGCTCGAAGCTGCCTTCCGGCGTGGCGAGTTGGCCTTCCACGGTCAGTTGCGGGAGTGGGCCGCGCCCCGCCGCTTCGCCGACCTGATCGAGCGCGCCCGCGCCCGCGAGTGGGTCGTCTACGCCAAGCCGCCCTTTGGTGGTCCCGCGCAGGTGCTCTCGTATCTAGGGCGCTACACGCACCGGGTGGCGCTCTCGAACAACCGGCTCGTGGAGGTGCAGGAGGGGCAGGTCAGTTTCCGTTGGCAGGACTACCGGCACGGCCATCAGCCGAAGGTGATGACGCTCGCGGCCCCGGAGTTCATCCGGCGGTATCTCCTCCATGTGCTGCCGCGGGGCTTCCAGCGCCTGCGTCACTACGGCTTCTTGAGTAACCGGCAGCGTGCGGAGAAGCTGGCGCGCTGTCGCCGGCTGCTGGGCGTCGGGAGTGCGCGAGCTGAAGACCTGGCGCCCGCCGCCGCCGTGCCGGAGGCGGACGTGGGCGGCGAGCGGCTGGCGCCCTGCCCGGAATGTCACCATGGCCGGATGAGGCGTCGCGAAGTGTTGGCGGCCACGGCGGCTGAGTGCCGGAGGCCACTCGTGCCGCGGTGGGAGAAGTTCGACTCCTCGTGAGGGGGCGGAGGCGAGCCGCTCTCCAGTTGAGGCTTGAGACGGCGACCACGGGGCCGCATGGCCAGGGTGTGCTCGATCAGCGGTGAGCGCCGGAAGAGGAAGGTGCTGCCCGCGGCAGAAGCCGTGGTCGGCCGGGGCTCACGTCGTCAGCGGAGGCACGAATGAGGCATCCGCAGATGAAAAGGGTGGGCTGGCGCCTCTCACCACCAGCCAGCCTCCCGCATTGAATCCCCATAGGTGAGTGGCGGTTCAGTTCAACAGATTCTATCCGCAGTGCTCGCGCAGGCGGTGTTGGACTGGTATTTTGGAGTGTCGCTGCGCGAGACTGCGGATAGAATCCTATACGTTGGGCGCTTGCCATTTATCCAATAGAACTTCTAAAGCAAAATGTATTATCCTAAAGCTGTCTGTTTGAATCTTTCAGTGGGAGTTTAAGTCTAAATAAGCTAGATGAGTGAATACTGTGAAAAGTTGAAGCAATACGCGCAAGCTGAGTGCTATCAGCCGCTCTTTTTGTGTGGTAACGCTCTTGAAATCTTAAATGAATTTCCTGCCGAATCTTTTGACTTTTGTATGACTAGCCCTCCCTACTGGAATCAAAGAGAGTATCAGAATGGAGGCTTAGGATTAGAGCCTACATACGAGCAATTCATAAATAATCTCTTGAATGTCTTTAGCGAAATTAAGAGAGTTCTAAAGAACAACGGATCGTTCTGGCTTAACTTAGGCGATACTTACCAAAACAAGGGATTGGTAGGTCTTCCGTGGCGTGTGGCGTTAGCAATGATAGATAAACAAAATTGGATTCTTAGGAATGATGTGATTTGGAACAAAATTAAAGGCCCCGATAATTCTAAAGATAAGTTGCGGAATATTCATGAGCATGTTTTCCATTTTGTAAAGCACCCTAAAGACTTTTATTACGATGTGGATGCTATCAGGTCAAAGCCAAGAGAAGCACAAGTCAGGAACGGCGCGGTTATTTCTGCAACGGGTGTTTCAGGCGTTCGGTATAAAAGGCAAATTGAATTATCAACATCACTTACTGCCGAAGAAAAGCAATCGGCTTTTCTAGTTCTGAATGAAACCTTACAAAAAATAGTAAAAGGTGAGTTGTCAGATTTTCGGATGGTGATACGAAATCAACAAAGAACCACTCACTCGGATTCAGAGAAAGTTTCTGGTAGGGCGAAAGAGTTAATGCAAAAAGGCTTTTACATATTGAGATACCACCCTAACGGAAGTAAGCCGAGCGATGTCTGGGAGCTTATCCCTGAAGATACGGCAAACCGAAGTGAACATTATGCTTCATATCCTGAAGACTTGTGCAAAGTACCTTTGTTAGCTACGTGCCCACCTAAAGGTATCGCGCTTGACCCTTTCTGCGGAACAGGCACAACTAATCTTGTCGCTCAACAGCTTGCTCGAAAATCAGTAGGCATTGATTTGTCTCAAAGCTACATTGATTATGCTGACAGGAGATGCCAAACGCTTTTATGAGCAACAACATTCTTGAGTTGTTTACAATCTCGACTAAACGCCAAGAAGTTGAGTGGGAGCAGATAGTAAACAAGCAATTCTGCTCCTACCTTGATAAAAAGTGCGTCAAAGTTAGAAAGAGTCAACCAGAGATTTCTATTGGCACTTGCTCTGTTCGTCATGGAGTTAAAAATCCTAAAGACGTTGTTATTTGTCCCCATCGCTTCTTGGAAAGAAATCAGATATTCATGGATTGCATAGAGTTATTGACTCTACATCAGAAAGGAAACGAACTTCATAAAGTTTCGGAAATATCGATCCCCGGCGGCAATGTTGATTATGTCTTAGCATCGGTCAGGAATAGCAAAGTAGTTGATTTCGTCGGTATCGAAATACAGACCCTTGATACAACTGGAACGTGGTGGCCCCACAGGCAACAATTTTTGAAATCTGTCGGTGTTAGCGTGCTTGAAGAAGATGCGTCTAAGGAAGTTGAAAGTGCGGATTTAATTGAAGGCGATGAATCTGAGGAAACCGCAATTAGCGTTGATGCCATTGATACACTTGACACTCTAAAGGCGAAATCTAAAAAGAAGAAAAAAGGAAGCGGCATGAATTGGAAGATGACCGCCAAAACGATTTTGATGCAATTACATCATAAGGTCACGACTTTTGAGCATCTGAACAAGCACATGGTAGTGACAATCCAAGACAGCTTTCTTGACTACATGAAGAAGGAATTTTCATTCGAGCATATTATGGATGCCAAACTTGGAGACTCCATGCACTTCCATGCTTATAGGTTGGAAGAAGTTCAAAATCAACCCCGTTTGCGGTTTGCCTCTGCTATAAGCACTGATGCCAACGGGATAGCCGCTTGTTTAGGATTAAATGTTAGCCCAAGCGTCGAACTGGAAACGATCCTCTCTACGCTGCAAGCAAAAATTTCAGAAAAGACTCTGCTCACAGTTTAGTCCAGAATGTTCATCCACGCCGCGCCCAACAAGTCATTCCACCTGACCGCCCGATAGCATGGCTCTCATCATCTTTCCTTGCGTTCAGGTGGAATGCCGTTTGCGGGCGGCAGGTGAATTCCAGCGTTAGGCCGCGCCAAGCGTCAGTTGGCGGAACGCCTCGCGCAGGCGGAGCGCGACGCTGCCCGCGCCGACCGTGTAGCGGTGGAAGTCGAAGGTGGTGACGACCGAGACGCCGAGGGTGGCGGAGGTGAGGAAGATTTCGTCGGCCTCGATAAGATCGTGGAGCGGCGAGACGCCCTCGACCAGCGGCACGGCCAACTCGCCCGCCAGTTCCATGACGCGGGCGCGCGTCGTGCCGGCGAGCGCGCCCGTCTGGAGCGCGGGTGTGTGCAGCGTCCCCGCCTTGACCCAGAAGAGGTTCGCCATCGTCGCCGAAACGACCTCGCCGCGCTCGTTTAAAACTACGCCCTCATGGAAGTCGCGCGCCCGCGCCTCCTCCCACGCGATGAGGTGTTCCAGATAGTTGACGCACTTGATCCCGCTGAGGGGCGAGAGCGTATTCGCGCGTTGGGGCGAGACCGTGAGCGCGAGCGTGTCGGCGGCGGGCCGCGCGTCGCCGGTCAACATCAACAGGTCAGAGGCCGGGCCGCCAGACACCTTCCACGGCTCGCGCGCGGCGTGCGAGAGCAACGTCAGTCGCGCCTTGCCCTCTTTAACCTGATTCGCTTCGATCAGGCGCGCGAGCGCGTCCGCCGCGTCGTGTTCCTCAAACCTGCACTCGACGCCGACGCGCCGCGCGTGGTCGAGGAGTCGCAGCCAGTGCGCGCTCCAGAGAAAAGCTCTGCCGCCATGGACGGCGAGCGTGGTGAAGACGCCGCGCCCGTGCAGCGTCGCCGCCGTGACGGCGGGCAGCCGCGCCTTCGACGCTTCGACCAGACGGTTATTGACGATGATGCGCGGGTGCATCGTTCGCGCTCCGCTGAATAGTCTTCCGTAGGGATTCGTAGAACGCCGAGAGCATACCTGAAATCCACGGCGGCGAGAACGTCGAATGAGACAACAACGGGCGCAAGTGCGTTGAGGTTTTCAAATTAGGAGCCGCGTCAGAGTTCGACCCGAAGCGCGCGCAGCAGCGCGCGAGCCTTGAGGAGCGACTCCTCATACTCGGCGTCGGGGTCGCTCTCGGCGACGATGCCGCCGCCGACGTTGAAGCGGGCCGCGCCGTCCGGCGCGAAAGTGATGGTGCGGATGGCGACGTTGAGGTCGAGCGCGCCATCGAACGAAAAGTAGCCGACGGCGCCCATCGAAAAGCCGCGCCGTGCGGTTTCGATCTCGTCAATAATCCGCATCGCGCGAATCTTCGGCGCGCCCGTGATCGAGCCGCACGGGAACGCGGCGCGCATAAGCTCGCCCGCCGTCACGTCGTCGCGTAGTATCCCGCGCACCTTCGAGACGAGATGAAAGAGCGTCGGGTGCTCCTGCAACGCGCACAACTCCGCGACCGCGACCGTGCCGTAGCGGCAGACGCGCCCCAGATCGTTCCGCAAAAGGTCAACGATCATCACGTTCTCGGCCCGATCTTTCGCGCTCGACAAAAGCTCCGCCCTTAGAAGCGCGTCTTCCGCCGCGTCCCGACCGCGCCGTCGCGTCCCCTTGATCGGCCACGCCTCGACGACGCGCCGCGCGCCTTGGGCCTCCGCCTCGAATTGCACGCGCAAGAATCTCTCCGGCGACGCGCTCACAAGCGCGCCCTCGCCGAGCCGCAGGAAGGCGGCGAATGAGGCCGGGTGCGCGCGGCGCAGGCGCTCGAAGACGCGCGCTGGCGGCGCAAGGGGTGACGGCGCGCAAGAGAGTTGCTGCGTGAGGTTGGCCTGATAGATGTCGCCCGCGTAGATGTGCTCGCGGATTCTCTCGACCGCGGCGGTGTACTCTTCGCGCGTGAAGTTAGAGACGGCGGCGACGGAGAATAGCGAGTCGCCGCTGTCAACCAGCGCGGGAACGCTGTGTCGCTCTCCTCCTTCAAACTCATCATTGCGCCCGCGCTCGCGCGGTTTCGCGTCCGTCGCCCGGCGCAGCGTCGCGGCGACTTCCGGCAGTCGCCCGCTCGAATCGCCGACGCCGATGAGCCTTGTCTCGCCGCGCGCGTAATCGTGGACGACGAGCGTGTCGAAGAAGTAGAGCACGGCGTCCGGGGCCGCGACCTGTGCGCGGGTGCGCGAAGACAGTCTCTCGAACTGATGTGCAAGATCGTAAGCGAAGGCCGCGACGCAGGCTCCGCGCGCGGGGAGGTCGGAAGGCGCGGCCCGCGCCACGCGGTATTTCTTCAGCCGCGCGTCGAGCAGAGACAACACCGAACCGCTCTCGCCGCGCGGCGACGCCTCGCCGCGCGCGCGCACGTGTAACTCTTCGCCGTAAGCCTCCACCATCTCCACCGGGTCGAAGCCGGCGATGAGGAAGCGCGCGTCGTCGCCCCGCGCGCCGCAACTGTCGAGCAGGCACGCGCGCCGCTCCGGCGCGAGCGCGAGCAGCGCGGCGACGAGTTCGTCCGCCGTCAGGTCAAGCTCCAACACCTCGGCCTTTCGCAGTTGCATCTGATGAACGTCGCGCCTTGTCGAATCCCAATCTCAGACGGCATCATCAGACAGTGATGACGCGAAAGCAAAGTGAGGGGAGCGCGCGGCACGGCATGGCGCGCGGATTTTTCGTGAAGCTTACGGTCGTGCTCGCCGCCGTGCTCGTCGGCCTGCTGATCGCCGAAATCTTTCTGCGCGCCGTCGGCTACACGTATCCGATCTTCTACACGCCCGACCCCGACCTCGGCTACGTGCTCCGGCCCGGCGTCGAGGGCTGGTACAGGAAAGAGGGCGCGGCTTACGTCCGCGTCAACTCGGACGGACTGCGCGACCGCGAGCACGTGAAGGAGAAGCCGCCCGGAACGATTCGCATCGCCGTTGTCGGCGACTCGTATGCGGAAGCCTTGCAGGTCGCGCAAGATGCGGCCTTCTGGTCGTTGATGGAGCAGCGCCTGCAAGGGTGCGGCGCGTTCGCGGGGCGCACCGTCGAGGTCATCAACTTCGGCGTCTCCGGTTACGGCACGGCGCAGGAACTCATCACACTCAGGAAGAAAGTCTGGGACTACTCGCCCGACATCGTCCTCGTCGCCTTCACGACCAACAACGACATCACGGACAACTCGCGCGCGTTGAAGCGGACGGACGAGGTTCCCTATTTCGTGCTGCGCGACGGCCAACTCGTGCTCGACGACGCTTTCCGCACGTCGCGCTCTTTCGTGCTGCGCCAGTCGGCGCTGAACCGGGCGGGCCGCTGGGTGCGCGACCACTTGCGCGTGATACAAGCGATGCATCAGGGGCACGGCGCGATCAAGTCGGCGATTGCGACGTGGCGCGCGAAACGTGACGCGCCCGCGCCGGGGCGAGACGCCCCCGCGCCGCAAGACTCTGCCGCGAGGGCGCGGGGCGCGCAAAGTCCGGCGGCTCCGGCGGACGAGTTGGGGGTGGACAATCTCGTCTACCGCGAGCCGTCGGGCGCGGTTTGGGAGGACGCATGGCGCGTGACCGAAAAGCTCATCGTCGAGATGCGCGATGAAGTTAAAAACCGGGGCGCGAAGTTTCTCGTCGTCACTTTGAGCAACGCCATTCAGTCGCACCCCGACGCGGCGGCGCGCGCGGCCTTCATGCGTCGCCTCGGCGTCGAGACCCTGCTCTATCCAGACCTGCGTCTTAAAGCTCTCGGCGAACGAGAGGGCTTCAACGTCATCAACCTCGCGCCGGACTTACAGGCTCACGCCGAACAGAACAAAATCTTCCTGCACGGCTTCGGGCGCGAGATCGGCAACGGACATTGGAATGAGGCGGGACACAAGGTCGCGGGTGAGTTACTCGCGCGGCGGCTCTGCGACGGCGCGGCGCAATAGTCCGGGAATGCCCCGTGGCTTACTGTCCTCTCGTGAATCTTTGCGCGAGAGAGAAGGCACGGGCAGTGCGGCGCGGAACAGAGCAGCGCGGGCTTGAAGAACATAGACGCTTTACGCAAGCCTAGAGAGCGACGAGCGGGAGGCTGCGATAACGTTTCCCGGTCAGCCGCGACAGCGCGTTGACGACGGCGGGAGAGATAACGGGCACGGGTGGTTCGCCGCAGCCCGAAGGAGCCTCCGCGCTCGGTACGATGTGGACATCAACCGCGACCGGCGCGTCGGGCATGTAGGGCGGGACATAGCCATCGAAGTTTCGCTGCTCGACAAGACCGTCCTTGAACGTAATCGCGCCCTTCGCCATCAGTTGCGAGAGGCCGAACGCCACGCCCGCCTGAAACTGGCTTTCGACGGTGAGGGGATTGACCGCGAGTCCGCAATCCACCGCGACCGTGACGCGATGAATCTTGGGCCGTTTGTTTTCGATGGAAACGTCCACGGCGCAGGCGACGCCCGTCCCGAAAGACTCGTGACAGGAGATGCCGGCGGCGTGGCCTTTTGGAAGCTTGCGCCGCCACGCCGCGCTCTTCGCTTCCAATAGACTAAGCGCCGCGTGAAGCTTCTTGGCTTCCGGCTTGAGGAGTTTACGTCGGTAGGCGATGGGGTCCATCTTCGCGCGCGCGGCCAGTTCGTCAATCAACGTCTCCATCACGTAGGCCGAGTGCGTGTGGCCGACCGAGCGCCACCACAGCACCGGCACGTTGACGTTTGGGTGATGCACCGAGACGTTGAAGTTTGCGATGTTGTAATGCGTGTCGGAGACGCCTTCGACGGATGAATTATCAACTCCGTCTTTCATCATCATGGCGAAAGGCGTGCCGACAAGAAGCGACTGCCCCACGATGACGTGTCGCCACGCCGCGGGCATCCCGTCCGCGCCGATGCCGACTTCGACGCGATGGACGTGCATCGGGCGATAGTAGCCGCCGCGGATGTCATCTTCGCGCGACCAGATGAGTTTGACCGGCGTGCCGCGCATTCGTTTGGCGATCTGCGCCGCCTCGCGCTGCACGTGCGAATCGGTGACGGCGCGGCGCCCGAAGCCGCCGCCCGCCATCTCCGTATGAAACGTGACCCGGTCGGGTTTGAGTCCGAGGACTTCGGCGATAGCCATCTGATCGAACGTCTGAAACTGTGAGCCGGCCCAAGCCTCCGCGCGGTCGCCGTCGAAACGGACGGTCGTATTCAGAGGCTCCATCGGCGCGTGGGGCAGGTAAGGAAACTCGTACTCGGCGACGATGCGGTTCGACGCGGCGACCGCATCGAGCGCTTTAGCGTCTCCGCGCGCGATGGACTTCAGGCCCGCCGTCCGCGCGAGCTGTGTGTATTGCTCACGCAGGCGCGTCGTGTCGGCGCGCTCGACGCCGTTGAAATCCCATTCGATCTTGAGCAGGTCGCGCGCACGCTTCGCCGTCCAAAACTTATCGGCGACGATGGCGACGCCCGTCCCGCCGCGCGTCACGGGAATCTCGAACACCTCGCGCACGCCTTCGAGTTCGCGCGCCGCCTTGTCGTCAAAGCCCTTGACCTTTGCGCCGAAGACGGGCGGGTGCGCGACCATCGCCACTTTCATCCCCGGCAGGTCGAGGTCGAGGCCGAACTTCAAAGAGCCGTCACACTTGGGGCGGCTGTCGAGCCGTCGCATGTTCTTTCCCACCAGCCGGAAGTCCGCGGGGTTCTTGAGCCTGACGTTCGCCGGCACGGGCTGGCGCGCGGCCTCGGTCGCCAGTTCCGCATACTTCGCGGACTGTCCGCCCGGCCCACGCACGACGCTCTCTTGCGTGCGGCACTGTTCGGGCGCGACGTTCCAACGCTTGGCGGCGGCGGCGACGAGCATCGCGCGCGTCTTCGCGCCAAGTTCACGATACTGTTGAAAAGAGTGCGCGATGGAACCGGAACCGCCGACCATCTGGATGCCGAACACGGGGTCTTTGTAAACTTCCCCGGCGGGCGCGAGTTCCGCTACCACTTGCGACCAGTCGGCGTCCAACTCGTCGGCGAGGATCATAGGTAGGGCCGTGTGGACGCCCTGACCAAACTCCAAACGGTTCACCTGAATAACGACATGACCATCCGGCCTGATGTTGACGAAGGCGTCCGGCGGATAATTTTTCGGCTGCGGATTTGGCGGGCCGCCCTCCTGCGCCGCCGAAGGAGAACCGAGGTAGAGCGAGACGAGCAGCCCGCCCGCGGCGCTCGCCGTGACGCGCAGAAAGTTTCGCCGGTCGAGTTGTTGGTCGCGCGCTTTCGTGGTCGCGGATGACATCTTGTGCCTCCCTCTCACTTGAGTTTCCCTGCCGCGACCTTGATGGCCGCGCGGATACGGACGTAGGTGGCGCAGCGGCAGATGTTCCCGCCCATGGATTCTTCGATGTTGTCGTCGGTCGGCTTCGACGTGTGTTTGAGCAGCGCGACCGCCGTCATGATCTGCCCGCTCTGGCAATAACCGCACTGCACCACGTCTTTCTCCACCCATGCATCCTGTACGACGCGCCCGACCGGGTCTTCACTCATCGCTTCGATGGTTACGACGGGACGCTCGCCGACGAGCGCGACGGGGAGCATACACGAACGCGTCGCCACCCCGCCCACATGCACCGTGCACGCGCCGCACGCGCTGACGCCGCAACCGTATTTGGTGCCCGTCATCTTCAAGTCTTCACGCAACACCCAGAGCAGCGGAGTCGAAGGGTCAACCGTCACCTCCTTGCGCTGTCCGTTGATGTTTAGTTGATACTTTGCCACGGCTGTTTCTCCTTACCTTCCCGACGGGCACGGCGTCCCCGCTTCCACCCAGCGACGGGTCGCGGCGACAAATTCCTGATGTGAGAGCGGCGGCGGCGTCCGCATCGTGCCGTCGAGACGGCGTCCCGGTTGCCATGCCCAGAGGACGAGCGCCTCCTCCTCGTGATGCTTGAGCAGCCCCGGCCCGTCGAGGTTGTGGTTCTTCGAGCGGTCGGTGATGGAACGACAGATGGCCGCGCTCGATAAGGGGCGGTCGTTCTGGTCTTGCCACCGCATCGAGAGCGGCGCGAGATGCCAGTTGTGCCCGCCGGGCACGCCCGTACTGTCGGCGTTCGACTCCTGATGGCAGCTCGCGCAGTTCAGGCCGGGCACGCCCTTGCCCTCCGGGCCGCGCACCACGTTGGCGAAGTGGCGTTGCCGTTCGTCGCCCTGCTGCGGGTAGTCCGTGGCGGTGTGACAGTTGATACAGCGCGGGTGGGTGAGCACGGAATAGACCTGCTCCCACGCGGCGAGTCCCTCCGCGCCGCGCGCGGCGGAACGCTTTGCGTCGCGCCCCTGTCCGAGCGCGCCGGAGACGATCATCCACGAACCACAGACGAACAAGACCGCCGCGAAGAGAAGGCCAACGGCGCGAAGATGCGGCATAAGAGTCCTCCTGTTAAGCCTGTCGGGCCGGACTAGGGTCGTGACGAATCGGGTTGCGAATTATTAAAACACAGTATTGAGATTCAGGAAACAGATATGAGTTGACGCAAGACCGCCCTCTGCTGGGAGCGCAAGCGGGACGCTTGCGCTCCCAGCAGAGGGCGGCTCGCCTTGCGTCTTCATCCCACTCATGCTCATTCCCTCCCGCTTGTAATTGAAAGAATACTCAAACCTCTGTCGTCATGATCGTTGTCGAAGAAAGTCCGCCAGTGGTCGCCCTCGATGGCGAGCCTCAGCCAGTAGCTGTAACGGTCTGGCTCCACCCGCAAGCCGCGGCGTAGTTCATCCACGCTCAACCAGCGCCAGTCCTCGACCTCCGCCGGGTCGGGCGCCGGCTCGCCTTCGTGCGTGCCGAAGAAGACGTGGTCGTACTCGTGCTCGACGAGCGCGCCGTCAAGCTCGACCCGGTAAAGAAACTCGAAAGCCTCGCGCAGTTCGCAGTCGAAGCCCATCTCCTCGCGCAGACGCCGACGCGCCGCCTCTCTGGTCGTTTCGCCCGGACGCGGGTGGCCGCACGCCGTGTTCGACCAGAGGCCGCCGGAGTGATACTTCCCCGCCGCGCGCTTCTGCATGAGCAGCCGCCCGCGACGGTCAAAGACGAAGACCGAAAACGCGCGATGCAGCGTGCCCGCGAGATGAACTTGCAGTTTCTCACCGACACCAAGCTCGCGGTCGTCCGCGTCAACGAGGATTAGTTGCTCCACCGTTATAAATTACCCTATACCCGGACAGTCCGCGAACGGCTCAACGCCTCCGCGCGGTGCGCGGCTCGTTTACCATCGTCCGTCTCGACGATGTAACGCGGGTATTCTCTGGATGCGTTGTACACAAAGTCGCCGATGCGCCCGCTTTCGAACGCGATGTTGACGACTCGGCCTTCGGCGATGTCGCCGCCGCTTTGCCAGATGACGCGATCCCCGATCTGTAAGATGTTGCTCGCCATTTTTCCATCAGCTCCTTGTTCTATAGCGCTCATCAACCCCTTCGCGCTTTGTGCGCGTAGTTGCGATTATCAACTCAGTCGGCGGTTGCCGCCGGAAAACTTTTCGTCCATTCGATGTAGCGGCGCGCGTCGAATTTTCGCGCCATCGCTTGCGAAGACATAAAGCGCAGCTTGCCGAAGACCTCGCGCTCCGGCCCCCATGCGCGGTCGTGTTTGCCGAAGCACCAGAGGATGCCCGCGTAGGAGTTCGGGTTGCGCCCGTCGAGCGCGTACTTGTTGTTGAGATGTTCGAGCAGGCGGAACGATTCTTCGTAAGTCGCCCGCCACTCGATGACGCGCTTGCCCCAGAGCATACGCGCGTAGTTGTGTATCTCGCCGGTGCGGAGCAGTTCGCGCTCGGTCGCATCCCACAGTTCGTCGTAAGTCTCCGCGCATTCGATTCGCTCCGACTCAAGCAGGGCGGGGCGCGCGTCCGTTGCGTGCTCGCGCATGGTCTTCTTCGCCCAGTCGGGCAAGGAATCGAGCGAGTCATACCGCGCGTTGAAGCGCGTGAAGTTGAAGGCCAACTCGCGCCGGACGATCAGCTCTTCGAGGTACGCATCTTTCGCGGCGCGCGGCGCGCGGGCGCGCTCGACCGCCAGCGCGATCTCCAGCGCGGAGAGAAAACCGAAATGCAGGTACGGGCTGAGACGCGAAGTGCCGTCAATGGACGGGTCGTTGCGCGCCTCGTCGTAGCGCGGCAGAATTTTTTTGACGAAGTGACGCAGACGCGCCCGCCCGGCCCGCGTCCCGCCCTTGTAGACGGGAGAAGGCTTGACCGTGTGGTCAATGTCGCACTCCGAGACGAGCGCGGCGACATTCTTCGCCGTGACGAGAGTTTCCGGACAATCAACTTTGAGGCGCGGGGCGCGTTTGCGTAGCGCGACGCTCCGCATGGGTTTGAGATAGTCCGGCAGCAGACGTTTGATCTTCGGGCGCATGGTGCGCGCCGCATACTCCTCCTTCTCGAAGGCGTCGAGCGGGATGACGCCGTTCGAGTCAACCGCGTAGACGGGAACGCGCACCTGCTCGGTGAGGCGGCGATTGTGTCCGGGGATGATGAAGCAGGGGAAATCGTCCGTGACGACGAGCGCGGCCTCGCGCGCGAGCCGCGCGACCGTATGTCGGGGCGCGCGCGCGTCGCGTTGCAAGTAGAAGACGTAGCGTATTCCGCGCCGCGTGAACTCCTCGCGTTTCTCCGCCACCCCTTCGAGGATAAAGGTGTGCAGGCGGTCGCTGGCCCACGGGTAGTAATACTTCAGCCCCTCGTAAACGACGAGAGGCAGGCCGCGCTCGTTGGCCGCGCGGACGGCGAAGTCGAGCGCGTGGTTATGCGTCGCGCGTTTGAACATCTGCATCCAGTAGAGCACGTAGCGCGCCCTCTCGTTCGCGCGCCCCTCGCTCAGATGTGTGACCCTCAAGTCAGTCAATTCGCCAACGTCTTTCGTGCCCAAACCTTTTCGGAACTCAGCCCGGTTCAGAGTCTTATCAACCGACGACGGCGCCGGCGGAAGAAGCCCAACCGCTTCCATCCGCCGGCTCGCGCTATATGCCCGCCGTTAACTCTACTTCGCGTTCTTATCAACTACGGCTTTGAGCGCCTGAAAGGTCGGCGGCCAAAGGCCGATAAAGATGCCGGCCTGTTTCCGGCCCGCGAGATAGAGCGCGATGGAAGCGCCGATGGAGCCGAACGTCAGAATATGAAACAGGCTGATCCCGGTCGAGCTTTTGGTCGAATCGTCAACCGTCTTGATGATGGATTCCGCCGTGTCTCGTTTAGCTACCGTTTCGTTGTCCGCGCCGTACCGCGACCCCGCGCCCGTGAACGTGCTTTGTGCTGTTGCCATGATGACTTTCCTCCTTCATGTGACCTCTTTTTTCCCTTTATTCGATCAATTTCGTTTCGTCCAGACAGGGCGTTTTCCAACCGTTGTTGAAAGCTCTGTGAACGTTTTGAACGTTTTTACCGCATCGAAGCCATCCTGTCAAGTGGCGATAATGTGTTTTATGTGTCGTTAGAGATTGTTGTTGAACGAATTGGACGTTTTACTTTGCATAGCTGAACGGTTTCTGATAGATTGGTGTTCAGGCGGAACAGGAACAGATGAATAAAACGGTGCGAGGCAAAAAGCTGACGAGTAAAGAGGCGGCGCGGGTGCTGGGCGTGAGCGAGGCATCGGTCAAGCGCTGGGCCGACAGTGGGCTGCTTCCGATGGAGAAGACCGCGGGGGGGCACAGGCGTTTTCGTCCGGAAGATGTCGCCCTCATCCGCCGCGCGGAGTCGAAAGCTGAAGAGCCGCACCCGCTCAAGAGGCGGTCCGCGGCCAAGCTCCTCGCCCGTCCTGCTTCAGTGCCGGAACTCGCGTCCATTCAAGAGGGCGCGCTGGTCGAAGAGACGTTCCGCGCACTGATGGACGGGCGCGACGAAGAGCTTGCGGCGCTGCTCGTCAATCTATATCTGCACGGGCATACGGTGGGAGCAATCGCCGACCGCTTTTTGTGCGCCGCGATGCGCCGCGTCGGCGACCTCTGGCACGCGGGCGAACTCTCGGTCGCGCAAGAGCACGTGGCGACGCGCACGGCCACGAGCGCGCTCGGAAGTCTTGAGGCCGCGCGGGATGCCGGCGGAGAGAAGAAGATGCTCGCGCTCTGTTGCAGCGTCGAGGACGACTTTCACGAACTTCCGTTGCGGCTCACCGCGCTCACGCTCGAAGCAGGCGGGCTTGCGGTTTTCAACTTGGGGATGAGCACTCCGTTCTCCGCTCTGACGGAGGCGATGGAAAGATTTCGCCCCTCTCTGGTCTGCGTCTCCTCGACCGTGCTGCTCAGTCTGGATCGGGCCGCGCGCGAGTATGCGGAGTTCCACAAGACGGCGCGGCGCGGAAACGCGCGGGTCGTGCTCGGCGGCCCCGGCTTTGTGGCTGAGGGAATACGCAAGCGGCTTCCGGCTGATCTCCACGCGGAGAGTTTTCGGCAACTGGAAGAGTTCATTGCGACTCTCGATGGAAGTGAATCGTGAGCTTTCGAGTTCAGGGATAGAGACGAGGAAAATTCGGTCGAGGAGTTGATCGTCCACCTCTCGGAGCAGATCAAGCGGACGGGGGCGCTCATCCGCGAACACATTGACAACCACCCGGACTTGAAGCGTCAGCGTGAGTTGCTCGACTCCATCCTCGGTACGCGGACGCACACGGCGCTCAAAGATCGGCACCGCATGACTACGCAAGGCGCTCTACTGCCCGGCCATCACGGCGCGGCGCTGTAGTCCATTCTTTCAAGCGTGGGCCGCAGGGTTGCGGCAAAGAGGCAAGTGCCAGATGAGCGTCATCGGGGCGGCGATGCGGAAACTGATTCATCTCGCTGATGGAGGGTTGAAGACCGGCCAGCCGTTCGACCCGGAGTGGACGCGGAAGGAAATAATAGCTTGACAGAGAACACAATATCTCACCCGCCGCGCATTCAACCTGATTACGGCCAAGTCGTGCGGATGGGAGCCGTGCGATTCGCGGTCGGGTGCATGCCGTTGTTATGCCTCGATAATTTCATTCAACCCTTCAATGATGTCTGCTAGCTCCTCTGCTGTAGCTCTGCCCATCTTCTTCCCCAAGCGTTGAACCGACAACGTGCGGATTTGACTGATTTTAACCCATGACTTCTTCGGCAAGCTTGGATCAGAAAGTTCAAGTGTCAGTGGAAATCCCGCGTTCGGTTGGTGGCTCGTCAGGGCGACGGCGATTATTGTGCCTGAACGATCATTGAAAACATTTTGGCTCAAGACTAAAACGGGACGCGAACCAGACTGTTCGTGCCCCAATGTAGGATCAAGGTGCGCCCAGAGAATATCGCCTCTCAGTATTCGAGCCATCCAGCCACCTCAGAAGCTAGTCCTTCATCAGCCAATGCTTGCTCCTGCGCCTTGTCTAGTTTGCCACACTCCTGCGCCAAACGATTGCTATCCAGACGGGACACCTTCTCTTCAACAGCAGCTTGGATGGCTTGACTTCTATTGGAGAAAACACGTGCCTTCACGAGATGGTCAACTCTTTTAAGAAGACTAGATTCGATAGAAATTGTAACCTTTGCAACACTCATAAGTAGGTATTACCATTCGTCATACTGAATTGTCAATGTCGAAGGGTGTAGGGGCATAACGCCCGAATTTGTAACCGGGCGCGCATTCAACGCCGGTAAAGCCAAGTCTCGCGCATGAAAGCCACGCGATTCGCGCTCCGGTTGCATGAGTTGTTAGGCGGCGATTCTTGGGGCCGGTCATCTTCAGCGAGGTAAGCTTGTCGGTTCGGGATTGTGACCCCGTAGAGTTGCGCTGGCCTGATAGGCAACCCGCCGGGCGCGCATCACGTTGCCTAGCGGGCGGTGTTCCTCGATTGTGTGCCACGGCGAGAATGCGTATTGATCAATCACAGCGCTCCGCGCGCTGATGAGATGGTCATCAAGATTGCAGCTCAGGATACGCAGGCGCGCAACTTTCACGAACGGCGCGTTCTCGGGCTTCCATGGAATAGAGGTATCCTCAATCGGTGTGCGCTCATCGTCTACGTAAAACTGTACGACGAAGTCGAACATCAAGTCACCCTTACGCAGCCGGTCGGCTAACTCCTCTCGCAAGAAGTTGTCAATCCGCTGCCGACGCGCCGGTGACTCAGTCCCCTCAGCAGGCCGCACCGTGAACTTCACCGCATAAGGCCCGAACTTGATGGGCGCAGTACCAGCGTAATGCTCGGTGGCGAGGCTGCGAACTCTGCTGAGAGCGACGGTGCGGACGAGCGCAAATAGAATACGCAGCGCCTCGCTCGTGCCTACCGCACGAGCCAGATTGACGGGCATTAGGCCGGGTTTGCGTCCTGCCTCTATGAAAGCAATGAACTGCCCTGCGTTGCGAACGGTCGAAGTGACCGAGTGGCTAGTGGCTAGAAAGTCCTGCGTCACGTCATCCTTATTGCCCGGCGGCAACTTGTCTCCGGGGACGCCTATGAGCTTGATGCCAATGCCCCTCGGCTCAGGGCGCTTATCCGGCTGACGTTTCGGCGTGCCATTGGAGAACCGGACTACAGCCGGGTAGACACGCGACTCGCTGAATACTCCGAAGCGCGCATACGCGGGTAGGTTATCCAGAACCTGAAACTCGGCCAGCAGTCCAGCATGGAGCTTTGCGTGGAACCCGCGCATCAATGTTCCGTCCTGCCCCGTGTTCTCCTTCTGTTGATCCGCGATAACGCGGCTTGCGAAATCCTTGAATAGCTTGTCCTCGCCGGGTGCAGTTTCCTCTCTCCATGCCGTGCTAGGGGGTACCCGCGAGACGGACGGATTCACGGTAAGATCGTCTTCTGTCATGACGTGTCTCCTAACGTAGACTCGCTACCAAAGGTCTGAGCCTGCACACGCTTCACATTACGGAGAAGGAACCTCCTGCGCCACCTCACCAATTTTTAGATTGGTTTTAATTTCTCCTCTCCAACAGTAATGAAGCTTATCGTGAAAACTTTTCAACGCAGACGCCTAAGGTGAAAATAAGCCGGTGCGCTACGCGGATGCGCTGCTCCCAACCGACTCAAGTTGCTGGAGGATGACGTGGTATCCCAACTTCTCCAACCGGTGCGTCAAGCGTTTCGCCGTCGCTTCGGGACGTTGCCGGTCGAAGTAGTCGCCGCCGAGTTCGCGGTACTCTTCCTGCCGTTGCAGCAGATGATAAGCAATCACGAGAATCGAATGCGCCACCGCCAAGACCGCCCGCTTGCTGCCACGCCGCCGCGCCAGTCGCTGATACTGCGCTGAGAGAAAAGTGTTCTTCGTATGAGCGGCGGCATGTGCGGCACACACCAAGCCTTTCCGCAACGCCTGGTTGCCTTTACGGGTTCGTCCACTCAGCCGTTTGCCGCCCGATTCATGGTTGCCCGGTGCGACTCCAGCCCACGCCGCCAAGTGATTGGCGCTTGGGAAGCGCGTCATGTCCACACCGATCTCAGAGACGATCAACTCCGCCGTCTGCTGCCCGACACCCGGAATCGTGTCGAGCCGCTCAACGGCTTCGGCGAAAGGGCGGCACGCCTCGTCAATCTGCTCGTCAAAGCGCGTGATGGTTTCGTCGAAGCTGTCGATCTGGCACAGCAATTCCGTCAACACGAAGCGATGATGCGCGCGCACGCGCCCCTCAAGAGCTTTCGCCAACTCCGCACGCTTGGCTCTCATGCGCCCACGCGCCAACTCCGCCATCACAGCAGCGTCGGCCTGCCCAGCGACGATGGCGTCGAGCATCCGGCGACCCGAGACACCCATCACGTCAGTCGCCACGCTCGCCAACTTGAGGTTGGCCGATTCCCGGGCCCGGCGAACGCTGCAAGGTTAATCAATTCCGGCGCGTTTGACAAAGCCGGAGCTCGGGTCATTTAGCGGGCGTTGACGATAGCGAGCGGTTCTGGCGGCCGATCCGCATTTAGGTGGCTATTGAGCCAGTTTTCTCCGGACCGATTTACCGGCTGTTTAGCGCACTGACCCGAAATGGGGCAGCGAAACCCACTTACGGTGACCATCATGCCCGTTACCTCAATTGCCAGTCGGATTCGACACGCCGTCAGCCGCTTTCCCGGCGCCAACCAGGGCAACATCGCGGTGCTGTTCGGCTTCGCCTTGCTGCCGATCCTCGGCTTCATGGGGGCGGCGATCGACTATACCCGCGCCAACACCGCGCGCTCGTCGATGCAGGCGGCCCTCGATTCGACGTCATTGATGCTGGCGAAAGACCTGTCCGACGGAAAGATCACGGTCGGCGAGATCAACG
>JBGTBQ010000064.1:0-17958 GCA_041749275.1 Pyrinomonadaceae bacterium | reverse complement strand
GCGCGCGCGGGCAAGAAGGTGTTGGTGCTCGAGCGGCGGCATGTGCTGGGCGGGGCGGCGGTGACGGAGGAGGTGTTTCCGGGGTTCAAGTTCTCGGTCGCCTCTTACGTGGTGTCGCTGCTGCGGCCTGAGATTATCCGCGAGTTGGATTTGCCGAGTCATGGATTGGAGATTCTGCCGCTCGACGGGACGTTCACGCCGATGCCGAACGGCGATTACCTGTGGCGCGTGAACGACCACGCGAAGACGCGGCGGGAGATCGCGCGCCACTCGAAGCTGGACGCGGAGGCTTACGACGAGTACGGCAGGGCGATGGTCGAGATGGGGCGGTTCGTGAAACCCATCATGGGGATGACGCCGCCCGACCCGACTTCCCTGAATCCAAAGGGGCTGATGGACTTGCTCTTCCTCGGTCGCCGGTTCCGGCGGCTCTCGACCGAGGACAAATACAATCAAGTTCAGTTGATGACGATGAGCGCGGTGGATTTTCTCGACCGTTGGTTCGAGACCGACGTGCTCAAGGCGACGATGTCCGCCTCCGGCATCATCGGCACCTTCCTCGGCGTGCGCTCGCCGGGCACGGCCTACGTGCTGCTGCATCACTACATGGGCGAGATTGACGGCGCGTTCCGTTCGTGGGGCCTCGCGCGCGGCGGCACGGGCGCCATCTCCGAGTCAATCGCCGACGCGGCGCGCGAGGCGGGCGCGGAGATTCAAACCAAGTCGCCGATTGCGAAAGTGCTGGTTAAGGATGGCCGCGCGCGGGGCGTCGTGTTGGAGAACGGCGACGAGTATGAAGCGACGGTCATCTCTTCAAGCGTTGACCCGCGCCTCACCTTTATGCGGATGGTTGGCGAGGAACACCTACCCGATGATTTTGTCGAAGACATCAAGCGTTACAAGTTTCGCGGTTCGTCCGGCAAGGTGAACATGGCGCTCGATGCGCTGCCGAACTTCAAAGCTCTGCCGGGGCCGGGCGCGCACCTGCGCGGCGCGGTCTCCATTTCGCCGAGCGTCGAATATATGGAGCGCGCCTACGACGACGCCAAGTACGGACGCTTCTCGCGTCGCCCCTACATAGACATCGTCATCCCGTCGCTCACGGATCCATCGGTCGCGCCGCCCGGCAAACACGTCATGTCCTGCTTCGTGCAGTACGCGCCCTATCATTTGAAGGAAGGGACATGGGACGAGCGGCGCGAAGAGTTCGGCGACGCTGTCGTCAACGCCATCGCCGAGCACGCGCCGAACATCAAGGAGATCATCCTCCATCGTCAGGTCTTGACGCCGCTCGACATCGAGCGCGTGTTCGGACTCACCGAAGGCAACATCTTTCAGGGCGAACTCACGCTCGAACAACTCTTTTTCCTGCGCCCCGCGCCGGGCTGGGCGCAGTACCGCACGCCCGTCCGCAACCTCTACATGTGCGGCTCGGCGACGCACCCCGGCGGCGGCATCATGGGCGCGTCGGGGCGCAACGGCGCGCTGAAGATTCTGAACGACTGGAGCTGGGGGAGGGTTTGAAAGGATGAAGGATGAGGGATGAGGGATGAATCGTTGAGTGAAAGAGTCCGCTGCGTCGCACACTCAATGCTCATTCATCCCTCATCCTTCATCCTTCATCCCTCATCATCATGGTGTCGAACGCGCGAGACGGAATCATCATCATCGGGGCCGGGCATAACGGGCTGGTCGCGGCGTGCTATCTGGCACGGGCGGGTTTTAAGCCGCTCGTCCTTGAGCGGCGCGGGGTGGTCGGCGGCGCGTGTGTGACGGAGGAGTTTTACACAGGGTTTCGCTGTCCGACGCTGGCGCACGCGGCGGGGCCGATGTTGCCGCGCATCGTCAGCGAGTTGGAGTTGGAGAGCCACGGGTTAGCGTCCATCAGGACGGCGGTCAGCGTCTTCGCGCCCGACGCGGAAGGGCGCGCGCTCCGTCTCTACGGCGACCCACAGCGCACGGCGCGCGAACTCGCCGCTCTCTCGGCGCACGATGCAAAAAGCTATCCGGAGTTTCACGAGAGCTTCGCGCGCATCGGTCGCGTGCTCGCGCCGCTCTTGACGGCGACGCCGCCCTCGATTGACAGTCCCGGCGCGGCGGACGTGTGGAACTTCCTGAAACTCGGCAAGGAGTTTCGCGGACTCGGCAAACGCGACGCCTACCGCCTGCTGCGCTGGGGGCCGATGGCGGTCGCCGACCTCGTGGCCGAATGGTTCGAGACGGAGCTGTTGCGTGCGACCATCGCCGCGCGCGGCATCTACGGCGCATTCGCCGGGCCGTGGTCTGCCGGGACGAGCGTGCCGCTGCTGATGCAGGCCGCGTTCGGCGGGAGCGCCATCGCGCCCGCCTCTTTCTACAAAGGCGGCATGGGCGCGCTCACCGAGGCGCTCGCTTCGGCGGCGAAGGCGGCGGGCGCGGAGATTCGCACCGATGCGGGCGTCGCACATGTCACGATCAAAGACGGCGCGACGACGGGCGTCGTGCTCGAAAGCGGCGAAGAGATTGCGGCGCGCGCCGTCGTCTCGAACGCGGACCCGCGCCGCACCTTCCTCGGCCTCGTTGACCCGGTCGAATTCGACCCCGATTTCATCTCGAAAGTGCGCGGCTACCGCTCGAAGGGGGCGGCGGCGAAGATCAACCTCGCGCTCGACGCGCTGCCGGAGTTTACGGCGCTCAAGGGCACGGGCGGCGAGACGGCGGCGACGCTCTCCGGGCGCATCCACATCGGGCCGGACATAGACTATCTCGAACGCGCCTACGACGCGGCGAAGTACGGCGACTTCTCGCCCGCTCCCTACATGGACATCACCCTCCCGACGCTCACCGACGCGACGCTCGCGCCCGCCGGCAAGCACGTCATGTCCATCTACGCGCAGTTCGCGCCCTACGAGTTGAAAGAGGGCGACTGGCTCACGCGCGGCGAGGAGTTTGCGAACGCGGTCGTCAACGCTCTTTCAACTTACGCGCCGAACATCCGCGACATCATCATCGAAGGGCAGATCATCACGCCGCCCGACCTCGAACGCGAGTACGGTCTGACGGGCGGGCATATTCATCACGGCGAGATGTCGCTCGAACAGTTCTACACCTTTCGCCCCGTCATCGGCTGGGCGCGGTATCGCACGCCGATTCGCGGCCTCTATCTCTGCGGCGCGGGCACGCACCCCGGCGGCGGCGTCACCGGCGCTCCCGGCATGAACGCGAGCCGCGAGATTCTGAAAGACCTCAAAAGCAAGGAGGCAGGAGGCAGGAGCAGGAGGCAGGAAGTTGGCCGAGGCGATAGTGCTATAGCGGGACGCGATTAACCACATTCATGTTGAGTGATTGTTTGAAAGTTAGCTCCGTAGGAGCGGAATGTTTGTAGCCCGCCGTGACTGATGGCTGCCAAGCTCCGTAGGAGCGAAATGTTTGAACAGTCCGCTCCCACGGAGCTACATCGGAAAAGAGTGCCGCGCGCTGATAAAGCGATCCGTCCAAGCGGGGCCGAGTGCCTGAAACGTGTGCGCGCCCGTGAACATCAACACCACGCGCGGGCGATGCTGAAGCGTGTGCCGGAGCGCGAATGCCGGGGGCGCAAGCGTCTCGCTTGCATTGAGCGCGTGAGCGCGAAGAGCGCAATCGGTATCTTGGCGTGTTCTGCATATAGACTGTTTCAAGAGGGCGTGCGTGATGGTGCGCGGCACACCTACAACGTCTTCATCCGCACCCAACGCTTCACCATCTCGACCGCAAACTCCCCTTCGCCGTTCAGCACGTCGTGCTCGCGCAGCCACGCCAACGCGGCGGGCGCACTCGGCGGCGTCTCGCCCGCGGCGACCGAGTTGAGGACGGCCTGTCCTTCCGCCCCGGCGTCGCTCCACACGTTCGCAAAATACTCGCCGCCGCTCACGAGCGCACGCGCAATCGCCGTCTCCACGTCGTCGGGCGTCGCCTCTTTGCGCTCCTGCTCGTTGAGATGCTGCACCAGTTCGAAGGCCACGGCCTGCGTCAGAAACGGCTGGCAGCTCGTTGCCGCGATGACCGCATCGAGCGCGCCCGGCGCGTACTTCATGTCGAACTCCGGTATCGGCTCGGTCAACAACAACTCCACGTCCGCGCGCCGGAGGAAGCTCACGCGCACGCGCCGCGCGCTGATAAAGCGATCCGTCCAAGCGGGGCCGAGTTCCTGAAACGTGTGCGCGCCCGTGAACATCAACACCACGCGCGGGCGATGCTGAAGCGTGTGCCGGAGCGCGTCCAAGAATGCCCCGCCCCACCCCGCTTCCAGCGTCGCCTGCAAACGCTCGTACTCGTCCAGACACAACAGCGCACGCATCCCCTCCGGCATCGCACGCTCCACCGCGTCCAGCCACTCGTCGAACGCGGCGAACGGCTCGCGCGCGAGCGCCGCCGCCGCCAACGGCTCGACACGCACGCGCCGCCGCCGCAGTCCTTCGCTGCACGCGCGCGAGAGATAGCGCAGCAGCGCGGCCTTGCTCTCCGTCACCGCGGGGTTCTGGCAATCCACCACGGCGGGCGCGAAGTCCGGCCCCAGCAGACGCGGCAGTTGATTCAGGATGCTCGTCTTCCCCATCCGGCGGGGGCCGTGCAAGAGCAGCGTCGGCGTCTGCGCCGCGCCGAGCATGTTCGCCTCGATCTGTCGCACGATGTCGCGCCGCCCCGCGAAGACGTTGTGCTCCGTCTCCACGACCGGGTTGCCGAACACGAACGGGTTCGGAATCTCCCGCGACGCTTCGGCCAGCGCCCCGACCTTTTCCCGCTCCACGTCCAGCAGCCCGCGCCACTCGTTCGCCACCTGAAGCAGGCGCGGCGCGTACCGCCCACGCGCCGCAATCAAACTGCGTTGTAGTGAATCAACCTCGGCCAGCGCACGATCCAGCGCATCGCTTTTGCGATACGCGCTGTTGAGAATGAGGTACTGCCCGGCGTGCTGCGCCACGCGGTCGAAGCGCGGCAGGCCCGCGGCCAGCTCGACGGGCAACTCGCCGCCGGGCGCGTCCGTCGTCCATCCCAACTTGTCCGCGATGTCGGGCAGTTCCGAAAGCGACTTGGCCCTCAAATCGCTGATCGCCACTTCGACCAGCGCGGAGAGCGCGACGCGGCGTTGAAGTTCTCGTTCGGCGACGACGAAAGCTATTTGCCTGAAGCCTTCTTCCCTGTTCTGTTTCACAAGTAAGGCCAGCAGCTTGCCGGCGAAAGGCAGCGGCAGCCAGATCACTTCGTTCCATGCCACCGGACACCACCGCCACGCTCTTTCCGCCGCGTCGTGACGCCGCCAGCCTGCGATGTACGTGGCGACGGATAAGACAACATCGAACGGATACGTCACCAATCGAAAATAGGTTAACCAGAACGCCACGCCGAACGCCACGCCGAACGCCACACCACGCCATGACTCGCCCCAGTTAAAGGGTATCCCGAATAACTCGCAGGCGTAACCGGCGATCAGGTTTCCGAGGACAGCCAGAACAACTATCCACGGGAGCAGTCCGACGTGGTAGCGAATGGATTTGACGAGCCTCTGTTTGACTGGGCCTTGCTCGTCGCCTTCGACTTCGCGCTCGAAGCGCGTCGGCCAGAAGTAGATGAGATAGAGTTGCCGGAGCGACCAGCGGAGGTAGTCTTTCATGGCGGCGCAGGTTTACCAGCCGTCGGGCACGAGGACTTTCATTTCGTCCGCCGCCTTTTGAATTGCGGCGGGCAGGCTCGCGCCGCCGCCGTCCTTCGCTTCCAGCACGTGGAAGCACGCCACTTGCAGCGCCAGCGGGTGCCCCTTTGCAAAATCGAGAATCGCCCGCCTCTCATCCGTCGTGAAAGACGGCACGCCCGCGCGGTAAAGCGTAACGAAATCTTCGGCGTCCGCCACGGCGAAGGGGCCGAGACGCAGGAGCGGGAAGGTGTTGTAGAAGGGCGAAGTCGGGTCGCCGCGGTCGGTCAACTCGCTCAGGGCGCGCTGCGAGACGGTGACGACGGACAGGCCGCTCTGAGCGCAGGAGCGGAGCGTCAGGAAGAAGTCGCGCGTGAACTCGTCGCGGCGCGTGGTCAGTTCTTCAAACTCGTCGAGACAGAGGATGGGATGTGCGCCGTCCGACAGCGCGGCGTCAACGCATTCGGAGAAGTCGGCGAGCGTCGTGGCCTGCGTCGTCCACTTGCACTGGCGCGAGGCGAGCGCGAGCCAGCCCTTGAGGGTGTGGCAGCGCGCATCTTGCAAATCGAGATAAGCGACGCGCGCCGCCCCATCCCACTTCGGCGCGGCGCGCTCGATGTGCCGGAGCAGCGAAGTCTTCCCGATGCGGCGCGGGCCGACGATCTGGCAATTCTGTTGCCCGCCGAGAAAGGCGCGGAGCGTGCGCTGCTCGTTCTCGCGGTCGTGGAAGTCTTCGCCGCGTGTGATGCCGCCGCGCCAGATGAAGGGATTGACCGCGCCTTCGGGCCAGACGCGGAGCAAGGCCACGCGGTAAACCGTCATCTCGCCTTCACCGTCCTTGAGCGGTGGCAAGATGAGCGATTCGAGTTCGATCTCGTTCTTCTTGAGGGCGCTCGCGGCGGTGTCGGAAATGTAGACCTCGCCCGACGGACACTCCGAGCAGATGCGGGCGCAGCGGTTGGCGGCCTCGCCGCGCACGTCGCCGTTGTCGCGCACGACGAGATCGCCCACATCTATCCCGACGTGCAGCTCGAAGCGCAACTGCTCGGCCCCTTGCGCGGCGTTGCGCGCGGCCACACGTTTTTGGATGAGCATCCCGGCCTGCACGGCTTCGAGGACGGACTGAAACAGCGCGAGGCAGCCGTCGCCCGTGTCCTTGAGCTGCGCGCCGTGCGTCTGGCGCAACACTTCCGCCGTGAGGTCGTCCTGCTCGCGCGCGACCTGCTCGATTTCCGTGTGCGTGCGCCGCGCCGTGTGGAGGGTGGACTTCACCTGATCGGTGAACATGACGACTTTGAGTTTGGTGTTCATCGCGCGCCCCGGCGAGAGTTGAAAGAAGGTTGAGAAAAGCTGTGAGCTTGGCCTGTCAATCGCCGGACAATGGTTTACAGAGGCGCGTGGCGGTTGTCAACAACTTTTCCGCCGGGAGCGCGGGTAGGAGTTTGGCCGACCGTGAGGTTGTGAGTCAGGTTGAGTGTCGGGTGGACGACGATTTAACGCAGAGGGCGCAGAGAAGACGCAGAGGACACAGAGAAATCCTCTGCGCTCTCTGCGTCTTCTCTGCGCCCTCTGCGTTAAACCCGCCGCGCGCCCTGCCACTCAACTGAGTTCCAACCACATCCGAACTTCCGCCCGCGCCCAAATCTTTGGCTGCCGAACGCGGGAGAAGTTGTTAGAATGCGGCGCACAATCAACGGCTCTTTCGTCATCTCGCCCCGGAGGAGGTCTTTCGTGTGAGTCTGACATTGCTCGCGCTCGGATTCGTCGCGCTGCTCGTTGCCGCTTATCGCCTGTATGGCGGGTGGGTGGCGCGACAGTTCCAGTTGGACGATGCGCGCACGACGCCGGCGCACCGAGTGAACGATGGCGTGGACTTCGTGCCGACGAAGCCGTTCTATCTGTTCGGGCAGCACTTCTCGGCGATTGCCGCCGCCGGGCCGATTGCGGGGCCGATTCTCGCGTGTCAGGCGTTCGGGTGGCTGCCGTGTCTGTTGTGGATCGGTTTGGGCGTGGTGCTCATCGGCGCGGTGCACGATTTTACGAGCCTCGCGGCTTCCGTCCGGCACGGCGCGACTTCGGTCGCGGAGATTACGCGCGAGCATCTCGGCAACAAGGCGGGGCGCGCGATCATGGCCTTTATCTTTATCGCGCTCGTCTACGTCATCGTCGCCTTCGCCGACATCACCGCCGGAACTTTCGTCGGCGGGTCGGAGGAGCTGCGCGCGGCGAACGTCAACTTCAACCCCGGCGGCGCGGTCGCGGCGGCGAGCGTGCTCTACCTGCTGCTCTCCATTGTGCTCGGCCTCGTGCAGAAATATCTCAACCCGCCGCTGTGGCTCGTCACGGTCGTCTTCGTGCCGGCGGCGTTCGCGCTCTCGTGGGTGGGCACGCTCATCTCGACGACGTTCGTGCTGGATCACAAGTCGTGGGGGCTGCTCATCCTCATCTACTGCTGCGTCGCTTCGATGGTTCCGGTGTGGGCGCTGTTGCAGCCGCGCGGCTATCTCGGCGGCTTTATCCTCTACGCGGCCATCGCGCTCGGCGTCTTCGGCGTCTTCTTCGGCGGCTACGAGATCAAACAGCCCGCCTTCAAGTCGTGGGACGTGGGCGGCATGACGGGGATGCTCTTCCCGTTTCTCTTCGTGACCATCGCGTGCGGGGCGTGTTCGGGCTTTCACGGGCTGGTCTGTTCCGGCACGACCTCGAAACAGGTTGACCGCGAGTCGCACATCCGGCCCGTCGGCTACGGCGCGATGCTCGCCGAAGGATTCGTCGCGCTGATCGCGCTCGTCACCGTGATGATCGCCGCGCAAGAGACTCTGAAAGGTAAAGCGCCGGGCACTATTTACGGCGGCGGCATCGGCCAGTTTCTGACGCTCATCATCGGCGAGAAGAATCTCACCATCGCCACGACGTTCGGCGCGATGGCCTTCTCCACTTTCGTCTTCGACACGCTCGACGTTTGTACGCGCCTCGGTCGCTACATCGTGCAGGAGTTGTTCGGCTGGAAGGGGCGCGCGGGCGCGCTCGCCGGGACGATTTTGACGATAGCGCTGCCCTTCTACTTCATCACGTTCGCGCCGCCGAACTCGTGGTTGAAGTTCTGGACGCTGTTCGGCGCGTCGAACCAGTTGCTCGCCGCGTTGACGCTCCTCACGATCACGACGTGGCTCTATCAGGCGCGGCGGCGCATCGCCTACACGCTCCTGCCGATGCTCTTCGTGCTGACGATTACGCTCTGGGCGCTCGTCGCGCTCGTCATCGGCAACCTGCGCGTGACGAAAATCGCGGCGGGCCAATTGGATGTCGAGTTTATCAACGCCGTCGCCTCCGCCGCGCTCGTCGCGCTCGCCGTCTACCTCGCCGTGCTCGCGCTCGTGCGCCTGCGCTCCGACCGCCGGCGCGACACGCTCGTCCCCGCCCATCCGGCGGTGAGTCTGGAATAAGGAAGACGAAAGTAACCTTGCCTTCAGCCCGCGCGCGCGGGCAACAGCATAAAGCCCTGTACGACGAGCGACGGCGAGGAGTGCTGGGTTAGCGAGCCAGTGTCGCCATGCTACAATCTTCCGCGAGGTAACAAACTATGGAGCAGATTTCTACCGACCGGTTGGAAGAGCAGGCCGAAAGCCCTTCCATCTCGCAACAGCACCCGCTCACACTAGAGAATTCGCCGGAAGAAACCATCAGGCGCATGCGCTCCCTGCCTGAACGCGCGGACAAGCTCAGGGAGGCCCTTCGTGCCCACAGAGAAGCGAACTCGCGTTGAGATTTTCATACCGATCAGATCGGACTCAGCCGATTATCAAATCGTGACCGAATGGGTCGCCGAAGAACTGGCTTACGCTCGCGGCGGCTCAACTCTGACGACTCCGTTTACCGGACTCTACACTTCTACGACACAGGCTCATCTCGTTCGTGACGCCATCCACGTTCTCTTTTGCGATTTCGATCTGGACATTGAGCACGACGAACAGCGCGCGGAGCTAACGAATTATCTAAACGAGATTCGGTTGTTGTTGATGGAAGCTTTGAGCGAAGAAGAGGTCTGGATTATTTTTCATCCGGTCACCCGCGTCGGCGGCCTGTGACCTGAGCATGAATTTCCCTCCCGCGCATTGTCGCCGCGCCCATGCCGATAAGCGCAAGAAACACGGACGCGGCCTTCCCGCTTTTGCCTTTCACCTTCCCTCCGGTGTGGACAGTCAGTGCTGAAATCGGCGATAATGCCCGCTTTTGGCGAGTCCAGAATAACAGCCAGTAGGATATGACTTGCTCCTCTCGAATAGGCGCTCGTCTGTCCGGACGCCGTTGTGGTCGCTCGCGCCCCCTGTGCAAAAGGCTTTCACTCGTCTGTCATTACATGAATTGAAAGGAATCGTCTGATCTTGGAAACCACGTTACCGTCGTTTATCAAAACGTCATCCGCGCGCCGCGCGCTCGCCGCCGTGTCCGGCGTCGCACTCTTCTTACTCAATGTCACTTCCGCACTGGCGCAGGGGAACAACCCCGCCGCGAACACCGTGACGCGCAAGGCCGGAGGCGAAGCGAACCTCCTGCTGCCCGATTTGTCGCGGCAGAGCTTCCTCGGCGTTGACGGGCACACGCTGCTCCTCGTCGGTATCGTCGTCTGCGTGCTCGGCCTGCTCTTCGGGTTGATGATCTACCGGGAGCTTAAAAACCTGCCCGTCCATCGCTCGATGCTTGAGATTTCGGAGTTGATTTACGAGACCTGCAAGACCTATCTCATCACGCAGGGCAAGTTCATTCTCATTCTGTGGCTCTTTATCGGCGCCATCGCCGCCGCCTACTTCGGTTTTCTCGCCGAGACCGTAAACACGGTGACGGGCGCTATCGAGCACGGCTTCCCGCCCTTGAAAGTGGCGATTATCCTGCTCTTCAGCCTCATCGGCATCGCCGGCTCTTACGGCGTCGCGTGGTTCGGCATCCGCGTCAACACCTTCGCCAACTCGCGCACGGCCTTCGCCTCGCTCGAAGGCAGGCCGTACCCGATCTACGCCATCCCGCTCAAGGCGGGCATGAGCATCGGCATGATGCTCATCAGCGTGGAACTGCTAATCATGCTCTTCATCCTGCTCTTCATCCCGCGCGACTACGCCGGCCCGTGCTTCATCGGCTTCGCCATCGGCGAATCTTTAGGCGCGGCGGCCCTGCGTATCGCGGGCGGCATCTTCACGAAGATCGCCGACATCGGCTCCGACCTGATGAAGATCGTCTTCGGCATCAAAGAGGACGACGCGCGCAACCCCGGCGTCATCGCCGACTGCACGGGCGACAACGCGGGCGACTCCGTGGGGCCGAGCGCGGATGGCTTTGAGACCTACGGTGTGACGGGCGTCGCGCTCATCACCTTTATTCTCCTCGCGGTCGGGCGCGAAGCCGTGCAGGTGCAACTCCTCGTCTGGATATTCGTCATGCGCGTGATGATGGTGGTCGCTTCCGCGCTCTCATACTTCATCAACGAAGCGTTGGCGAAATCGCGCTACGAGCGGGCCGAGACGATGAACTTCGAGAAGCCGCTCACGTCGCTCGTCTGGATCACCTCGGTCATCTCGGTCGTGCTGACTTACATCGTCTCGTATCTGATGATCCCGATCCTCGGCAGCGACTCGTCACTGTGGTGGAAGCTGGCGACGATCATCTCGTGCGGCACACTCGCCGGCGCCGTCATCCCCGAACTCGTCAAGGTCTTCACCTCGACCGAGTCGGCCCACGTCAGAGAAGTCGTCACCTCTTCGCGCGAGGGCGGAGCGAGCCTTAACATCCTGTCGGGCCTCGTCGCCGGCAACTTCTCCGCGTTCTGGATCGGCCTCGCTATCACCGCCCTGATGGCGATTGCCTACATCTTCAGCACGCAGGGTCTCGGCGCACTGATGGACGCGCCCGCCGTCTTCGCCTTCGGCCTCGTCGCCTTCGGCTTCCTCGGAATGGGGCCGGTGACGATTGCCGTGGACTCCTACGGCCCCGTCACCGACAACGCGCAGTCGGTCTATGAGCTGTCGCTCATCGAGCAGCAGCCGAACGTCGAGCAAGATGTCAAGCAGGAGTTTGGCATCAACGTCAACTTCGAGCGCGCCAAGCATCTTTTGGAAGAGAACGACGGCGCGGGCAACACCTTCAAGGCAACGGCGAAGCCCGTGCTGATCGGCACGGCGGTCGTCGGCGCGACGACGATGATCTTCTCGATCATCCAAATCCTCCGCGGCAACGCCATCGCGAGCGCGCTCGAAGGCGGGCGCACCGAGACGCAAGGTCTCGCCGCCTTTTTCGAGAGCCTCTCGCTCCTGAACCCGCTCTTCCTGCTGGGCCTCATCACCGGCGGCGCCATCATCTACTGGTTCACCGGCGCGTCCATACAGGCCGTGACGACCGGAGCCTATCGCGCCGTCGAGTTCATCAAGGCGAACATCAAGCTGGGTGATGAGATCAAGAAGGCTTCCGTCGAGGACAGCAAGAAGGTCGTGGAGATTTGCACGCAGTACGCGCAGAAGGGGATGTTCAACATCTTCCTCACGGTCTTCTTCGCATCGCTCGCCTTCGCCTTCGTTGACCCCTACTTCTTCATCGGCTATCTCATCTCCATCGCCATCTTTGGTCTCTATCAGGCCATCTTCATGGCGAACGCGGGCGGCGCATGGGACAACGCCAAGAAGATCGTCGAGGTCGAACTCAAGGCCAAAGGCACGCCGCTGCACGAGGCGACCGTGGTCGGCGACACCGTGGGCGATCCCTACAAGGACACCTCCTCGGTGGCGATGAACCCGGTCATCAAGTTTACGACGCTCTTCGGCCTGCTCGCCGTCGAACTGGCCCTGAGCCTGTCGGGACAGTACGGCGCAACCGTCAACTGGGCGCTCGCCGCCCTCTTCTTCCTCGTCTCGCTCTACTTCGTCTGGCGCTCGTTCTACGGGATGCGGATCGGTTCAGCGAGATAACGGCTGTGACGAGTGAAGAGTGATAAGAAACCGCTCATGCTTATCACTCTTCACTCATCAATGAGGTGCATACGTGAGTACATACGCAAAAGCTGAGACGCTGGTGGGCGCGCTGGTCGCGCCGCTGGATGGGGCGAGGTCGTTCGCGCTGGTGGTGGGTTTCAGTCTGCTGACGGCGCTGGCGGCGCAGGTCGTGATCCCGCTGCCGTGGACGCCCGTGCCCGTGACGGGGCAGACCTTCGCGGTGCTGCTGACGGGGGCGCTGCTGGGTTCGCGCCTCGGCGCGCTGGCGATGCTCGCCTATCTCGCGGAGGGCGCGGTCGGCCTCCCCTTCTTCCGCGGCGGCGCGGCTGGATTGTCACACTTCGCGGGCGCGACCGCCGGCTATCTGTTCGCCTTCCCCGTCGCGGCTTTCGTCACCGGCGCGCTGGCCGAGCGCGGCTGGGACAGAAGGTTCCTGACGGCGGCGGCGGCGATGTTCATCGGCTCGCTTGCCATCCTCGCGGGCGGCTGGCTGTGGCTCACGCTTTTCTTCAGGACGCCGGGCGCAGCTTTCAACCTGGGCGTCGCGCCCTTCCTCATCGGCGATGTCGTCAAAATCGCGCTCGCCGCCGCCGCCCTTCCCGCCGGTTGGACGCTCCTGCGGCGCACGGGTTCGCGCTGACGGGACTTGAGAGTGAAAACCGCCGAAGCCCCACTGTGACTTCGGCGGCTTTCGTTTTGACACTGGCCGAAAACGACCTGTAAGATTCTCAACGCATCGTCGGGCGTGCCCTTTACCTGTCGGTCAGGACGCCCTTCTCGCACCTTGCGCCCACGCCTCCCGGTGGCGGGTACGCTTTAAACTCACCCGGAGATTCCGCCGATGAAACGCCTCTACTTGATTGTCGCCGCGGCCCTCGTGCTCTTCGCGGCGCACGCCTCCGTGTCGGCCAAAGACACTTGGACGAGCGTGCGCTCGCAGAATTTCCATCTCGTCGGCAACGCCTCCGAGAAGGACATCCAGCAGGTGGCGTCGCGCCTCGAACAGTTCCGCCACGCCTTCTCGCGTGTCTTCAAGCGCGCGCGCCTGAGCGACTCGGTGCCGACCACGGTCATCGTCTTCAAGAACCCGAACTCCTACAAACCGTTCAACCCCCGCAACAGCGCCGGCTACTTCCAGCCGGGCGAGGACGTGAACTACATCACGTTGAGCGCCGAGACGCGCAGCGGCGCCGATAGCCCCTTCTCCATCATCTTCCACGAGTACATGCACCTGCTCGTCAAGAACAACGTCTCGTCGAATACGCCCGCTTGGCTCAACGAGGGGCTGGCCGAGTTCTACAGCACGCTGGAAGTGCCGAAGGGCGAGAAGGCGGAAATCGGCAAGCCCATCGCCCCGCACGTCTTCTACCTGCGCGAGCAGAAGCTCCTCCCTTTGCGGACGCTCTTCGCCGTTGACCACTCGTCGCCGCACTACAACGAGCAGAGTAAGCGCGGCGTCTTCTATGCACAGTCGTGGGCGCTCGTCCACTATCTCATGCTCGGCAAGGAGCGCCGGCGCCAGCCACAGCTCAACCGCTACTTAGAGTTGGTCGGCGACGGCGCGAGCCAGCAGGAGAGTTTCGAGGCCGCCTTCGGCGCCGACATCGAGGTCATCGAGAAGGAACTGCGCGACTACATTCGCCGCGACACCTATCCGTATGTCACTTTCGATCTCGGCCAGAAGCTCGACCCCACCGCCACGATGCAGACCACGGGACTGACCGAGGCGCAGGGGCTGGCTTACCTCGGCGACCTCGCGCTGCACTCTCCCGGCCTGCTCGAACAGGCCGAAGCGAATCTGCAAAAGGCGGTTGCGCTCGACGCGAACGACGCGATGACGCAGGCGTCACTCGGTATGCTGCGTATGCGGCAACGGCGATTCGCCGAGGCCAAAGAACATCTGCGCCGCGCCGTGGCCTCGGACGCGCGCAACCACCTCGCGCATTACTACTTTGCCTACACGCTCTCACGCGAGGGCATGAGCGAGATGGGCTTCGTCTCCTCCTACGCGCCGGAGAGGGCGGGCGAGATGCGCGTGGCGCTCAGAAAGGCCATCGAGCTGAAGCCCGACTTCGCCGCGTCGTACAGCCTGCTCGCCTTCGTCAATATGGTGACGGGCGAGCAGGTGGACGAGAGCATCGAGCTTTTGAAACGTGCGCTCCTGCTCACGCCCGGCGAGCAACAGTTCCAACTCGACCTCGCGCAACTCTACCTGCTCAAGCAGGACTTCGACGGGGCGCGCAAAATTATCGAGCCGCTCGCCGCCAGCGCGCCCGACGCGCGGATGAAGGCCAACGCGCAGTCGCTCCTCAGTTCGATCAAGAACATTCAGGAGCAGATGGCGCAGTTCAAGTCCTCGCGCGGCGCGGACGGAGCCGGAGGCGAGACGAGCGCCAACGACGGCGGCCCGCCCCGACTTGGCAGGCGCGCGAGGCCGGGCGAGACGAGCGCGCCGGACGAGCGCGCCGAATCGAGCGGCCCGAACACGCCCGACACCGACGGCATGACGGTGGAAGAGGCGATGGCCCTCTCCATGCGCGAGGCGATGCGTAAACCGCAACCGGGCGAGATGCGTGCGCGCGGCGTCTTCACGCGCGTCGAGTGCAACGCGAAGGGCGCCATCTTCCACATCCGCGTCGGCGAGCAGGTGCTCAAGCTCTTCGGCGGCGACATGAGCGGCATCCACTTCATGGCCTTCACGCAAAACGAGGCCGGCGGTGAGATCGGCTGCGGCCCGCGCAAACCCGAAAGCCAAGTCGTCGTCACCTACCGCGCGAAAGAGAAGTCGGGCGGCGACCTCGTGGCCGTGGAGTTCGTGCCCGCGAGCTTCGTGCTGGAAAAGTGACGTGCGGCCCCGGCATAATCACGCCATCATGTACACGTTGAAAGTACGCTCGCGCGGACGCGAAGAACTGGTCGAGTTTACGGACGAGGTGCGGCGCAAGCTGAAAGAATCGGGCGCGCGCGCGGGCGTGTGCGTGCTCTTCGTGCGCCACACGACCGCCGGCCTCACGGTCAACGAGAACGCCGACCCGGACGTGCCGCGCGATATGCTCCACGCCCTCCGCACGCTCATCCCACAGCACGGCATGGGTTTTCGCCACGGCGAGGAGAACTCCGACGCGCACATCAAAGCGACGCTCGTCGGCTCGAGCATCACCGTGCCCTTCGCCGACGGCGAACTTTTACTCGGTCGCTGGCAGGGAATTTTCTTATGCGAGTTCGACGGCGGGCGCGAGCGGCAGGTAATCATGCAAGTGCTGAGGACTGAGGACTGAGAAAGAAGAAGCTTGCAACCTCAGTCCTCAGTCCTTTCTTTACCATGCCCGCGACCAGCGCGGCCCCTTGTGTTCGTCGTCGCGGAGGCGCGCGTTGACGCCCGCGCGGAGTTCGAGCAGGCGTCCAAAGAGCCAGATGAGGTCGGAGAGGCGATTGAGGTAAACGATGACGCGGGGGCTGACCGCTTCGCCCGCTTCGGCGAGACGCACGACGCATCGTTCCGCGCGACGGCAAACCGTGCGCGCCACATCATATGCCGCCGCCGCCGCGTGCTCGCCCGGCAGAGACCAATCGGAGAGAATGCCCTCCGTCGCTTCGATGCGGTTGACGTGCGCGGTCAGCGCCGCGACCATCTCCGGCGTGACGTAAGTGGTCGGCGACGCCTCGCTGCTCGCGGGGTTGGCGACCGCGCCCGCGACCGTGAACAGCTCGCGCTGGATCGCTTTCGTCAGCTCCTTCACCTCTTCATCGTCACAGATCGAGCGCGCGAAACCCAGCGCCGCGCCCATCTCGTCAATCGTCCCGTAAGCCTCGACGCGCAAGTCAGCCTTCGACACGCGGTCGCCGCCGATGAGACCCGTCTCGCCCTTGTCGCCGTGCTTCGTTGCGATGCTCATTCAAAATCTCCGACACGGCACGCGGTCCCGGCCAGAGCGACCGCCGATTCATACACGGATGCGGCATCGTCATCGCGCGTAACGCAGACGCCGAGGTCGCGCAGCAGGCCATCCTCAAGATCGTAAACCCAGCCGTGCACGGCCAACTCCTGCCCGTTCGCCCACGCGCCTTCGACGACCGTGGTCTGGCAGACGTTCGCCACCTGCTCGACGACGTTCAGCTCGCATAGACGCCGCAGCCGCTCCGTCTCGTCCGCGATGGCTTCAAGCACCGGCGTGTGCTTCTGCACCACGTCCTGCACGTGGCGCAGCCAGTTGTCAATGAGTCCGAACTTCTTGCGCTGGTACGCCGCCTGTACGCCGCCGCAACCGTAGTGGCCGCAGACGATGATGTGATTCACGCGCAACACTTCGACCGCGTACTGCATGACCGAGAGGCAGTTGAGATCGGTGTGGCCGACGACGTTCGCCACGTTGCGATGCTCGAACATATCGCCCGGCGAGAGACCGACGAGCTGCGTGGGTGGCACGCGGCTGTCCGAGCAGCCGATCCACAGATAGTTCGGCGACTGTTGGAGCGCCAACTCCTTGAAAAAGTTCGGGTCGTCGGCGATGATCCCCGCCGCCCAGTTCTTGTTCTTCGCGAAAAGTTCTCTCAGGATTTTCATAGTAGTCAAATGGTAGCGATTAGCTGTTAGGTGTTAGGGATGAACTAAAGACAAAAAGCTGAAAGCTAACAGCTAATCGTCAATAGCTCTTTTCACATCGCCGCGTAACGCTGCTGCCGACGCAGCAGCCACAGAAAAACGGGGCCGCCCGCAAGCGCCGTAATCGCGCCGACGGGCAACTCGCCCGCGCCCAAAACCGTGCGCGCCAGCATGTCGGCAAGCATCAGAAAGGCCGCACCCAACACGAACGAGCACGGGAGGACGATTCGCACGTCCTCGCCGAAGAGCAGGCGTACTGCGTGGGGCACGATCAGTCCGACGAAGCCAATAGTACCACCGACCGCGACCGTCACGCCGACCAGCAGGCTGGACGCGGCGTAGACCAGCCGCTCGCTGCGCCGGACGTTGACGCCGAGGCTCGCCGCCGTCTCCTCGTCCATCGCCAGAAGATGCAGGTCGCGCGCCGCGCTGAACAGAATCAGCCAGCCCGGCACGAGGAAGATGAGCATCCGCCAGATGAGATCGAAGCCGACCACGTCGAGGCTGCCGATAGTCCAGCGCAGGATTTGCAACGCGCGCGAGTAGTCGGAAAAATACTGGATGATGATGACGCCCGCCGCCGCGATGGTGTTCATCACGACGCCCGCCAAAAGCAGCGCCCCCGGCAGCACGCCTGCGCCCGTGCGCGCGAGCCGGTAGACGATGGCGACCGCCACGCCCGCGCCTAAGAACGCCGCCACGAAGACGAGCGGCAACCCCGCGACGCGCGC
>JBGTBQ010000063.1:0-10073 GCA_041749275.1 Pyrinomonadaceae bacterium | reverse complement strand
CGCGGCACCACCTTCCGCATCACGCTCCCCGTCACCAGCGCGCGCGCGATACGATTACAAGCTGTGGGCGATTGAAAACCTATCCGCCTGTGACACGCGCCGCCGGGCCAATGAGATGCACACGCCTTCCAGCCTAGGCATTAAGATTTAACAGGTCTCGTAGCATGATTCTGATCGGAGGCGCTTTATGAACCTTGCCGAACGGATTACGATGGACCCCGAAATTTGTCACGGCAAGCCCTGCATTCGCGGGCTACGTTACCCGGTCATCCGCGCTTCATCGCTAAAGAAATTTTTTCTTTTTCCCCCGCCGATGCTAATCTCACACGCGCTCGCGCTGATAAAAATTCAAAGCAGGTTTCCCTCGATATGACAAAGAGCAGGCATGGACGCTTCGTCTTCGTGCGCGCGCACCTGTGTGTGCTGTGTCTCCTGTTGACGTGTGCGGCGTGGCTGTTTGCCCCGCCGGATATTTTTCGCGTCGCGGCGGGCGGCGCGGCGGGCGCGCGGCAGACGGAGCGGCTCGACCTGCGGATGCGCTCCTTTGCGCCGCCGGCGAGTGGGAACGTGACGGTCGAGCCGAGCGGCAACGGTGGGAGCGGGCGCTTGACCGTGCTCTCGCTGCCCGACCCGCGAACAATCTCGCCGGACGCGCGCACCTACGTCGTGTGGGCCGTCAGCGAGGGGCGCATCGCGCGCCTCGGCGAACTCAAACGCGACGAGCGCGGCAACGGCGGTCTCGCCTTCGAGCGCCCCGACGGCTTCGAGCGCTACAGCGTGGTTATCACGGCGGAAAGCTCGCCCGACCCGGAGCGCCCCGGCTCGCCCGTCCTCTCGACCCGCGCGAACGAGGCGACGACGCTCTACCCGACAGTGAATGAGGAAGCGCCCGCCTCTCTCCCTCCCCCGACGGCGCGCGAAGGTCGCCGGCCTGCCAAGTCGGAGAGCAGAAATGACTCCGATCCATCTCGCGTTAACCGCAAACGAACGCGCAGCCGCGCCGGCGATTTCTTCGCCGAGGTTGACCATGCGCTCAAGGCCAGCGGCGGCGGGCGCGTGATTGAATTTCAGGGCGAGCGCGAGGCGGCGCGGGCGAGCGGCACGGCGCGCACGGCCACGCATTCGGGCAGCGCCTACGTCCGCGCCAACTTTCGCGGCGTGCCCCTGCCCTCCGTCGTCGGCGCCAGCGTCTACATTCTCTGGGCTATTATCCCCGACGGGCGCATCGTCTACATGGGGAGCCTTCCATCAACCGAAGACCTCAACGCGGCGCAAATCTACGTCCGCACTGCCGGCTTCGGTGAAGACCCTTTCGAGCTGTTCGTCACCGCCGAGCGCCGACGCCCCGCCCCATCTCCTTCGGGCACCAAAGTGTTGACCCCCAGACACACCACGACGAACGTCAGATGAAAGACGCGACGGCCCCCGGTTCGTCAGCGCCCCGCCGCCCGTTATAAAATGAGTCTGGAGTCAGAAATTGTTTTGACTTCAGACTCCAGACTTCAGACTTTTATCCGAGGTTGCAATGGCGAAAAAGGGTTCCGTCCTCGTCGTGGACGACGAGGAGATCATGCGCGACGTGCTGGAGACGTTGCTCTCGGCGGAGGGCTACCGCGTTGATTTGGCGCGGACGGGTGAAGAGGGTTTGGAGGCTTACGAGCGCCGCGCCTACGACGTGGTGCTGCTCGACGTTTCGATGCCCGGCATGGGCGGCCTGCGCGCGCTCGAAGAGATCCTGAAGTTCGACCCCGAAGCCGTCGTCGTCATGATTACGGCCTACGCCACGTTCGACACGGCCATCGGCGCGTGGGAGCGCGGCGCCATCGGCTGCATCCGCAAGCCCTTCCAGAACGAGCAGGTCATCAGCACCATCGCCGCCGGCATCAAGCGCCGCCGCAAGGAGGAGGAGCGCCAGAACCTGCGCCGCGCGATGAGTCGCAGCGTCGAACGCGGCTCGATCATCGGTCGTTCCGAGAAGATGAACGCCATCTTCCAGCTCGTTGATCAGGTCGCGCCCGCGCGCTCGACCGTCCTCGTCACCGGCGAGAGCGGCACCGGCAAGGAGTTGATCGCCAAAGCCATCCACGAGCAGAGTCCGCGCGCGGGCCGCACCTTCGTCACCGTCAACTCGTCCAACATCCCCTCCGACCTCTTGGAGTCCGAACTGTTCGGCCACACGCGCGGCGCTTTCACCGGCGCGGTCGCCGCGAAGAAGGGACTGTTCGAGGTCGCCGACGGCGGCTCGATCTTTCTCGACGAGATCGGCGAGATACCGCCCGAAACACAGGCCCGCCTCCTGCGCGTCATACAAGAGCGTGAATTCACACCCCTCGGCGAAACGTCGCCGCACAAGGTTGACGTGCGGATCATCGCCGCCACCAACATTGACCTCAAGGAGGCCGTCCGCCAGGGCGCCTTCCGCGAAGACCTCTACTACCGCCTCGCCGTCATCTCCATCGAGCTGCCGCCTCTGCGTGACCGCCGCGAAGACATCCTCCCGCTCGCGCAGCACTTCATACGCAAGTACAACGACGAGAACAACCGCGTCGTCTCGGACCAACTCGCCCCCGAAGTGCTCGCACTGCTCGAAGACTACACGTGGCCCGGCAACGTCCGCGAACTGGAGAACGTCATCGAGCGCGCCGTCGTCATCGCGCCCGGCCCCGAAATCACCCGCCAGTGCCTGCCGCTCGAAATCGCCGAGCCGCAGAAGGCCATGAGCGCCGCGCCGCTCTCCTCCGCCGGGGCTGCCATTGACGTGAGCCACGGCGTCAACTTCTACGACGAGGTGCGCCGCTTCGAAATAGACCTCATCCGCCGCGCGCTCGACCAGACCGGCGGCCACCAGTCTCGCGCCGCCCGCCTGTTGGGAATGAACGCGACGACGCTCAACTCGAAGATTAAGACCTATAACATTCAGTTACGCTCGTGAAGGCGCATTGGAGCGGGTGAGGTGTAGCGCACGACAACGATCTGCTGGCGTGTGTGCAGTAAGACAAACTTGCAAGTCAAGGTTTACCCTCAGCGCCGAAGAGCTTGACTCGCATATCAAGCGTAATTTGTTTGGAGATGTCCTCCTGTAAAGAAACCATTCTCGAACTGCTGATGATGTCGTAGACGGGGTACTGTTTGCCCCACAGTTGGAAGTCGCCTGTGACATCTATCAGCGCGGCGTTGATGACGAGAGCGTCGCCCTGTTTCTGTATGTTTCCGACCAGCACGGCGCTGACGCCCAGTTCGTGCCCGATCTTTTGCGGGTTTGTCTCTTTGCCTTTATAGCCTGAGACGGCGCTGTGCGACTTCACCTTCAAGTCAGGCACTTGCGTGAGATTGTTGATGATGCTGCTTGTCATGCCGTCTCCGAGAGGCTCCATCTCAGGCCCCGCGCTGTTGACGAAAGGCAGGATGGCAACCGAGTCAATCGGCCTCCCGCGATTCAGCGCCAAATAAATTGCGGCGGCGAGCGCCAGCGCCAGCAACAGCGCCGCGACCTTGCGGTGTCGCCCGATCTCGCCAACGATGTATTCCGCGCTCGATTGATGGCGGCCACTGAGATGGTCGGCCCCCGTCGCTTTTCCGCCCGCGTCCGCCGTCTCTTGTGCGCCGCCTTCGGCCTGCGTCTCAGGTTCTAATTTTTCAGTCGGCGCGGTGCGTTTCCGTTCGTCCTCCGACTCCACTTCGCGCTTCAGATTTTTCAAATCGATCAGCAGGTCTTTTATCGTCTGATAGCGCTCCTCACGATCTTTCGCCAGCGCCTTGTTGATGATCCGTTGCAGTTCAGGGTGCGGCTGCGAGAGGTAGCGCGCGAGCGGCGGCGGCGGCTTCTCAAGAATCGCGGCGATGACATCGTTGCTGCTCTCGCCTGTGAACGGCGAGCGGCCCGCAATCATTTCGTAGAGGACGACGCCGAGGCTCCAGACATCCGTGCGGGCGTCAACCTCAAGGCCGCGCGCCTGCTCCGGCGACATGAAATAGACCGTCCCCATCACCACGCCGGGCTTGGTCACGACATCACGCTGCGTCGGCGCGTCGGGGTCGCTCGCCTGCTGCTCGCCGAATTTTTCCGTCAGCTTCGCCAGCCCGAAATCCAGCACTTTCACGTAGCCATCGGTGCGGAGCATGACATTCTCGTGCTTGATGTCGCGGTGCACGATGCCGGCGGCGTGCGCGACGGCGAGAGCCGCCGCGATTTGAATGGCGATGTCGAACGCGGCGGTGACGACTATTGGCTCATTGGTCAGCAGGCGGCGCAGCGTCACGCCTTCGATATACTCGGTGGCGATGAAGTGCAGCGAGTCGGTCGCGCCGATCTCGTAAATCGTGAGGATGTTCGGATGGTTCAAGGCCGAAGCCGCGCGCGCCTCCTGCGCGAAGCGGCGCATCCGTTCTTCATCATCGGCGACAGCGGCAGGCAGAACCTTCAGCGCGACGTTCCGCATGAGCTGCGTATCCTGCGCGAGATAGACCTCACCCATTCCGCCCGCGCCGAGCTGTGAGCGAACCTCATACCGTCCGATGTTCGTGCCGGCAGCCAGACTCATCGGTTTAAGGAGCATCCCGCACGAGGCGGAAGCCCAGCCTGTTATCCTTGGTCGTGGCCGGAAGCCACGTCCGCGCCGTCGCCGTAATCGCCTCGTCCCCGCGCCCCTTGCTCTGATACGACCCGCCGCGAATCACGCGCTGCCCACGATTCTCTTTATCCACCACCAACTTGTCGTTGCCCGCGTAGATCGAAGCCTCCGACGCCGTCCACTCCCACACGTTGCCGATCAGATCAACCAGCCCCGCGCGCGACGCGCCCGACGGGAAAGAGCCAACCGGCTGCGGCAGCGACGAGTCCACGTTGGCCCGTCCGCCCGGCCCTTCGTCGCCCCACGGGTAGAAACGGAAGGCGCCGCTGCTCCGCGCCGCATACTCCCACTCCTCTTCGGTCGGCAGACGATACCGCACGCCGTCGCGCTGTGAGCGCCACGCGGCGAAGGCTTCCACATCCTCAATCGTCACGTTCCTGACCGGCCAGTGCTCCTGTCCGGCGGGCGGTGCGCCTCCGATCCACGGCTTCCAGTACGGCGCTTCCTTGTCGCCACTCGCATCCCTCGGCGCAGGATATTTGGTCGCCTTGACGAACTCTGCGTACTCGGCGTTAGTCACCTCGGTTTTGTCCATCTGGAACGGCTTTACGTTGACGGCGTGCGCGGGGTATTCGTTGCCGTGGCTCTCGTCCTGCGGGTCAACGTCGCTGCGCCCCATCTGGAACGTGCCGCCGGAGAGGGCAACCATGTCAAGGGGCGGGGCTTTCTGTAGAGGCGCTATCGGAGCGGGCGCGGGGGATACGGATGAGGTATTCGCATTTTGGACGGGGCTGACCCTTTGAGGGGCAGAGCGTCTGAAGACGAAAAGCAGCGCGATGCCGCCGACGATTAGCAGCAGGACGACGCCCGCCGCCACGCCGACAACAAGAGTCAGCTTCGCAGGCCCGGACGATTTTGCGGCGGGCGCGGCAGCGCGATATTGGACGGACGGTAAAGGCGCGGCGGCGCGTGCGGGCGGACTGTGAAAGGCGACAGCCTGCGGCGCAAAGGTTTCTTGTGCCGGCAGAGAGGGCGCGGGCGGCGTCAGGTTAGCGGCCACCAGCCGCGCCAAGCGCTCGTGGTCAACGTCAACCTCTGGCTCCGATGGCGTCCCTCCCGCTCGTTCCGGCATTGAGGTATGCTCTGTGTCTTTGTGAGACATTGACTTCACCGTTGCGCCCGCGCAGAACGCGCCGGATGGCAGACAAATGCTAAACTCCGTGCGGAACCTTAGCCAAACGGTGTGAGCCGAGTGCTCTGAGAGGGCGACTATATTTTATACGTTCAAAAAGTCAAGCTTGAGTATTGTGTAAAATTCACGCCAGCAACGGCTTTTAGGCATGAACGCGACGACGCTCAACTCGAAGATTAAGACCTATAACATCCAGTTGCGCTCGTAGAATAGTGCTCTCCTCATGCATTAAAGCGTCGGGGTGACACATAAGTGAATGTGTCACCCCGACGCTTTTAGCAGTGAGGTTAACGGTAAGCAGTCTCTTACTGGTCCACCTCAAATTTAAAGCGAGTTCATTTGTTTGTTCGCTCTCACGCGGGCAAGTTTACAAGTTCGGCCAAGTCTTCGAAGTAACGGCGGTGTGTCCGGCGCAAAGCCTCTTCGGTGACAGCTTCCAGTATAACCACTTCACGTTCTACTCCCGAACGATTAAGTTTAAGTTCCATTTCGAGCCGAGCGGCTTCAGCTTCTCGCCGCGCTGAGTCGTCGAATGCTTTTAAGAAAGTGACCCGGCCATGAGTGCGATCATACTCAATCAGAAAGATCATGCTTTTCACCCTCCACTTTCACAGCGTAATCCATGGTACGTTGGATTAAATCAAGTGCTTGATGTCTAAGAGAAATCACCGTCTCCTGCATTCTGGCTATTTCCTGCTTAATATCATCCTCTATATTCTCCTGTGAGGATAGAGCTTGGACGGAGGCTACCTCCGCCTCAGCTTTCTCCACCTCAGCAACTGCCTCCGATATTCTAAGCAGGAGCGTTCGAATGTTTTCACGACCGCCCCCATATTTGATCGCTGGGTCAATAACATCAGAAAACTTTTCTGAAAGTTCGGCCCACAGATGCTGCAACGAAGTCCGGACCTGTATCTCAATCAACTTGCCGCTATAATTCACAATCACGTGAATAGCTCTGTAGCCGTGGCTAGGATTTTGGCGGCGGTCAACAACCATAGTGCGCTCAAAGAGGCTGTTAAGCGATTTGACGACCGTTTCCTGATTGGCTATATCTGCCACGATCAATCTGCATCCTGCGATGTCTTGAATTTGTGTTAAGCGGATACTCTCTCGACGCAATTTGTCAGAAATGGATGTGGTAGATTTTGCCGGTCTGCCTGTCGGCTCTAGCCCCAACTCCTTTCGGATAGTGCCGACGACGACCTCGTACGCTTCGGTAAACGAAAGACGATACTGATCGAGAAGGCGCAAATCATCTTCGCTGATGTTGCCTTGCTTTAGGCGGTCGCCCAGACGGTCAATCTGGGTTTTTGATATTTCCTTCGACATGAAACTGTCACCACGGATTCTCTCGTTTCTCCGAGATTGTATAGCATCTCTCACCACCAGCCGAGCAGCTTCCACCAGACGAACCCGACCGTGACCCATATTAAAATATTCGGCACGGAGGTGAGCAGGCCGAGCTTCCACCATGTCCGCTGTTTGACGTAGCCGGCGCCGAACCAGATGGGCGCGGGCGTCGTGCCATAGTGCGTGAGCGAGGCGCTCAGGTTCGAGAGGTACGCGAGCGAGAGGACGGCGAGATAGACGGGCGCGCCAGCGGCGAGGATGACGACGAGGAAAGGGACATACATCGCCGTCGCGTGCGCCGTGATACTGGCGAAGCCGTAGTGCGCGTAGAAGTAGACTAAGAGGAGCACGGCGAGCGCGGCCCACCATGTCCAGCCGACGGTGAACGCGGCGGAGGCTTGGGCAAAGCGCTCGACGATGCCCGTCTTCGCCAGTTCGCTCGCCAACTGCACCAAGCCGCCGTACCAGATGAACACGTCCCACGCGGCGCGCTCCGCCAGCACGTCCTCCCACGCGAGCACGCCGCTTACGAGCAGCACGCAGATGCCGAGCAGCGCGACCACCGCGTAGTTCAACCCGTGCAGCGCGCTCGTCATCCAGAGCGTCGCCACGAGCGCGAAGACCAACAGCATCAGTTTCTCGCCGTGCGACATCGGCCCCATCCGTCGCAGTTCTTCATCGGCGAAGCGCGCGGCGTCCGGCGTGCGTTTTATTTCGGGCGGGTTGACGCGATAGAGGAGCGGCGGGATGACGAGGAGCGAGACGATGCCGGGCACTATCGCGCCCACGGCCCAGCGCGCGTAGGTCAACTCGACCCCGGCGGCCTCCTTTGCAAATTTAGCGATGATGACGTTCGACGCCTGCCCCGTCAGAAACATCGCGCAGATGATGACCTCGCACTGATAGAGCAGCGGGAAGAGAAAGGCGCCGAGACGACGGGCCGTCTCGCCCGGTCTTGAGTCGTAGGCTTCGGCGAGCGATTTGGCGATGGGGAAGATGATGCCGCCGGAGCGCGCTCCGGTCGAAGGGATAATCATCGCCAGCACGACATCCGTCAAAATCAGCGCGTAGCCGAGTCCGAGCGTGCGGCTGCCGATGGCGCGGATGAAGTGGAAGGCGATGCGCCGGCCCAGTCCCGTCTTAATCATCCCGCGCGAGATCATGAAGGCCGCGAGCACCATCCACACAATCGGGTCGGCGTAACCGCCGAGCGCGCGCTCGACCGGCAACACGCCCAAGAGCGCCGTCGCCGCGACGCCCAGCAACACGACCGCGCCGCCCGGCACGGGCCGTACAATCGAGCCGACAATCGTCGCCACGAAGATCGCCAGCAGCCGCCACGACTGCGCCGTCACGCCTTCGGGAACCGGCGTGAACACGATGGCGAAGGCGCACGCCAGCACGACCGCCCATTTGCCGAGCGTCGCCGCCGGATGTGGGCCGTCCGTCGTCTTAACTTCGGTTTGTGTCGTGCTTGTTTCGGAGGGCGTGTCGCTCATGTGCGAGAGCCTGCACGGTCGTCAGTTTGTTGGAGCCGCGCGGAGGATAGCACAAAAGCAGAATGGTAAGGGCCGGGGAACCAACATTACTTCTCCGGCCCCCGGCCCCAGCTTTCAGGTTTTCAGCGCCGCGCTTACCAGCGCCGGTCGTCGTCGCGGCGACGGTCACGACGCCAGTCATCGTTGCCGGAGTAGCCGTCATCGTAGTCTTCGCCGCGAAAGCGAAAGCCGTAGATGTCGGAGACGGTACGCAGATCGTTGCGTATCTGCAACCAGTCGGAAGAGGTGCGACTGTCGAGCCGGACGCGACGCAGGACACGGCTGACGTGTGCGGCGGAGTCGAGCAGTTGGCGTGCTTCGTTCGAACTGCGGTTAAGGTCGTTCGAGTCGCCGGCGCGATTCTTGAAGCGCTCGGCGGCGTCACGGAAGCGGCGCACGTCGTCGTTGAGGTGATCCTCGCGGCGCGTGTTGTCGTAACGGCTGCTGTCAAGCAGGCGGTCGAGGTTGCGCTGGAAACCGCGACCGCGGTCGTTGATGCGGCGGGACGCATCGCGCAAAACGCGGCGCTCGTGGTCACTGATGTAACCGCCCCGGCGGCGACCGTAGTCGTCATCGCGGCGCTGGTTGCGATCCTGTTCGGAGCGGTCGCGGATGCGATCCCAGATGGTTTGCGCGGCGGCGTCCACGGGCGCGAGCAGCGCGCCGAAGACGAGAGCGGCGAAAGCGAGAGCGGCGAAACGTCGGTATGTCATGTTGTTCATCTCCTCGAAATCAGGTGTTACTTTGGGCGTGCCTGACGCGGCTCGAAGGGGTGAGATGTTCGACCGGGCGGGCATCGCGCTGGCTGGCCGCTTCATCCGGGGATCATGGCGTGCGGCGACAACCTGCGCGCGACGAGATGGCAAGCGTTGTGCCGCGCGCGAGAAGTTGAAAGACGCTGAAAGAATCGGTGGAAATGGACTGAAGAAGTGCGTGTGGGTGTGTTCGCGTGGTGAGGGCGCGAGTTGACGCGCGGGCGAACGCACCGACCGAAAACGTGCACGGCTCGCCTTAAATCGTCGGGCGTGGAAATGTAGCAACGGAGATACGCGGGGCGCAGCGCGGGCGTGGCTTCAAACGAGAATCCGGTCGAGGTGGCGCAACAGGCGTTCGGCGAGAAGGGCGGTGCGCGCGCCGGTCTCTTCGAGGATAAACCAGCGCGCTTCGCCTTCGCCCGCGTGGACGAGCAGGAGTTCTTCGCCCGCCTTCGTGTTGCCGAAGTGTGAGAGACGCGCGCAGGCTAGCCCGCCGCCGCGCACGATACCATCGCGCGGCGCGCGCGGCCAGCCCGCCTCGATGGTGAGCGCGCGCACGCCGACGCGCAGGGTCAGTTGCGGCCCGACCATCGTCGAGTTGCCGACGCGAAAGCGGTGTGCATCCAGTTGCGAGGTGGTGATGCTTGCGCCCGCGCGATTGGCC
>JBGTBQ010000062.1:0-5232 GCA_041749275.1 Pyrinomonadaceae bacterium | reverse complement strand
CGCCGACGCCCGCCGCGATGGCGCGCGCGATCCCTTCCATCTCACTCGGTCGGACGCCGAGGCGATGGTCGGCGACGAGACCCGTGTTGGTCGCCGTCGTCTCTATCGTGTAGAGGCGATTCATCTCGCGCGTCGCCCCATCGCGCACGCGGCGACGGGCGGCGAAGTCGCGCGCGTAGCGCAGAGACGCGGGGCCGCAAGAGAGAAAGTCCGAGTCGAGCGAGAGCACGCGGTCGGCGTCGGCGAAGCGATAGACGGTCGAGACGAACTCGCCGAAGGCGAGCCGCGCGCCGACGCCCGCGCTGTTCGTCCCGGCAGGCTCATACTGATACCAGCGCGCGCCGGGGAACCGTCGGAGGATGTCTCTCAGTTGCGCCGCCAGCGTCGGCGAGGTGACCGCCTCGGTCAGAAACCTCAAACCCGCGCCCTGCTTTTCGCGCTGCTTCTCAAGCTGCGTGCTGATCTCGCCGAGGAAGTTGGTGTAGGTACGCACCGCGCCGCGGTTGTTGATCGTCTCGGAGCGGTCGGGGTCGTAGAGCGAGAGGATCGCGGCCTGTGCATAAATATCCGTGGAAGCGACGCGCTCGGCGGGCGGGCGTTCCGGCGTCCCCGAAGCCGGGTGATCGGGGTTGCCTTCAACTTTGGTCGGGCGGCCCATGTTGCTACGCACGAGCAGCCCCGCCGCGCCGCCCGCGAACGGCATCGCGGTCGCAAAGTAGAGCGGCTTGCCGGGTATCAGCCCGTCGGGCGAGGTAACATAAGGGACGATGGTTTCGGGCGGCTGGTAGGAGCAACCGGCCAGCCCCGCGAGCGCGAGCGACGCGCCCATCAGTTTCAGGAAGGAGCGGCGGTCCGTGCCCTCGTCCCACTCGGAGGCGTGCTGTGGGAACTCGCGGTGCAGCAACTCGTCGAACTCTTCCGTCTCGGCCAACTCTTCGAGGCTCCGCCAGAACTCGCGCCCGCGCTTCTCGGCAAGTTGCGCGCGCACGCCCTCGATAGACAGGGGCCGCTTCCTGATCTGGTAGAGTCCGGGGAGAGTGTCTTTGATGTGCATCTTCGGCTTTACCTACATCCTACCGGTGGCACGTCGAGCAACTCGTCAGCACCGCCGCGCTCCGCACCTTGTACTTCTCCTTGAGGCCCCGCGCGAACTCCAGCTTCTGCGCCGTCTTGTTCTCCGCGAGCGCCGCGTCGCCGTTCCAACTCATGTTGAAGACCTCTTCCTTCGGTCGCAGGAAGCGCTCCGGCTCGCGGTGGCACGCGAGGCACCACTCCATCTGTAACGACGCCGCCTGATAGACGGCGGGCATCTCGTCCACGCGCCCGTGGCACGACGAGCACCCGACGCCTTTGGCGACGTGGATGCTGTGATTGAAATAGGCGAAGTCCGGGAGGTCGTGCACCCGCATCCACTCGATGGGCTTGTTCTCGCGGTAGCTCTTGCGGACGATCTCAAGGTAAGGACTCTCCGACCAGATTTGCGTGTGGCAGTTCATGCAGGTCTTGGTCGAGGGCATCCCCGCCGAATTGGAAACCTCGACCGAAGTGTGGCAATAGCGGCAGTCAATGCCGTCGTCGCCGACATGGTGCTTGTGCGAGAACTGGACGGGCTGCTGCACCTCGATGAACTGGCCCGTGTTGTATGAAGAGCGGTTGACCTCGGCGAGCACCCACAGCGAGGCCGCGACGATAAAGAGGCCGCCGAAGATGCTCACCTTCGCAATCGTGTTGGTGCTGTGGTGGAAAATCTGCATCCTGAAACCTTATCGCAGTTGGCTTCCGAACCCGAACGCGGCGACGGTCGCGCCCGCGTAGACTGGTGCGGCGGGGACATCGCCGACCTTTCGCCTGTACACGAAATGCCCGAACCGCTTGGCCCTGAGAACTAAATCACTGGGTACTGCTTTTGAGTGCCTTAGTGATACTACTTTTTTCCCGGATGGGCAAGCATCTTATTAATTTTTCCGCTTGTATTTTGTATGAATAATGTGTGGCGAAGTGAATTAAGGATTCTAATAAAGCAGTGACCGGTGGTCAGTAGCAGCAAAAGCCTTCCACTGGCTGCCGGCCACTGCATCACCTGTTGCCAAACACGAGCACAAGCAGACCGATGACGATGAGCAGCGAGAGAACGAAGAAGAAGATCTTCCAGAAGCTGTAGGGGCGCTCGCCCTGCACTTCGCCGGTGCGACCGTTGACGACGACTTGATAGACCTTCTGGTTGAAGCGGTAGGCGCCGACGTAGACGGGCAGCAGGAGGTGCTTGAAGGTGATGGCCGAGTATTGCGTGGAGACGTTTTCGATGCGCTGCTCGTCGCCGCCGATGTCGCGCCGCACGTCCTCTTGAATCGGCCCGGCGGCCAACTGCTTCGCGCGCTCGAACCCTTCGGCGAGGTCAACCTGATAGCGCTGCGCCTTATAACCGGAGAGATAGGCCGGCTCGTAAGTTTTCAACTCCGCCAAATCCCACGGCTCAAGCGCGTGCAGGCGTGGCGGCGCGAGAGACTTCGTCGCCGGGACAAGAATGTCGTCGAACCAGCGCGAGACCGTGCCGGAGGCCGCGTGCCAGCGCGTCCGCTGCACCTGCCGCTGTTTAGTCACGCTGTTACCTTGCGCGTCGCGTTCCGTGTAAGTCTCCGTGTCGTAGTAGTGCTCGCCGCGCTGGCCCGTGTATTGGCTCGTGGTGTGCGTGTCGTAAGTCCAGAAGGGGAGATAGACGCCGCCGATGCCTTCGTGCGCGGCGAATTTTTTGAGCGCGTTCGGCGCGAACCAGCGCGAATCGATCCACGTCCTCACGCGCTCGCTCGCCTGATCCTGCACGAGACCGAACGGAAGCACGCCTTCGGGCGCGACGATGGGGTCGGCGGACTTTGGCTGCGCGACGATCTTGCCGCCGCAGAAATCGCACTCGCCCGCGACTTCCGGAGGCGTGAAGGTGACGGTCGCGCCGCACGTCTCGCACTTAACTTCGAGCGCGGCGGGCGCGAGCTTGTCCATCTGGTCTTCAAACGGGCGCAGGTACTCTTCGTAAGAACGCTCCGCGACGCCCGTGGTCGCGCCCGCGATCTCTTCGCGCCGTCCGCAGTAGGGGCACGTCAGGCCGCCATCACGCGGCTCGAACAGAAGGTCGGCGCCGCAGCCGGGGCAGCGGTAGCGGTGAACTTTTTCCGTGGGGGTGATTTGTTGTTCCTGCATGAAAGTTGAATTATTGAATTCGACGTTGCGGTCAGGGAATCCGGCACTTCACCACAGAGACACAGAGGACACAGAGATCACACAGAGGATTTGAAAGTCTTCTCTGTGCCCCTCTGTGTCCTCTGTGTCTCTGTGGTGAAATTTGTTTTCTTCGACATTCAACCCACGAGTCGCTACTCGCTCCTCGCCTCGTTGGCGGGCTTGAAAAGCGCCAAGCCGGGGTTACTCTTTCGTCGCCAGATGAAGCCATCGAGCACGTAGTGCGTCATCTGCGGCAGCGCGAGCAGCGGCACGAGTACGAACTTCAAAGACGACACTTCCCACGCGCCGCCGAACAGCCACGCGCGCTCGTGCCAGAGGCTCCGATCCCACAACAACTCTTCCGCGTAGGCCAGCAGCCAGAGCGTGGCGAGGAAAACAAGCGGCCAGCGCGTGAGCCAACGGTAGGGCTTCGCGGCGACGGGCGTGCGACAGCGTGCGTACCACCACACGAGCGCCATGTACGGCACGCCGTGGATGATAACGTTCGTCACCGTGAAGGCGTAGTCGGAGTTGAAGGCGACGATGCCCGCGTACCAGCAGACGGCGGTCGTCAAAACCACCACGTCCTTGCCGGGGTTGCCCGCGCCTCTGACGAGCCACGCATGGACCGAGCGCACGGCGTAAGCCGCGAGCGCCGCGCAATAGACCGGCCACGCCACCCGCTCGACCACCGACGGGAGCGCGGCGAAGTCGCCCGGCAAAAACCACCAGAACTTGCGCGGCAGGTGCGCGTGCCAGTAAATCAGCGGATAGACGGTCGCCATGTAAACCGCCGTCGCGTCTATCCACCAACCGAGCCGCCCGCGCTCTCCCATCCGCGCGCGGTACAGCGCGACCCAGCCATACTGCTGCCGCACGAAATGAAAGACCGCGAGGTACGCGAGCGAGCGCCAGAACAGCACGTCGCTCTCCGAGTAGAGCGCCACGCCGACCCCGAACGCGAGGAGCGGCGCGAGCGCGTAGAGCCACGCCCGCCGCTTCAACTCTTCAGTGTCAAAATAGACGCGGAACGCGGTCGCGTAGACGTGCGCCACGTCAACCAGCAGCACCGCCGGCACCCACGCCCAGTCGGGCGCATCGTCGTGCAACACCCCCGCGCGCGCGCCCAACCACAGCAGCGCCAGCGAAACAACCGCGCTCCCCACAAACACAGACGCATCCACGCGCGGCGAAAAGAGCCACCACTCTCTCGCCTCGGCGCGGGGCCGTGCATCAGCGATCACTTCAAGCTGCTCGGTTGCCATTCGCGGTTCAGGTCAGAAGCCAGAAGAATGAAAGCGCGATGGATGAACGAATGTTTGACAACCGCGCTCTTATCCTTCCGACTTCCGGCTTCCGGCTTCCGACTTGTCTTTCACCGGTTCGTAGGTCTCAGCGAACACATCGGCCTTGACGATGTACTGGTCGTCGGGCGCACGCATGATGAACCAGTCGCCGGCCTCGCCTTCGTGTTTCCAGTCGGGGCGGCGGATTTCGACGGGATAGGCGAGACGGACGGCCTCGACGACCACATCCGCGCGCTTCGTGTAATAGCCGGGACGGTCGGCGACGGGTTCGTAGGTGTCGAACGCTTCTTGATTGAAGGCCCACTGTTCACCCTTGACGCCGGTGGCGAGATACTGGCCCGGCTCAATTCGCTGGCTGCCTTCGAGCGTCTGGATGGTGCGCGCTTCGTTGACCGGTTCGATCTTGACGGGGATAGGCTTCTTGCGGTACTTAGCCATCTACTTTCAGTCCTCCGGTGAGTTCGTTCATATAGTTCATCTGAAGACACGCCGCTGAATCTTGGCAACACGCTCCGTAGTTGGTTATAACTTGCCTGATTGTGGCACGGGCACGCACGCGGAGACTAGAGCGCGACTCTTTTTAGTCTACTTACGACCCTTTCACAAGGACAAAGTTTTGGCTTCGGAAACGACAAGCTTGCGCGACGATGAGACGGGGCGCGGCCATGCGGACGGGTGGCGCGGCGGCGCGCGTCAGCGGCAGGCGCGG
>JBGTBQ010000061.1:0-24380 GCA_041749275.1 Pyrinomonadaceae bacterium | reverse complement strand
TTCGAGATTTTCGAGACCTTCCGCTTTGTGCGGTTGGTCTTAGGACTCTCAGCGCAGGTACAACAGAGGCTGCGAATATGGCTCGACGAGCATATCAGCAGTGTCAAGAAACAAGAGTGAGAACCTTTCCGCAACGGAGGTGCCGAAGGGCGGCGAAGGGCGTCTCTCCTATGCCATGACGCCCGAAGAGGTGCGTGCGCTTATCGAGACGGCATTGCTCGATTTAGACGACCTCGTTTTCGTCTTCGCACTGTACACGGGACTTCGCCCGGAAGAATACCTCGGACTTGACCGCCAGCATCTCGAACTCGGCGGCGAGCGCGGACTTGTGCGGGTGCGCCGCGCGGTCGTGAAGTTGAGGGGCGGCGGATGGGAATTTCCGCCGCCGAAAACAAAGCAGGGCGCGCGCGACGTACCTCTTCCGGCTTGGCTTTGCCAGAAGCTAAAGCAACACGAACTATTCATAGACTCGCGCCGTCGGGCGATGGGTGAAGGCTGGACGGATTACGGCCTAGTCTTTCCTTCGTGCACGGGCGAACCATTGCGTCGAGACGGACTGCGCGACCGTCGTTTCAAGAGCCTCTTGAAGCGCGCCGGTCTTGCCCAGCACTTCACTCTTTACAGCTTGAGATACACCTTTGCCACGCTTCAATACCTCGCGGGCGAGCGCGACCGGGTGATCTCGGATTTGATGGGGCACACACGGACGGACTTCACGAAAGAGGTCTATACGAAGGTGCTCCCGCAGATGCGCGAACAGGCTTCCGACAGCCTCGAAAGGCTGCTTTTCGGAGCGGTTCGCCCAGCGCTCGCACAATCGGGTGACGAGCGAGTGATGTAAACCATTGATAAGACTGCCCATTCATACATGCTCAGTTTTTACAACCTTTTTACACTGCGCCTCCGGCAGATTGGACATAATACCGGCCCATGAAAAAGCTCCTGCTCGTCTTAGCCGTCGCCGTTCTCTACGTGCTGCATCAGGACATCTGGAACTGGCGCGTGGCGCGGCCCTTCGTTTTCGGCGCCATCCCCATCGGGCTTTTTTATCACGCCTGTTTTTCGGTAGCGGCGGCGGGATTGATGTGGCTGCTTGTGAAGTTCGCGTGGCCGTCGCACCTTGAAGAGGAAGTCGAGGGGCACACGACCGATGAAGAAAGGAGCGCGCGATGATTCCAGCCATCGTCGTCTTCATCTATCTCGCGGCGGTCGTCTATATCGGCGTCTTCGCCTTCCGCAAGTCGAAGGGCGCGCACGGCGCCGAAGACTATTTTCTCGCCAGCCGCTCGCTCGGCACGTTCGTCTTTCTGATGTCTCTGTTCGGGACGAACATGACGGCCTTCGCCATCCTCGGCTCCTCCGGCCACGCCTTCAATAACGGCATCGTCACTTTCGGTCTGATGGCCTCTTCATCGAGCCTCGTCATCCCGCTGACGATCTTTCTGTGCGGCACGCGCGTGTGGGCGCTGGGCAAGAAATACGGGTTTATGACGCCGGTGCAGATGTTCCGCGACCGCTGGGAGTGCGGGCACATCGGGACGATCATCTTCGCCGTGCAGGCCGTGCTGCTCGTCCCTTACATCATCATCGGCATCATGGGCGGGGGCACGACCCTGAACGCCATCAGCGGCGGCCTCGTCCCCTTCTGGTTCGGCGGCGCGATTGTAGCGATGGTGGTGATGACCTACGTCTTCTTCGGCGGGATGCGCGGGACGGCGTGGGTCAACACTTTTCAGACGATACTCTTTCTCGTCTTCGGCGCTATCGCGGTGGTGGTCATCGGCACCGCGATGGGCGGCTTCTCGGCGGCGGTCGAGGCGATGGAAAAATCGCCCGCGTTCGCGCCGCTGCTGACGCGCGAGCGCATCTCGCCGTACTACTTCTTCAGCTACACCTTCATCCCGCTTTCGGCTATCGCCTTCCCGCACATCGCCATCTTCTGTCTGACGGCGAAGAAGATGGCGCAGTTCAAGAAGACGGTCATCTTTTATCCGCTCTGCATCATGGCGATCTGGCTGCCCTGCGTCTTTCTTGGCGTGATGGCGAACCGCGTGACGGATGTGCCGGAGATTCGTGAGAAGCAGGAGGCGCGGCGCGTGCTGGCGACACAAGGGAAGACGCTGGAGCCGGAGCAGCGCGAAGAGTTGCGCGAACAGTCGGCGGGCGACGACGTGATCCTGCTTCTCCTGAAGCGCTTTGCCCCGCTCTGGCTCGCGGGCATCCTCGGCGCGGGCATCATGGCGGCGGTGATGGCTTCGGACTCGCAGATTCTCGCGCTCTCGACGATGTTCACGGAGGACGTGTTCGCCTTCTACGGGGGCAAGGCTCGCTTCGGAGAATCCGTGCAGGTGCAGACCGGAAGAATCTTCGTCATCGTGCTGACGATTCTCGCCTACGCCGTCGCGCTTCGCGCGCCCGAATCCATTTTCGAGCTTGCCATTCAGTACGCCTTCTCCGGCTTCGCCGCGCTTTCGCCGCTGCTGATCGCCGCGCTCTTCTGGCGCGGCAGCACCAAGTGGGGCGCGCTGGCGACGACCGTCTGGACCATCTCGGCGGTCATCGCCGTCGCCGCCTTCCAATCGTCCGTCCCCGCGCCGCCGCCCGGACAGACGACGGTCGTCTGCACGCTCGGCGGCATGGAGGCGCTCGCGCGCACCTACGGCGGCACGTCCGTCTTCGGCTTCATGCCCGTCGTCCCGATGGTGCTTGTCTCGACGCTCCTGATGATCGTCGTCTCGCTGCTCACGCCCAAGCCGCAGCGGGCGACGCTCGAAAAGTATTTCTCCAAAGCGTAACTGCATTGCCCGACGCGACGCCCGGAAGCGCCAGCGTCACACTTGGGAGCACAAGCAAGCGTCCCCTCTGGGGGCGCAAGCGTCTCGCTTGCACTGAGCGCGCAGCGCGAAGAAAGCCTTCCTGTTCACGCGAGCTTGAATTTCGGCATCACCTTTGTTCGCGCCTGCGGCGCTCACTGCAAGCGGGACGCTTGCGCCCCCAAGGGGACGCTGGCGCTCCCAGCCGAAGGCGGCTCGCCAAATTTTGGTTGGCGCACTCCGGCCAGTGGAATCTCTTTCGGGGGGCGCATCCTTTTCGCTATACTCACGCCGCGCCGGAACGTAGGACAGGCATTCCTGCCCGTCAGCCTGCCGCAAATGATAAGCAACGCCCACGCGCAGTGAGCCTCTGACCACAGGGGGAAGCAGATGCCAGACAAATCATCCGAAGTGTCCGCTCTCATTGAGAAGGCCCGAAGGGAAGGCGCGTCTACGTTGGATTTGTCCAATAAGAATTTGACGACGCTACCGGAGTCCATCTCCCAACTGTCGCAGCTTCAGCGGCTGTACCTCAACGCCAACCAACTGACGACGCTGCCGGAGTCCATCTCCCACCTGTCGCAGCTTCAGGAGCTGTTCCTCGACTACAACCAACTGACGACGCTGCCGGAATCGCTCCGGAATCTCGAACAGCTTGCGCGGCTCTACCTGCATGGGAACAGCGCTCTCGGACTGCCGGCGGAGGTGTTGGGGCCGACGTGGCGAGAGTATCCGGCCACGCCCGCGAAACCCGCCGAGATTCTGGAATACTACTTCCGCACGCGGGGCGAGCGGCGTCCGCTCAACGAGGCCAAGCTCATCCTCGTCGGACGCGGCGCGATGGGCAAGACTTCAATCGTCAACCGGCTGGTTCACAACCGCTTCGACAAGGATGAGAGAAAGACCGAGGGCATCAACATTACCGAATGGCTGCTCCGCCTCAACGACAAAGAGCAGGTGCGCTTGAACGTCTGGGACTTCGGCGGGCAGGAGATCATGCACGCCACGCACCAGTTCTTTCTCACACAGCGCAGCCTCTACCTGCTCGTCCTCAACGGGCGCGAGGGCGGCGAAGATACGGACGCCGACTACTGGCTCAAGCTCGTCGAGAGCTTCGGCGGCGACTCGCCGGTCATCGTCGTCCTCAACAAAATCAAAGAGCACCCCTTCGACCTCAATCGCCGCGCACTGCAACAGAAGTACCCGGCCATCCGCGAATTCATCAAGACCGAGTGCGAAGACCCGCCGTGCGGATTTGAAGAACTCCACAAAGCTATCGTGCGCGAAACAGACCGCCTCGAACACCTGCGCGACGCCTTCCCCGCAAGCTGGTTCACCATCAAGGACAAGCTCGCCGGGATGGGCAAGCTTGAAAGTAAGAGGAAGAACTATCTGAGCTTTGAAGAGTACCGCGTGGTCTGCCGAGAGCACGGCGAAGAAGACCGGAAGGCGCAGGAGTCGCTGGCCGGCTACCTGCACACGCTGGGCATCGCGCTCAACTACAAGGACGACCCGCGCTTGCAGGACACGCACGTCCTCAACCCGCACTGGGTGACGAACGGCATCTACAAAATCCTCAACGCCGAGCGGCTGGAAAAGCAGAAGGGCTTGATCGGCCTGCAAGACCTCGCCGCCATTCTCGACGAGACCGAGTACCCGCGCGCCATGCACCGCTTCATCTTCGACCTGATGAAAAAATTCGACCTCTGCTTCAGCTTCCCCGACGACGACAGCCGCTACCTCATCCCGGAACTTCTCGACAAGCAGCAGCCCGAAGAGGCGGAAAAGTTTCGCCCCGCGGAGTGCCTCAATTTTCAGTATCACTACACGGTGCTGCCCGAAGGCTTGCTCCCGCGCTTCGTCGTCCGCACGCACGCCCTGAGTGAAGGTCTGTGGCGCTGGCGCACCGGCGCGATTCTGGCGTTCGAGGGCTGTCGCGCGCTGGTGAAGGGCGACGTACAGGACAAACGGGTGTTCATCAACGTCTCCGGCCCGGCGTCGAACCGGCGTCGCCTGCTGGCCGTCATCCGCTCGGACTTCGAGCGCATCCACCGCGACATACGCAACCTTCAGCCGCGGGAGATGGTTCCTGTCCCGGACTACCCGAACGTGCTCGTATCCTACGATGAGTTGCTGGTCATGGAGCGGGGAGGGGTGAAGACGTTCCCAAAGGTCGCCGACGGCAAAATTATCGAGTTGAACGTGCGGGAGCTGCTCAACGGCGTAGACCTTGAGGGCGTGCGTCGAAAGGAGACGAGAATGGAGCTGCGGAGCGAGGCGGCGCGGCTCTTCATCAGCTATTCGCACAAGGACGACAGACTGTGCGAGGAGTTGCAGACGCACCTCAAGCTGCTCCAACGTGTGGGCGTCGTTGCCGCATGGGACGACCGCCAGATTGATGCGGGCGACGAATGGAAACAGAGGATTGACGACAACCTCGAACACGCCGACATCATCCTTCTGCTCGTCAGCGCGGACTTCATCGCCTCGGACTACTGCTTCGAGAAAGAGATGACTCGCGCGCTCGAACGACACGCGAGCAAAGAGGCGCGTGTGATTCCCGTCATCGTGCGCGATGTCAACTGGCAAAGCGCGCCGTTTGCCGGGCTGCAAGCCTTACCCAAAGACGGGCGGGCCGTGACGCAATGGGAGGACAGAGATTCGGCGTGGCGCAATGTCTCGGAAGAGATCGAGAAGGTGGCCGATGAGATGCGGAAAAGATCGGGGCGGCCATTTTAGTTCGGATCGCAAGTTGAGTTCAGGGCGCATTCGGATTTAACGCAGAGAACGCAGAGAGTTGGCGCAGAGGTCGCAGAGAAGAAAAGGCCGGTTTGAAATTTCACTGTAGAGATTGGTTTTCTCTGTGCTCTCTGCGCGTCCTCTGCGTCCTCTGCGTTAAATCCCGACTCTCGCAACACTCAACCGCAGTGCTCTAAATCGTCTGCGCCGGTCTGTTGAGCTTTGATTTAGACGACAAGTGGTTTTACATTGACAAGAACGGGACGGAGTATTACGAACCGTAAAAAACGATGTGGACGGTTTTTGAATTGCAGCGGGGAGGTGAGAAGCCATGCTGACGGCGATTGAGACAACCGGAACGATTGAGCCGGACGGGCGCATCGTGATTGACGAAACATTCCCGGTCAACGCGCCGACGCAGGTGCGTGTCATCGTCTTGTTTCCCGAACACGAAGACGAGAGCGAAACCGCTTGGCGGCGCGCGGCAGCCGCTAATGAAGCATTCGATTTTTTGCATGACGCGGCGGAAAACATTTACCGCGCGACGGACGGCAAACCTTTCGACCGATAAAATATAAGATCGCCTGCATCGCTTAATGACGGTGGCAAAATCAATCATCCTGCGCGAACTCGGCGAACTGTCGGCGACTCAACAACGGGAAGCTGATAACCGCTTGCGGAAACTTTTCAACCTTTGAGATGCAAAGGTCAAGGGCTAATGGATCACCCGCCCTCGTGGCCGGGCCGGATGCCGGCCAAACTACAATGGAGGAACTCCTGCCGGATGAGACGCCTCTCGCAACCGTCTTCGGCGACGAGTTAGCAGCGCGAATCGCGTCGGATTTTTTCGGCGCGCGGCGGGTCGGTCTCCGGCGCGTCATCGGCAAGGGCGCGGTCAACCAGATATTCGTCGCGGAGGCGGGCGAAGAAAAAATCGTCGTCCGCCTGTGCGACGGCCCATACGCGCGGGAGCAGCATGAGAAAGAGGCTTGGTGTATTGAGCACGCAGCCGCGCTCGGCGTCCCCGGCCCCGAAGTCTTCGAGGTCGGCGTAAGGGACGACGCCTCATACATGGTTCAGTCTTTCGTCCGCGGCATCGCGGGCGACGAACTTCCGGCGGCAGCCTTGCGAGTCTGGCGCAAGCTGGGCGAGCACGCGCGGGCGATTCATTCAATCGAGACGGATGGTTTCGGCATCAACCTCCCGGACTTCACGAGCGGCGACGCGCATGGCGGCTGGCTCAGATACGTGGACTACAACATCGAGAGCCTGAACGAGCGCGACGAGTTGCTTAAGCTCGGCGTACTCGCGCCGGAGCAGTCGGCGGAGGTCAGACTGATTTTTGAAGAGTTGCGGGGGCGCGAGTTCCGCTTCGGGCTGAACCACGACGATCTGTCTTTGAAGAACACGATAGTTGACGATGCGGGCGCGGTCGTCCTGCTCGACTGGGGTTCGGCGGCGGCGGACATCGTTCCGCACCTCGATCTTTTACAGTTGCTGAAGATGCGCGTGCTCAAGAACGATCCGGACGAGGCCGGCACGACAGCATTTCTCGAAGGCTATGGCATGACGCGCGAAGTGTACGAGGCGATGCTGCCGGAATTGGAGAGCCTGTTCCTGCTACGGGCTTTCGACCTCGTGCGATATTCGATTGACCGCCGCCCGCAAGACATCCGGTTCTACGCGGCGCGCGCCCGCCATGCGCTCGCATGGAAGCTATCGCGCTCTTCAAGTCTCAAACATTAAGCACGGAGGATGAGAGATGAGAAAGTTTTTAACCACCGTCGCCCTCTCCTGTGCGGCGCTCTCCATCGTCGTTGCCGCCGCGGCGCAGAAGTCTAACTTCGCCGGCACGTGGCTGCTCGATCAGGGCCGCAGCTACAACCTGCCGCGGACCATGAAGCAGACGATGACGGTCGCACAGGACGGCGACAAGTTGACGGTCGAAACGGAGATCGAGACCGAGCAGGGTAAGCGCACGGTCAAGGACGAGTACACGCTCGACGGCAAGGAGGCCGAGTTCACGCCGCAGATTCAGAACGACCCGGCGGCGAAGGGCAAGCGCTCCGGGCGTTGGGTGCCGGGCGGCAAGTCATTCGTCGTCGAAGAGAGCATCTCGACGAAGAACCCGGAAGGTGCGCCGGCCACGATCACTATCACGCGCAAGTGGTTGATGTGGGCCGACGGCTCGCTCTCGATTGATATTCATCAAGACACGCCGCGCGGCTCGTCCGAGTCGCGCCGCTTCTTCACGAAGAAACAATGAAGCGGTTTTCAGTCCGCAGCCGGAATGATTGTCTTTCGCTGAAAACTGAAAACCGCATACTTGCGGTCGTGCCCGGCGGCAGGCAAAATAACTGCCTTCATGTCAGCACGGCGAATCAGTCTGGTCAATTTCAAGGGCGGCGTGGGGAAGACCTCGCTCACGGTCAACCTCGCGGCCTGTCTGGCGCACGAATTCGGCCAGCGCGTGCTGCTCGTTGACTGCGACTCGCAGAGCAACGCCAGCATCTGGCTGATGGGCGTCCCGCGCTGGAACATCCTCAACGACACGCCGGAGCAGTCCGTCTACGGCATCTTCGTGCCCAACGCGCCGAACACCTATCACAACGTCGTGCGAAGCGCCCTCGAAGACGCGAATGGCGTGAAGCTCATCCCGACGCTCGACCTGCTGCCCGCCACGTACAACCTGATGGACTTGGAGCATGAGTACCGCGACGTGGAGGAGGAGCCTTTCTACTACAAGTTTTATCAAGAACTCGCCATCTTCTTCGACCAGTACGACTACATCATCTTCGACTGTCCGCCCAACGTCTTTCGCGCGAGCAAGTGCGCCATCTTCACCAGTCAGGAAATCTACATCCCTTGCAACCCGGACGTGTTGAGCTACGTCGGGTTGTCCATGCTGGCGCGCAAGGTCGAGCAGTTTCAAAAACAGACGCGCCCGCAGCAACGTCTTATCCGCGGCTACAAGGGCGCGCGGTTTCGCGGCATCATCCTCAACGCCGTGGACAACCGCGCCAACTACGAAGCCATCATCAACACCATGCGGGCGCGCATCGAGTACATGCGGCAGCAGCAAACCGTCTCGGACGACGCGGACATCCTGCCGACGCGCATCCGTCGCGGCGTGCAGGCCGCGGCGGTCGTCGCGCGGCACACGCCGATGATTCTCGAACATGGCAACGTCGGGCTGGCGGAAGATTATTTGAACCTCGCCCGCTACATACACAACACGCCGCTCTATCCTGCTTGACGCGAGCCGTGCCCGCGTCAAGCAGGATACGCGCCGGACTGGAAAGGTTAAGAGCCGATGAGTCTCAAAGAGAGCGTGGAACAGTTGAGCGCGCTGCTCGACGAGCGCCCGGCGCTCGAACGAAGGTCGAGTCTCGCCGCCGCCGTCACCAAGTTGAGGAAGGCGCTCGACGATTTTCTCGTCAAGGCCGAGCCGGAGATTTACAAAGACACGCGAGAGTACGCCGAGCTATCCGCGCTGCTCGCACATCCTGAGCACAAAGAGACGGTGACGCTCGAATGGCTCAACCGTCATGCGACGAAGACCGGGCGGAAAATCTCGAAGGCGACGAAGAAGGAGAAGGAGGCGTTTGCCGTGGCGATGGTCAAAACGGGCCACGCCCCGGCGCTCGTCCGGGAACTCAAAGAGTCACCCAAGCGGCGAATGCAGGATGCGCTCTACACGCTCGCGCGCCTCAAAGACGAAAAGGCCGCCGATGAGTTCAAGGCCATGAAGCCGAAACAGGCGGAAGCCTTTTGCCAACACAACGAAATCCCCGTTGCCCGCAGCGCCAAAGGAACGCTCGACAAAAAGAAGACGCTGCCCCATGTTCTTGAGAAGCTTTCGGAGTTGCGCGAGTACCTGAAGCTGTGAGCAGACAGAACGGATTAGCCACAGAGACACAGAGACACAGAGATTCGATCAGAAAAAGAAAAAGAGTCCGGCTTGAGGGAGAGTTGAATCGTTCAACTCTCCCTCAAGCCAAGTTCTCTTTCTTTACTTCCCTCTTTCTCCGTGTCTCCGTGCCTCTGTGGCTGATCTTGAGACCTGAATGACGCGCGAGAGACAGCTTGAGGATTTGCTCTTCAGCCACCCGTATCTGATCGACCCGGAGTTCGACGGGCTGATCGCGCGGCGGCAGATGGTGAGCGGGCGTCACCGGCTCGACCTCGTATTCGAGACGCCGGGCGGCCTCTGCATCGTCGAGTTGAAGAAGTCGCCCTTGACTCTTTCAGCCCTCGCACAGCTCTCGCGTTACTGCCGTGCATGGTCGCGGATGGGAGCGGGGGCGCTGGCTGACCATCACTACCTCATCGGCAAAAGACCGGCGGACGAAGATCGCTTACAGCGCGAGGCGGCGCGCGGTGAGTTTGAAATACGTCTCAAATTTTTGGGCGAGCACGTGCCTCTGCGTCTAAAGTGGGACGCCGAAGCGCGCCGCTACCGGCCCTTCGACGATGACCGCGCCGCGACGGACTATCTTGAGTTGAAGTTATAGTCGCGCGTCCGACGCCTACCCGAAGCAATAGAGCTTTCCATCCTGCGACCCGACGACGACACGCCCGGATGCGATGGCGGGCGAGGCCGAAACGGGCGCGCCGAGGTTGAACTCCGCCGATTTCTTCCCCGTGTAAAAGTCGAGCACGTAGAGCCGCCCGTCGTTCGAGCCGACGAAGACGCGATTGCCCGCGATGGCGGGCGAAGAATCCACGCGCGCCTGTGTCTGGAAAGTCCAGTGCGGGTTGCCGGTGTAGGCGTCGAGCGAGTGGACGACCTTGTCGCGCCCGCCGACGACGACGCGCGCGTCAATGATCGCCGCCGACGAATAGAATGGAAACTGCCGCTCCGGGTTCCGGTAGCGCCAGCCGACCTGCCGCGCGACAAGGTTGATGCCGAGCACGTCGTTGTTGAAGGTGCCGTAAAAAGCATTCCCCGCGAGGAGCGCGGGCGACGCGCCGGTGTACGCGCCTGATCTGATCTGGTAAAGCACTCGCCCGTCCGAGATTCGCACCGCGCGCAGAATTTCGTCGCAGCCCGTCACGTAGGCCACGCCGTCGGCGACGCCCGCGGTCGCGTGCACGGCGGCGTTCGTCTTCACTTTCCAGAGCAGCTTGCCCGTCGCCGCCGCGAGGCAGTAGAGGTGCCCGTCGTAAGAGCCGATAAGCACGCGGTTGCCGACGACGACCGGCGACGATTTCACTTCGGCGCCCGTCTTGAAAGTCCACACGCCGCGACCGTCGCCCGCGCCGACGCCGTGCACGACGCCCGCGAGGTCGCCGACGAAGACCAACCCGCCGCCCACCGCCGGCGAGGATTCGCCGATCTCCCCCGTCGCCTTGTAGCGCCAGCGCTCGCGCCCGTCGCCCAAGCTCACCGCGATGAGTTCTCCTTTTTGCGTCCCGACGTAGACGACGCCGCCCGCGATGGCCGCCGAGGATTCGATGGACTCGCCCGCCTCGAACGTCCACAGCAGACGCAACTGGCCGGGCATACCGGAGCGCGAGAAGCCCGTCAGTTGCGGGTTGCCGCGAAACTGCGGCCATGCGTCGGCGGGCGCGGCGAAGTTGTTCCACTCGCGCGCCTGCGCCGAGAGAGAAAGAATGACGATGGCAAAGAGAGTTTTCAGTAAGCGCACTCGTAAACCTCCAAAGCACCTGCACGATCAAAGGGGCGCGGGTTGAAGCGGCCCGTCCACTGCCCCGCCGCGTCGTCCGCGAGCGCCGGCAGGTCTCTGGCGGGGACGCCCATCGCACTTAAAGTTTCCGACAGCCCGCCGGCCTCGCTCAACTCTTCCAGCCGGAGCGCGAGGTGCTCGGCGTCGCCGCCGCCACGACGCAGTTGGCACGAATCGAGAAGGTCGAGGTAGCGTTCCCCAACCTCGCAATCGTTCCAGCGCACGACCGTCGGCAGCAACGCGGCAAGCGCCGCCCCGTGCTCCGTGCCATAGCGCGCCGTCAGAGGGTTCGCGCAGGCGTGCGTCGCGCCGAGCATCGAGTTCTCAATCGCCGCGCCCGCGAAGTAGGCGCCGAGTTGCATGTGCGCGCGCGCCTCGACATCTTCCGGCGCCGCGAGCACCCGCTCGTAGTTCGCTTCGAGCAACCGCCAAGCCTCGCGCGAGAAGGTTTCAGAGAGCGGGTTGCGCCGCGTCGTGACGAAGGTCTCGACCGCGTGCGCGATGGCGTCGAAGCCGGCGGTGGCGGTGATGTGGAGCGGCTGCGTGACGGTGAGCATGGGGTCGAGAATCGCCACGCGAAAGGCCGCGTCGTGCGCGCCGCACGCCATCTTCGCGTGCGTCTCGGCGTCGGAGATGAGCGCGTAGCTTTGCGCCTCGCTCCCCGTCCCGGCGGTCGTCGGCACGGCGATCATCGGCAGCAGCGGGCGCGCGGCCTTGCCATAGCCCCAGTAGTCTTTCATCACGCCGCCGTTCGTCAAAAGAAAATTGATGCCCTTCGCGCAATCGAGCGAGCTGCCGCCGCCGAGTCCGATGATGGAATCAACGTCGAGCGGCGCGGTGAGCGCGCGGCCCTGTTCGATCATCGCGCTGTCCGGGTTCGCGCCGAAGTCGTGAAAGTGGAAGACCGCGACGCCCGCTGCCGTGAGAAACTTTTCCGCCGCCGCGACGTGGCCGGCGGCGACGAGGCCACGGTCGGCCACGAGCAGCGCGCGGCGGAAAGACAACTCGCGCGCCACTTCGCCCAAACGCGCGAGCACGCCCGCCCCGAAGACGAGCCGCGTCGGCAGATGTGACTCGAATGGTTCAATCATCCCTCGGTGCACGCGCCTCCCCGCGCCCCGCCCCGCCCCGCTTGCGCGGACGCGGCAACGAGATCGTCCGTCCGTGCGGCGCAGAGCACGAGGGCCGTGGCTGTGCGGCCCTTCGGCAACGGACGATAGAGCGTCTTCGCTTCTTGCACTATTCAAAGCTCCAGAGGGCCAGCGTCGTGGCGTCTTTGACCAGTATCTGCCTGTCCAACAAGATCGGGTGCGCCCACACGGGGCTGCTGGCTACCTCGTAACGCCGGATCATCTCGAACCCCTGCCCGCCGCCTTTGGCGACGATCAGTTTCGCGTCGTCGGTGAAGATGAAGAGGCTGTCGCCCGCGCTGATTAAAGAAGCGTGTTCGGCCTCCTTCCCTTCAGAGAGCCAGCGCGTTTTTCCGTCCGCGAGGTCAATGCAAAAATACTGCCCCTTCTTCTTTATAGACAGCCCGTAGAGCATGTTCTGGGAGACGACCGGCGTGTTCATGTAGGTTACCGCGTCCGCCTGCGCCCAAGCCTGTTCCGCGCGCCACGCGTCGCCCTGTTTATTGACCTTCACGGCGACTATCCCCTGTGGGTTGCCGGAGACGATCACCATCCCGTCGTGCAGCACGGGGGTCACGACGTTGTCCCACTGCGACTTGAAGGGGAACCCCCAGAGCTGCTTGCCGCTTTGCGGGTCGAGGCCGACGATGTCCCTGCCGCTCCAGAAAATGATTTGTCGCGCGCCGGCGATCTCCGCCAGCATCGGCGAAGAATAACCCAGCCCCAACTCCGGGTGCAGGTTCTCGGCCCCCCACTCCCATTTGACTTCACCCGTCCGCGCGTCGAAAGCGGTCAGCTTACTCTGCGCGTTGCCGCCGACAGGCGCGATCAATAAATCGTTCACAATCAGAGGCGAGACGGACATGCCGAAGACCGGGTAGGCTTCTTTGAGTCCTCCTTTGGGTTCCTTCCGCCAGAGCTGTTTGCCAGTCGCCGCGTCGTAAGCAGTGATGACCCCGGTCACGCCGACCGTGAAGAGCCTGCCGCCGTGGACGACCGGCGTCGCCTTCGGCCCCTTGCCGTGCTCTTTTTCATATGACTCCTGCGTGTACCGGACGAGGTAGCTGTCCTGCCACACCTGTCTCCCGTCGGCGAGGTTGACCGCCGTAATGGTCTCGCGCTGGCCCTGATTGGTGAACAGGAAGACACGCTTGCCGGCCATGACGGGCGAGGCGTCGCCGTGCCCGACATCCACTTTCCACTTCAGTTTCAACTTCTCCGGCCATTTCTTGGGCGGCTTGAAGGAGACGGCGCCGTCGCGGTTCGGCCCGCGCCACTGCGTCCAGTCATCCGCGCGCGAGACCGCTTGCGCGGTGAAGATTAGTGAAACGAGGACTGCCGCCGTCCAAATGGCGAGGGCGTTTGTTTTCATGTCAACCACTCTCTTTCTGGTTCGTTGCCTACACTGAGCCGTTCGCCGCATGGCGAAAATTTCCCGCCCTTGCTCGTTCGAGCCGCCCCCTCCACCCAAAGGCCGCACGGCATGTCCGTTCACTTTGCCGTCACTTCGCGGCCTTGTCGCGGGCCGCGCCGCGTTCCTTGATTGCGTAGATGTAATTTTGCGAGCGCAGGATGAGCATCCCGTCGGAGATGGCGGGCGTGCCCATCAGCGCCTCGCCCATCGGGTTCGTCGCCAATAGCTCGAACTTCGGCCCCGCCTTGACGACGAACACGTCGCCGTCCTCGCTCGGCGCGTAAACTTTGCCGTCCGCCGCGACCGGCGAGGCGCTAAACGAACTCGGCAGGCAGAGAAGGATGATGAAGAGTAGCGTGCTTTTCATGGCCGTCGTTCCTTCGGTTAAATCGCCCTTGCGTGGCGGAGTCGTCACTTGAACGCAGAGGACGCGGAGGGGCGCGGAGGGCACAGAGAAAACCGGATTCACAAATTTCAAATCTGATGTTTCTTCTCTGTGTGCTCCGCGACTCCTCCGCGTCCTCTGCGTTGAATCTCTTCTTCCCGGACACGCGCCGCGCGCTTACTGCGAAGCGGCGGGTTTCACCGGCATGGCGGTGGTCATCGTCGCGCCCTCGGCGAGCGCGAAGAGCTGATTGCGACTGCTGATGAAGAGCACGCCGTTCGCCGGGACGGGCGTGCTGTAGACGGAACTGCCCATGTTGATTTCCGCCAGCACCTTCTTCACCTTGCCCGTCTGCATGATGACCACGTCGCCGTCCTCGTCGCCGAGGTAGAGCTTGCCGTCGGCGGTCACGAGCGGCGAACCCCAGACGGCGGCGAACATGTCATACACCCAATAGGCTTCCCCGGTCTTCGCGTCGAGCGCGTGGAGAAAGCCGCTGAAGTCGGGTTGATAAACGATGCCGTCTACAATCGCGGGCGTCGAAATGGAGCGGCGGATTTTGTCGTAGTGCCAGACGAGGCCGCTCTTCGTGATGTCGCCGCGCTTCGTGGGGTCAATGCAATACATGTGGCCGACGCCTTCGCCGTGCTCCGGGTCTTGCCCGTTGGCGAGGTAGACCTTGTCTTCGTAGAGGACGGGCGTCGAGATGATCTCGTTGCGCGTCTTCGGCCAAGTGGAATCCTTCGGGTTAGTGTCGAACTCCCAGAGCTTCTTTCCGGTCGCGGCCTCGTAGGAGCGCACCCAGCCGTCGCCCTGTCCCATCACGACCTGATCCACGCCGCCGAGTTTGCCGACCGTGGGCGTTGACCACTGCCCGTGCAGAATCTTGTCGCCGGGCGAGGCGTCTTCCCAGACGAGCTTGCCGGTCTTCTTGTTGACGGCGATGATGGCCGCGGCCTTCGGCGCGGGGACGTTGACGTGGCTCTCGTCCTGCCCGTTCGAGGTCGAGACGTAGATCAGGTCGCCGAACGAGACGGGCGACGAGTTGGCGAGGTTGTGCGGGAGCGTGCCGACCTCTTCCATCATGTCGAAGCGCCAGACGATGTCGCCGTGCTCGTCGCCGGTCGCCTTCTCGTCCGTGACGGGGCCGTCGTTCTCCTTGTCGCGGAAGCCTTGCAGGTCAACGCACATCAACTCCGCACGGTTCGAGACGTAGTAGACGCGGTCGCCCTCGACGAGCGGCGACGCGGCGATGCCCTGAAACGGCCAATCGTTGACGCGGCCCGCCACCAGTTTGTCGTGCACCATCTGCCAGAGAAACGCGCCGGTCTTCTCGTCGAAGGCCATCAGCACGCCCTTGTCGCCCGTGATTTTGGGGTCGCGCTTGCCTTCGTTGTTCGTGCCGACGAGGACGACGCCGCCCGCGACGACCGTGTTGCCGTAAGTCTGCGAGCCGAGTTCCGACACCCACTTGATGTTCTTCTTCGTCTTCACGTCCCAACTCGTCGGCAACCCTTTCGCCTTCGTGACCATGTTGCGGTCAGGCGTCCCGCCCCACATCGGCCAGTCGCCCATGCCGGGGTCGGAAGGGGCGGAGTAGGCAGTCGGCGTGAGGTGATAGGCAGTTAGAAGCTGCCCACAACTCAGCGCCGCTATGACCACCGCCGCAAACGTCATCAACCAATATCTTTTATCTTTCATCATCTCTCTTCCATTCTCCAACGAATCACTTTTCACTGGGCGAACATTTTATTTTTAACTGCCCCCAGTTGTGAATCAGTTCAGGGTTGAATGACCGGGCGTGCAGAATTCACCACAGAGACACAGAGGACACGGAGGATGCACAGAGAGTTGAATTCCTCTGTGCTCCCTCTGTGCTCTCTGTGTCTCTGTGGTGAAACATCACTCTCGCTCCACTCAACTTCGCCCTCTCGCCCTAATCTTCTCACTTGTCTGACACGATGATTTGTTCCGGCGGCGAGGGATGAATTTCGCTGCGCGAGAAGCCGGCCTCACCGAACATCCCTTCATACTCGGCGAAGGTATAAGCGTCGCCCGCCGGCGTCGTGCCGAGCATGACGAGCGCGAAGGCGGCGGCGGGCGGCGGCGTCACGCGATCTTCTTCGGGGACGAATTCGAGCGTCACGGCGCGTCCGCCCTCTTTCAAGGCCGCGTGGGCCTTTTGCATCAGCGTGACGCAGGTCGGCTGGTCGAAGTGGTGAAAGAAGTTGGTGAACAGGACGAGGTCGTAGCCCTCGCCGTAGTCAACCTCGAAGGCGCTGCCGGGCATTTCATGGAAGCGTTCGGCGACGCCCGCGCTTTCGGCGTTCGCGCGGGCGAACGGCAGGACGTTCCGCCAATCCAACGCATACACTTCCGCGCGAGGGTTGTGGCGCGCGAGGGTGATGCCGAAGATGCCGTGTCCGGCGGCGATGTCGAGCACCTTACACGTCTCCATCTCCGCCGCGCCGACGATTGAAGCGATGGCCTCCGCGGATGGCCCCATCATGGCCGTCATGCTGCGCGCGAAGTCCTCCCACATCGGGTGCTCCGGCGTCATCGAGCCTTGCTCCGCCATCGTCGTCCCGCCCTTGCGGACGCTATCGGTCAAACTTTGGAAGGCCCCCGTGATGTGCGGGCCGCTGAGGAAACCGACCATGCCGCCGAGATAGGCCGGGGAGCGACGGTCGAGAAACATCTCGGCTTCCGGTGTGAGCCGGTAGCGCCCCTCCTCTTTGCTCAACAACTGCATGACGGTCATGTAATCGCAGAGGATGCGCGCCCCGCGCTCCGCGACTTGGCAACGCGCGGCGAGCGCGGCGGCGGTGTCCTCGCCTTCGCCAATGGCGGTGAAGATGTCCAACTCGATGGCGGCCTTGAGCGCCGCGCTCGCCTGATAGGCGTTGAGAGTCTGGAAAATGCGTTCCGGATTCGGGCCTTCCTGCGCCGGTGCGTTCGCTTCAATGGTCATGTTTCGGCTCCTGCTTTCGGTTTACTTATTCGGGTAGACCTTCAGGTTGTCGAAAAAGATTTCCGCCGTCAGCGCGCTGCCAAAGAGTCCGGGGCTGCCCTGCCGGTTGCCGATGGGGTCTGTGCGCTCGACCAGCCACGCGGCGGGTTCCGCCTCGCCCACCGGCCACGCCTTGCCGCGCGCGCGCACCTTGCCGCCGGGCAAATTCTCAACCTGCAACTTCAGACGATACCAAGTGTCCGCCTTCCACGCGAACGGGACGCTGGCGACGCGCTCGGTCTCAGGCTGCCACGGCGAGATTTCGAGCTTCTGCGCGTTGCCGAAAAGCACGAGCGCGTGGCGCTGCGCGAGCACGCCCGCGTCGCCCAACTGCCGCCGCTTCTCGAACGCCTTCAGGTCAACCTCGACGGTGTAGTTCGACCAGTCCACCGGCCCCGCGTAAGTACGAGCGCGGCTCAGGAGCGACGAGCCTTCAATCGTCTTCACCAGAACTTTATTGCCGTCCACCTCGCGCACGGCGTACTTCATCCCCGCGTTCGTCCACGTCTGCGGGAAGGTGTTCACTTCCATCTTGTCGAAGTTCTCATCCCACGGCAGCGGCGGGATGACGCGCACGCGCGCCGCCCCCGTCACGCCGCCGACCGTCGCCTTCACCTCGCCCGCTTGCGCCACGGCGTCCGCTGATGCCGTGAACTGCGCGTTCTCGGCCTTGCCGTTGAGCTTGTCGAGCGCCCACGTCGCAGCCTTCTCTTCACGAATGAAATTGCCCCTCTCATCAAAGAGCCGCACACGGAAGCGGACACTCTCGCCCGGCTTCAACGTTACTTCGGCGGGGACGACCTGCACGTGAGTCGGGACGGCGGCGGCAGTAGTTTTGTCGCTCAATACGGGATGCGGATGCATCCCGACTGCGTCGTTCACGGCTTTCTTCCCGATGCAATAAAGCGCTGCGTCAGTGACGAGATAGATGCGACCGTGCGAGACGGCGACCGAGGCGATGATGGATTCGGGCTGCGCCTCTGTGCCGAGTTGATCCTCGTCGAGAATCTTCGCGCCCGTGGCCGTGGGTTCGATGATGAAGAACTTGCCATTCTCCGTCCCGACGTAGAGCTTGCCGTCGGCAAAGACGGGCGACGCCTTCTGAATCGTGCCGAGGTTCTGAAGCCAGATTTGCTTGCCGGTGTTCACGTCGAACGCGCCGAGGTTCGCGCCATTGTCCACCTGATAGAGCCGTTCGCCGTCAATGACCGGCGTCGAGAAACCGCCCTGCCATCCCGGCACGCTCCACTTGTACTGCTCCTTCTTGATGTCGCCCTTCATCGTCGCGTCCACGGCGGCGAGCATCCCCATCTCGCTCCCTTCGAGGTTCTCCTCGCTGTGGGTCAGGATGGCCGTTGTGCCCTTCACCACAACGCCCGTGTTGATGCCGCGCTGCGAGACGGCGGTGCGCCACACGGGTTCGCCCGTCCGCGGCTTGACGGCGTAGATCATCCCGTCGGCCCCGCCCTGTATGAGCAGGCGCGTGCCGTTCACGTTGGCGATGATCGGCGGCGCGTAGGTCGTGTCGTAGGGGCGACCACCCGGCGCGCTCGTCCAGACCACCTCGCCGGTCTTCTTATCGAAGGCGATCATGCGGTGCATCCCGCGGCTGTGGCTGCCCCAACTGAAGGCGACGCCGGTGACGATCAGCAAGTCGCCATCAATGATCGGCGACATCGTGCGCCCGCCGTGCGTCGTCAGCCATCCGAAGTCTTCGCCAAGCGAACGCTCCCACAAGACCTTCCCGTCTTTCGAGAGCGCGAGCACCGTCCCGCCGCTGCCGTGCGCGTAGACGTTGCCGGTCGCCGGGTCGCCCGCCGGCGACGCCCAACCGATGCGGTGCGGCGGCGCGTCCGACAAGTAGATGTTGAACTTGTGCTCCCACAAAACCTTCCCCGTGTCGGCGTTGAAGGCCGTGATGCGCTCCTGCAAAGACTCGCCCTTGCCCGCGACGTTTTGCAGGTAGAGCCGGTCGCCCACGACGACCGGCGTCGAGCGACCACCGTAGGGCGCCTTCCACGCCAACCCCTCGCCCGCGGGCGACCACTTGACGGGCAGGTTCTTTTCCATCGAGACGCCATCACGCGCCGGCCCGCGCCACTCGGCCCAATCGCTCGCGGAGACGGGCGCGCTCGCGTCCGAAGAGACAACCGGGGAGAAGAGCGGAAGCAGCAAGAGTAGTGCAACGGTCAAGTTCCGTCCGGCGCGAATGCTCATCGTCATGTTTCCTTCGCCTTTGTGTTAGCTTTTTTGGAATGTGTATGAAATAGGGAGACGCGACCCTCTAGTCTAAAACATTTTTCCGTCGGGCGCTTGTCCGCGTGCGGGCGTGCCGAAAAGGCGCGTCAAACCTTCATCTGTGGCGAACGAACATTATGGCTGATCGGAATGCAAATGTTGTAAAAATGTCGTAAAAAGAAACTTACACACGCGCTCGTGCGTTTCACTGCGTTGTAGAATCGGGTCGCTCCAAATTCGTGCGCGCCGCGCGACCAACTTGATTTCAATTGACCACACTGTCCAGACGTTGCCTCGGAGACTCTTGGTTGAGACGTGCGACCGACCGCGAGACTTCAGGACAACGGGTTGAGACCGACCGGTTTTTTCGGAGTGAAGATGATGACTTCCAGACTACTCGCCCTCGTGCTACTGCTCCTCGCCGCCGCTTCGCCCCTCGCCGCATATTCGCAGGACGCCGCCAAGCAGACGCTCAACGATCAGTTCTACGAAGCCGTCCGCAAGGGCGATCCGGTCGCGGTCAAGACGCTGCTCGACAAGGGCGCCGACGTGAACGCCAAGTTCCGTTACGGCGCGACCGCGCTCTTCAAGGCCGCCGAGCGGGGCCACACCGAGATCGTCAAACTACTGCTCGACAAGGGCGCCGACGTGAGCGTCAAGGATACCTTCTACGGCGCGACGGCGATGACGTGGGCGCTCAACAACAATCACGTCGAGGTGGTGCGCGCGCTGCTCGCCAAGGGCGGGGGCACGGTTGATGAAGTGTTGATGACGGGCGCGCGCGAAGGCAACACTGAGATGATCCGCGTCGCCCTCGACAAAGGCGGAGCCACGCCCACGACCCTGACCTCCGCGCTCGTCGCGGCGACCGAGGCCGGCAAGCCCGATCTCGTCGAGTTGCTCAAGAAGGCCGGCGCGCAGCCGCCGTTCGAGGTTGACGCCGCGACGCTTGCCACCTACGCCGGCAAGTACAAGCCCGAACAGGGCGGCGACATCACGATCACGCTCGCGGACGGAAAGCTCTCCGCCACGCCGACCGGCCAGAGGACGTTCGCCCTGCTCGCGGTTGATCGGACAACTTTCAGACCCGTCGCTTTCGACGGCATCGTCGTCACCTTCATCGTCGAGGGCGACAAGGTCACGGGCCTTTCGGTCAAGCAGGGGCCGAACACGACCGCGTACAAGAAACAAGAGTAAACAACCCGCGGCGGGCGGTTAAGAAAGCCCTGTTTTCAAATTTGAGATTTCAAATTCTTAAATCGCTTTGACTGTCTGCCGTCCGCTCCCTACTGTCCTTTGAGGTTAAAGATGAAACGATTCGCACTCTCACTCGTCTGCCTGCTTCTCATCGCTTCCGTTGCGCGCGCGCAGAACTGGCCGCAGTTTCGCGGCGCGGGGGCGACGGGCGTCGCCGATGGCAAGCCCGCGCCCGTCAAGTGGGACGGCGAAAAGTCCGTGGGCGTCCGTTGGAAGATGCCGATTCCGGGCCTCGGCCATTCGTCTCCGGTCGTGTGGGGCAACACGGTCTTCGTCACGACCGCCGTCACGAGCGCGACAAAAGATGAGACGCGTTTCGGCCTTTATGGCGACGTGGCTCCGGTGAAGGACGACCCGAAGCACACGTGGAAGCTCTACGCGCTCGACAAAGCGACGGGCAAAATTCTGTGGGAGCGTGTCGCTTACGAAGGGCTGCCGAAAGTGAAGCGGCATCCGAAGTCCACGCACGCCGACTCGACCCCGGCGACGGACGGGCGCACCGTCGTCGCGCTCTTCGGCTCGCACGGTCTCTACGCTTACGACATGAAGGGCAAGCTCCTCTGGCGGCAAGACCTCGGCGTGCTCGATTCGGGCTGGTTCTACGACCCCGATTATCAATGGGAGCACGGCAGCTCGCCCGTCATCTACAAGAATCTCGTCATCGTGCAGGCCGACGTGCAGAAAGACTCTTTCATCGCCGGATATGATTTGAAGACCGGCAAGCAGGTCTGGAAGACGATGCGCGAGGGCGAGCTTTCGGGATGGAGCACGCCGACCGTCTACGAGGGCAAGACGCGCGCCGAGTTGATTACGAACGGCGCGCACGCCGTGCGCGGCTACGATCCGCTGACGGGCAAGGAGTTGTGGAAGTTCGGCCCGATGTCGGAGATTACGACGCCGACGCCCTTCGTCGCGCACGACTTGATTTTTGTGACCAGCGGCTACGCGCCCATCCAGCCCATCTACGCCATCAAGCCCGGCGCGTCGGGCGACATCACGCTTAAGGACGGCAAGGAGTCTTCGGAGTTCATCGCGTGGAGCAAGCAGCGCGGCGGCCCCTATATGCCGACGCCGGTCGTTTATGGCGAGCACCTCTATACGGTGTCGAATCAGGGCGTGGTGACGGCTTACGACGCGAAGACCGGCGCGCAGGTCTACCGCGAGCGCATCGCCGGCAAGGGCGGCGCGTTCACCGCCTCGCCCGTCGCCGCCGACGGCAAGATTTATCTGTCGAGCGAGGACGGCGAAGTCTTCGTCTTCAAGGCCGGCGCGAAGCACGAACTGCTCTCCACGAACCCGATGGGCGAAGTGATGATGGCGACGCCCGCCATCTCCGACGGCGTGCTCTTCGTGCGTGGCATAAAGCATCTCTTCGCCATCGCCGAGAGCGCGCCGGTGCAGACGAAGGCCGCGAAGTGAGAATCGTTGATTTCATATCAGTCGAATGAGGCGGCGCTCTCTGCTCGAAATGAGATTTCGGCGAGGTTTAAATCAAGGCGGCTTCAGCCGTCTTTCCCGCAGGGCAAATAGCCCAGCCGTTCATGGCTGGGAAACTGGTTGCGGTTTGGCAGGGAGGGCGTTTTAACGTCCTTCCTTCAGATGGCTTAAGCCGATCAGATGAAGCCCGTTAAAACGGGCTGAGGGATTTGACCCCGCGCTGACCCGGCGATGAATCGCCGGGCTACCTGCCCTCGCGGGCAAGCCTCGTGAACGAGGCTTTCGACACATCAACACAATCAGGGCAACGCCCGAACCGACAAACAAAGGAACTCGAACCGTGAAACCGTCAGCCAAAATCTTCTTCGCCCTCGCCGCTCTCGTCGTGGCGTCATGCATTTTCTTTTACTCGAACGCCGATGCATCCGTCGCCGGCTCGAACTGGCCGGCGTGGCGCGGGCCGGAAGGCTCCGGCGTCTCGGCGGAGAAGAATCTGCCGGAGGAGTGGGCCGTTGACAAGAACATCCTGTGGAAGACGCCCATCACCGGGCGCGGCCACTCGTCGCCCATCGTGTGGGGCAAGCGCGTCTTTCTGACGACCGCCGTCGAGGGGCCGGTCGTCCCCGGCGCGAAGGCCATGAAGCACATGGTCAACGGCAAGGAGTGGGCGCACCCCGAAAGCTTCGGCGCCGACCGCAAGCACGCCTTCAAGGTCATCGCGCTCGACCGCGACACGGGCAAGATTCTGTGGGAGACGACGGCGTGGGAGGGCACGCCACATGACGACCGCCACCGCAAGAGTTCCTACGCGGCCTCGACCCCGGCGACCGACGGCAAGCACGTCTTCTCCTTCTTCGGCAGCGAAGGTCTCTACGCGCACGACTTCAACGGCAAGCTCGCGTGGAAGGTTGACCTCGGCAAACTCGGCACCGGCGGCATGGGCACCGGCACGTCGCTCGTCGTCTTCGGCAACCTCGTTATCGTGCAGGCCGACGAAGAGGACGGCGTGGACTCATTCATCGTCGGCCTTGATGCGAAGACCGGCAAGCAGGTGTGGAAGACGCCGCGCAAGGTGCAGGTCAGTTGGACGACGCCGCTGCTGGTCAACACGGGCCGGCGCACGGAGATGATTACGGTCGGCAACGAATTCATCGTCGCCTACGACCCGGCGACCGGCAAGGAGTTGTGGCGCAGCAAGGGCGTGGACAGCAACGCCATCCCGTCGCCCGTCGCCTCGCGCGAGATGGTCTACGTCTCCGCCGGTTATCCGGTGAAGACCGCCTTCGCCATCCGCCTCGGTGGGAGCGGTGACGTGACGGACACGAAGAGCATCGTCTGGAAGTACGCGAAGGGCACTGCCTACGTCCCTTCGCCGATCTACTACGACGGCTACTTTTATCTCACGACCGACCGCGGCGTGCTGACCTGTCTCGACGCGCGCACCGGCGAAGTCAAGTACGAGGGCGGACGCCCGCCCGTCCCCGCGACCTTCACGGCCTCGCCCGTCGCCTACGACGGCAAACTCCTGCTGACGAGCGAGGACGGCGACACCTTCGTCATCAAGGCCGGCCCGCAGCACGAAATCATCCGCACCAACACTATCGGCGAGCCGGTCTATGCCTCGCCCGCCATCGCCGACGGCAGGCTTTTCATTCGCGCTGAAAAACACCTGTACGCCATTGGCAAGAAGTAAAGCCGGGGGCCGGGTGTTAGGGGATGAAGAAGGCTGAATCAGCCGTCTTCAGACGGCTTTCCCGTCAGGGCGGATAGACCAGCCGTTCGACGGCTGGGGCGATGTCCACAATTAGTTGAAGGGCGTTTTAACGTCCTTCTCCGTGTGGCTGCGTGGTGACAACAAAGATGGAACTGTGAGTTAATCTCGAACGTCTAAACTCGGAAAGCAAGCTTTTCCTTTTCCCTTTCTGACTGGAGCGACTGACAATGTTTGAACAAGTTCCGGAGTCAACCGTGTGGTATCGCTCGTGGCCGTTCCTCATCGCCGCTCTCGTCGTGCTGCCGCCGCTCGGACTCGTGCTGCTGTGGACGCGGCGGGGCACGGACATGCAGGTGAAGGTCTTAGGCACGCTCGCCGTCGTCCTGCTCTCAGTCGGCTATGCGTATCTCCTCTTCGCACAGCGTCACTCCGCGAACGACGAAGCCCACTACAACGAGCTTGAGCGCCATCGCGCCGCGCAGCGACAGAGCGCGCCGCCGCCTGAAGTCGTGCAGGCCGCGGACGCCGCCGCGCAACCGACGGACCCGAACGC
>JBGTBQ010000060.1:0-1654 GCA_041749275.1 Pyrinomonadaceae bacterium | reverse complement strand
AGCCGCCGCACGTCACCGTCACCATCGGTCGCGTGGACGTGCGGGCCATCTTCCCCGCGCCGGTCGAGACGACGCGCGCGCCCGCGCCGCGTCCCGCGACCAACACGCTCGCCGAGTACCTGAAGCAGCGCGAAAGGGGGCGGCGGTGAGTAACGCTCTCGCCATCGCATCGGTGACCGCCGTGCTGAGAGACCTGCTCAACAACGGTCTCATTGACCACAACGTACCGGGGGCCATCGGCGACGTGACGGTCACGGCGGTACCACCCGACCGGATCATCCTTGAAGGGTCGAGCCTCACGAGCCGCCTCAACCTCTATCTCTATAAGGTGTCGCACAACGCGGGCTGGCGTAACGTGGGGCTGCCCACACGCGACTCGAATGGCGAGCGAGTCAGCAACCAGCCACTCGCCCTCAACCTTCACTACCTGCTGACGGCTTACAGCTCGGAGGAGCTGCACTCCGAAATCCTACTCGGCTACGGGATGCAAATCCTGCACGAGACGCCCGTCCTGACGCGCGACGCGATTCGCAACGCCCTGCAACCGCCGACGCACGGCATGAGCGCCTCGGGGCTGCCGCCGCATTTGCAGGCGTTGTTTACTTCGGAGTTGGCCGAGCAGGTCGAGCTAATCAAAGTCTGGCCGGAGACCTTGACGGCGGAAGAGCTTTTCAACACGTGGTCTGCTTTTTCGACTGCCTACCGACCGAGCGCGCCGTATCAGGCGTCGGTCGTGCTGATCGAGAGCCGTCGTTCGGTCAAGTCGTCTCTACCCGTGCGCGCGCGCAACCTCTACGTCGTGCCCTTCAAGCAGCCCGTCGTCGAGCAGATCAAGTCTCAGGCCGCGCCCGGCGACCCCATCCTCGACCAGCCCATCCTCGCCGGCCACTTGCTCGTCGTTCAAGGGCAGAACCTGCGCGGCGAAGAGACGCTGCTCAAGGTGAGCGGCACGGAGGTCGCGCCCGACCCGCTCGACATTACGGACACACAGATCGTCGCGCCCATCCCGGCGGCGCTTCCGGCTGGCGTACATGGCGTACAGGTCGTCCACACGCTGCTGATGGGGTCGCCGCCCGTGCCGCACCGTGGGGTGGAATCGAACGTGGCGCCGTTCGTTCTGCGGCCCAGAGTCGTCGAGCCGGTGACGATAGCGAACGTGCAGGGGGCCGGCTCCGCGCCGCGCGCGGCGGACATCACGGTGACGGTCGAGCCGGCGATAAGTGCGACGCAGCGCGTCGTCCTATTACTCAATGAATTCCAAACGCCGGCCAGTCCGCCCGGCTCTCCCGTGCCCCCGGCGCAAAGCTACAGCTTCGCCGCCCCTCCGCGCCTGAACCTCCAAAGCCCGCCCGCGAGTCCGCCCGGCGCGAGCGCGAGCATCACCTTCGGCGTGAGCGGTGTGCGGGCGGGTCGTTACCTCGTGCGCGTCCAGATTGACGGCGCGGAGAGTCCGCTCGGTGTGGGCGCGGGCGGTCGTTTCGAGAGTCCGCTGGTCGAGATCACATGACACCTCTGAGGGAAGAGACCGGGACGCAGGCGGAAGCCGACCGCCGCTATTTGATGGCGGCGCTGGCGCGCGTGCGGATGGCGCTTGAGCGCGCGACGTTGCGCCGCGCCGCCGAGTCCGCCGAAGAGGAAGCGGCGGCGGAGGCCG
>JBGTBQ010000059.1:0-39720 GCA_041749275.1 Pyrinomonadaceae bacterium | reverse complement strand
GTGGCGAGCGGAGAACGCCGAGAAGATGTTGGCGTTGCGAGTGACGCGAGCCAATGGCGAGTGGCAATCATACTGGCAAGGGGTTCGTCAATCTCAGGCTTGATGATGGCGATACTGCGTCACACTTTTAATTGCACCCATGTGCAAGTAGTTATGAATGAGAAGATTGACATTCTCCAGAGAATTCTAAAACACTTTGCGACTCCGGAAGAAGAGTTAAGAAAAGTATTTGCCGAAATGCCAGTTCAAGGCCACATAGATTTTATAGAAACTGAGAAGAGTTAGTCTCGCGGAGGGAAGTAAATTCATGCCGGAAAGAAGCGAAGCCGTCATCATCAGCGCCGTGCGAACACCGACGGGAAAATTTATGGGCGCGCTGAAAGATTTTACCGCCACCCAACTCGGTGCGTTGGTCGTGAGTGAAGCGGTGCGGCGGGCCGGAGTCACACCGGAAGAGATTGACGAGGTCATCATGGGCTGTGTCATCCAAGCCGGACTCGGACAGAATCCGGCGCGGCAGGCAGCGCTGAACGGCGGCATCCCGTTTGGCGTCTCGGCGGTGACGATCAACAAAGTATGCGGGTCGGGTCTGAAGTCCGTGATGATGGCGGCGCAGGGCATTCAGTTGGGCGATGCGGAGGTGGTGGTCGCGGGCGGGATGGAGTCCATGAGCAACGCGCCGTACCTGTTGCCCAAAGCGCGTGAGGGTTATCGCATGGGCAACGGCACGCTCGTTGACTCAATGGTCAACGATGGCCTCTGGTGTGCCTTTGAGAATTATCACATGGGCAACACGGGCGAGGTTGTCGCCGAACGCTATGGCGTGACACGCGCCGAGCAGGACGAGTACGCTCTGAACTCGCACCGCAAGGCCGCCGCGGCGATAAAAGCGGGGAAGTTTAAGGATGAAATTTTGCCCGTCGAGATTCCGCAAAAAAAAGGCGCCGCTCTCGTCTTCGACACGGACGAATCGGTGCGCTTGGACAGTTCGCTCGAAGCGCTGGGGAAGCTGAAGCCTGCGTTTAAGAAAGAGGGCGGCACCGTGACCGCCGGGAACGCGCCGGGCGTCAACGACGGCGCATCGGCGCTCGTTGTCACATCGCTTGAACGCGCGCGTAACTTGGGCGTCGAGCCGATGGCGCGCATCGCGGCGCAGGCGACTTCCGGCATTCAACCGGAGTTGGTGATGATGGCGCCGGTCGAGGCGATAAGAAAACTCTTGAAGAAAACCGGCTGGTCGCTCAGCGAGGTGGACTTGATCGAGTTGAACGAAGCATTCTCGGTGCAGGCCGTCGCCATCATGCGCGAGTTGGAACTCGACCCGCAAAAGGTGAACGTCAACGGCGGCGCCGTGGCGCTCGGCCACGCCATCGGGCAGTCCGGCTCGCGGCTGCTGACGACGATGCTCTACGAAATGAAACGGCGCGACGCGCGACGCGGAATTGCCGCTCTCTGTTTGGGGGGTGGTAATGCCGTCGCAATGGCCGTCGAAAGGTGAAGTGACTCGATGACCCCCAGAGATCACAACAAGGTGCTCACGATTCTGCACCTCATTTACGGCGGGCTGAATTTCATCTCGCTGCTGATTATCATCCCGTTCGTGCTGATTAGTTTCGGACTGTTCGGGACCGGGCAAGCGGAAGCGGCGGCGATGGGCGCTATCTTTTTGGTCTTCGCCGTCATCGTGGGGTTCGCCACGATTCTCTTCAGCCTCCCACCGTTGATCGCCGCATATAGTATGCATAAACACAAGCCGTGGGCGCGGACAGCCGGCATCGTGGCGGCGGTCATCGCGGCCATGGGGTTCCCGCTCGGCACGGCGTTGTGCGTCTACACATTTTGGTTTCTTTTTGGCGAGGGCAAATTCTATTTCGATGGCGGCGGACAGGGAACGCAGTGGCAGGGCGCGCTCGGCGATGCGCCCGCGTCAACTTACGGCTGGGACGCGCAACGTCAAGGCAGCGAGCGGACATACGCGCCGCCGACTCAGCCGCCGGATTGGCGCGGATAGCCTTCACCTCTTGGAGATTCATCTACAGTGGCGGAAATAATCGGCGTCATCGGGGCCGGAACGATGGGCAACGGCATCGCGCAGGTGGCGGCGCGCGCCGGCTACGAGGTCGTCATGCGCGACGTGGGAGAAGAGTTTCTGCAACGCGGCCTCGCGGCGATTGAACGCAGCCTGCAACGCGACGTTGACAAAGAAAGGCTGAAGGAAACTGAGAAGCATGAGGTTGTCGAACGCATTCGCACGACGACTGAGCTAACTGATCTTTCGGGCGCGAGTTTCGTGGTCGAAGCCATCAGCGAAAACTTCGAGGCCAAGCGCGATGTCTTTCGCGCCCTCGACGAAATAACGGGGCCGGAAGCCATCCTTGCGTCGAACACTTCCTCAATCTCAATCACAAAACTGGGCGCGGCGACCGGGCGTCCGGACAAGGTCATCGGCATGCACTTCATGAACCCGGTGCCGGTGATGAAACTCGTCGAAGTCATCCGCGGGATCGCCACCTCGGACGAAACTTATAACAAGACCCGCGTGCTGTGTGAGAAGTTGGGGAAGACCGCGCTCGACTGTAACGATTCACCGGGCTTCGTCTCAAACCGCGTGCTGATGCCGCTCATCAACGAAGCGATCTTCGCGCTCCACGAAGGAGTCGCCACACGCGAGAGCATTGACGGCATAATGAAACTCGGCATGAACCACCCGATGGGGCCGCTCACACTTGCCGACTTTATCGGCCTCGACGTATGCCTCGCCATAATGAATGTGCTCCACACCGAACTCGGCGACCCGAAATATAGACCGTGCCCGCTGCTCAAAAAGTATGTGGATGCCGGCTGGCTCGGTCGCAAGTCCGGGCGCGGATTTTACGAGTATTAGTTTTCCGTTTCCATTTTTCAGTTTTCGGATGTATCAAAGATGACAACCGACGACTCGAATCTGCTTGCGGTAACTGAAATCGGCAACTGACAACTGGAAACTGTTTCTTATGTCCGTTAAACGAGGACAGATTTATTGCCAGCGGTGCCTCGCGGCCAACCCGGTCGAGAAGGAGAACTGCGAGCGGTGCGGCACGCGCTTGATGCTGGTGGTTGAGCCGGCGTCGCAACGTTTTGAGGACGAATCGGTCGCCGAGTACGACTACGAGCAGCACCTGCTTGAGCGCATCACGGTGCTTGAGAGCCATCTGACTCGCTTCGCCGAGAAGCTGGAAAAGACGCTCGACCTCCTCCTGCGCCAAGCGCACAGTTCATATCTGGATCACACGCTGCTTGAATCGCTCATTGCCATGCTCGCCGAGGCCGGAGCGGTCAAACGGTCGGAATTGATCGCGGTCTGGCGCAAGGCATCCGAGCGTGAGCAAAGCGGCTCTCCACCGTCCGCGGTGCTCGCCGGCGGATTGTGTGAGAAAGTCCTCGCGCACAAATGCGACATCACGGATCGCAGTCTGTTCGTTGAGTTGGTGCAAGACGGTTTCAAGCAAGTTGGCGAGGGAGATGAGACGGAGGGTGTTCGCAAACTTGAGAACGCGGCGGCGCTCGCGCCGACCAACGCGCCGCTCCACGCACACATCGGCCAGCACTTCTTCCGCGAGGATAAGATGGCGCTCGCGCGAGACTATCTCACGCGCGCTCTACATGCGGACCCGGAAGATGGGCGCGTGCGCCTGTTGCTCGGTCTCGCTTGCGGCGACGAGGGCGACACGCCGCGCGCGAAGGAACTGCTGACCGAGTCGGTCGAACGCGGTACGCCCTCCTTCGCCGCGCATTATGCGCTGGGCCGTCTGCTGGCCGCTGAGTCTGATTGGGCATCCGCGCTCGAACATTTCAAGCTTGCGCTGCACGCGCGCGAATGTCCGGAGGCGCACTACGTACTCGGTCTGGTCTATTTCCAGTTGGAACGCTATCGCACGGCTTTGCGCCACCTGACGAAAGCAGTGAAGACCGCGCCCGATTACGACGAAGCTTTTTACTTGCTGGGACTCGTGCGGCTCCGGCTCGGTCAGAAAGAGCAGGCGTGCGAGGCTTTCAACGCGGCGCAGGCGCTGGATCGGAAAGAGCCGCGCTACCGCGCCGCGAAGCTTGCCGTTGCCCAAAGGGACGCGATTTTGCCCCCGCCGACGTTTATTTCAAAAGGTCGTGGAAAACACGGTCTCGTTACAGGCGGCGACCATCGCCTTGCCGCCGCTGTGCGAGATGACGCGCTTGGCGGATCGCTGGCGCGTTGACACGCGCCCCGTGACCGCTATAATTGCACCTTTTGCGCGCCGGCGGCGTCTGCGCGTTATTCGAGTCCGTGGGGTGTGAGGATGCAAATTGAAATAGAACGGCTGGATTCCACGGGTGAGCCGTTCGCGCATATATATGGAGTTGACGAGCTGATCCTCGATGAAGAGGAAGCGCGCTTGGTGTCGGAAGCAACCGTCACTGGCCGCGCGAGCCGGAAAGGTTCAGTGGTCAGGCTCGTCGGAATTATACGTGCCAACGTCGAGGTCAACTGCGACCGTTGCGCGGCTCCCATCTCTGCTCCGCTTGAAGTCAAGTTCGATACGTCATTCGTGCCGGCGGAAGTTGAGCGGAAGGCGGTTGAAAAAGCGGAGCTTCAGAAGGACGACCTTGAATACTCGATCTACGAGGGCGAGACGCTCGACTTCGATGAGTTAGTACGAGAGCAAATTCTGCTCGCCCTGCCAACGCGCAGCTTGTGCAAAGAAGAGTGCAAGGGCTTGTGCCAGACCTGCGGGAAGAATTTGAATGAAGGAGAGTGTGACTGCGCGGAGAAGAAAATTGACCCGCGCTGGTCGGCTCTCATCGGTTTGCGGAAAGATCAAGAATAAGCCTTTGGGTGGATGTTGTTGAATTTCCGTCTGGTTCGATTTCAATACTGAGATTTGAAATCTTAAAATTGCTTTTGAGGAATTAATCATGCCAAATCCGAAACGTCGCCACTCGAAATCGCGCACGCGACTGCGCCGTGCCCACGACGCCCTCCGGGCGCCACAGACCGTCGCATGTCCGAATTGTCAGGAGCCGCGTCTGCCGCATCGCGTCTGCCCGAAGTGCGGCCAGTACAATGGTCGCGAGGTCGTGCGGGTCGCGCAGGAGTCGTGACGCGGTGCTCGCACGCCATCCGTTGCGCCTGCGAGCCTACTTTTAAATGAGAACGGGAAGGCAACTGACCGGCAAAGTCGTCGTTGATGCGATGGGGAGTGACCGTGCTCCGCACCCTGAGATTGACGGTGCACTCGCCGCGGCCCGCGACCTCCACGTCGGCGTCATACTGGTCGGCCTGCCGGAACGCGTCGAGCCGGAACTGCGCCGCTGTGGCTGGCGGCGGCAGGGCGACAAAGGGATCGAGTTTGTCGAGGCCGCCGAGTTCATCGAGATGGGTGAGCCGGTAGCGACAGCGATTCGAAGAAAAAAGAAAAGCTCTCTCAGGGTCGGCGCACGCCTCGTGGCCGATGGGCGCGCTGATGGCCTTGTCTCCGCGGGGAACACGGGCGCGGCGATGGCGACTTCGAAGATGGTCATCGGGATGCTCCCCGGTGTTGACCGTCCGGCGCTCGCGGCGTTCGTGCCGACCAAATCGGGGAGGCCGACGCTTCTGCTCGATGTGGGCGCGAACAGCGACTGCAAGGCGCACCACATGGCGCAGTTTGCTATCATGGGCGACGCTTACTCGCGCGCGGTGCTGGGGACTGAGAGACCGACGGTCGGGCTTATGAGCATTGGCGAGGAAGAGGCGAAGGGGAACGATCTGACGAAAGAGGTCTTCCCGCTCATGCGTGAGTTGTCGAGTCTGAATTTCGTCGGCAACGTCGAGGGGCGCGACGTGTTCACCGGGCAGGTAGACGTAATCGTCACCGACGGCTTTACGGGGAACGTCATGTTGAAGCTCTCCGAAGGACTACAGGACGCCTTCATCTCAATGATTAAACGTGAGTTGAGTGCATCCGTCATTACCAAGACGGGAGCTGTGCTCGCCCGGCCCGCGTTCAAGAACTTGAAAAAGCGGCTCGACTATGCGGAGTACGGCGGGGCGCCGCTGCTAGGTGTGCGGAGTATCGTGGTGGTCGGGCACGGCAGCTCGAACGCGCGTGCCATTCGCAACGCCATCCGCAACGTGAAGGAGTTCTCCGAGCGCGGCGCGCAGGAGCGCATCGAGCGGGGCATCGCGGAAACGAATGCGCGCGAGAGCATGGCGCTCATCGCGGTGGCGGAATGAAGGCCGAAGAAGGCAGAGCAAATGGCTAATGCAGCGATATTAGGAACCGGGCGCGCGTATCCGAAAGGCGTCCTGACAAACGCTGACCTTGAGCGGATGGTCGAGACCTCGGACGACTGGATCACCTCGCGGACGGGCATCAAAGAGCGTCACCGCGCGGCGGCGGACGAATACACCTCTATCTTCGCGGTCGAAGCTTCGCGCAAAGCGATTGAGAACGCGGGCCTCGACCCGGCGGATATTGATCTCATCATTTGCGCCACGGTCTCGCCCGACCAGATTCTGCCTTCGACCGGCTGTTTGATACAGGCCGAGTTGGGGGCGAATCGCGCCGCGGCTTTTGACATCGCCGCCGCTTGCTCCGGTTTCCTCTACGGCCTGACGATGGCTAACCAGATGGTGCGTTCCGGTCTGTCACGCCATGCTCTCGTCGTCGGCGCCGAACTTTTATCGCGCTACGTTGACTATACCGACCGCGCGACCTGCATCCTCTTCGGCGACGGCGCGGGCGCGGCGGTCCTCGGTCGGTCTGAAAACGACCGGGGCATCCTCGCCACGCGGATTTACTCTGACGGGCGTTTCGCCGAACAACTCTTTTCGCCCGGCGGCGGCACGCGCATTCCTCCGACCGCCGAGACGCTCGCGCAGGGTTTGCACTTCTACAAAATGCGCGGTAATGAGCTGTTCAAAGTCGCGGTGCGCTCGATGGCGGATGTTTCGCGCGAAGTGTTGGACGAGGCTGGCTACAAGGCCGAAGAAGTTAAACTTTTTATCCCGCATCAGGCCAACCAACGCATCACGGACGCGGTCGCCGACAAGCTCAAAGTTGATTCTTCAATCGTCTACTCGAATATCGCCATGCACGGCAACACCTCCTCTGCTTCAATCCCGATTGCGCTCGATGAATGTGTCGAGCAAGGCCGCGTGGGGGAAGGCGACCTCGTGCTGCTCGCCTCTTTCGGCGGCGGCGTCACGTGGGGCGGCGTACTGGTGAAGTGGTAGGGGCAGCAGTCAGTTTTCTGAAGCGATACCCGACTTCGCTGGAAACTGAAAAACTTGAATTTATGAGCTTGGCTTTTATCTTCCCCGGACAGGGTTCGCAGGCGCCCGGCATGGGGCGCGAACTGGCGGAGAAGTACCCGGCGGCCCGCGCGGTCTTTGCAGAGGCGGATGAGGCGCTCGGCTTCGCGCTGTCGAGACTGTGCTTTGACGGGCCGGCGGAAGAGTTGCAACTGACGGAGAACACGCAGCCCGCCATTCTGACAACATCGGTGGCGGCGTTGCGCGCGATGGAGGCAGTCGGATTCCCGGCGCCGGATTTCGTCGCCGGCCACAGCCTCGGTGAGTATTCAGCGCTGGTCGCGGCGGGCACGTTAACGCTCGCGGACGCGGTGCGCGTCGTCCGTCGGCGCGGCCAGTATATGCAGGAGGCGGCGCCCGTCGGGGCAGGTGCGATGGCGGCAGTCCTCGGCTCGGACATAGAAACCGTCGAGGCGGTCTGTCGTGAAGCAGCCGAGGGAGAAGTGTGCAGCCCGGCCAACATCAACTCGCCCGGTCAGATCGTTATTGCCGGAAGCGCGGGCGCGGTCGAGCGGGCCTTGCCGCTGCTCAAAGCACGTGGGGCGAAACGCGCCGTCCTGCTCAAGGTGAGCGCCCCCTTTCATTGCGCTTTAATGCGCCCGGCGCAAGACCGGCTCGCGGAAGTTTTGCGTGAAGTCGAGTTCAGAGACCTGCGTGTGCCGCTCGTCACAAACGCGGACGCCGCGGTGATACGGAGCGCGGGCGAGGCGCGCGAATCACTCGTGAGGCAGGTTTCCTCTCCGGTGCGTTGGCGCGAATCTATCGAATTGCTCGTGGGTGAGGGCGCGGGGGTGTTCGTCGAAATTGGCTCCGGAAAGGTATTGTCGGGCTTGGTCAGACAGACCGCGCCACAGGTACAATGCCTGAACGTCGAAGACAGCTTGAGTTTGGAAGTTGCCCGCGCGGCGCTCGTCGGCGTGAGTAATTCGAGCGAGCAAGCGGTGGGCAGCGTTTGATAGTTTGAGAGTCCATGTTTTAGCGTGTGTCTGTTCGAGCCGGGCAGCCTGCGCGCCGGACTCTGAAACTTTGCGCGGTTGCCTTAAAGTTTTTTTCATTTCGTCAGTAGAGGAGCAGGACTAATGGCCGATCAAGAGATCGAGAATAAGGTGAAGCAGATAATCATTGATGAACTCGGCGTGGACGAGAACGAGGTCACGCCCAACGCGCGGTTCATAGACGACCTCGGCGCGGACTCGCTCGACACGGTCGAACTCGTAATGCGCTTCGAGGAAGAGTTCGGCATCGAAATCCCGGACGAGGACGCGGAGAAAATCCAGAGCGTCCGCGACGCATATAACTACATAGACCAGCACAAACAGGCGCAGTAGTAACCGGCAGGGCGCGCTGGCGTCGTCGTTACGTGGCGCGGATTACAGAATCCGGGTTGCCCACACGGCCCATGAGCGCGTGCATGGATTGTGCGGGCGCTGATGGGCGTGTGCGTGGCGCGCGTCCGCCGCCGCTTTTCGGTCACATCCACGGGGAGGAGTATTCGCTTTGAAACGTCGGGTCGTGGTAACAGGTCTCGGCCTCATCACGCCGCTCGGTCATACGGTCGCCGACACGTGGTCGGCGTTGATGGCGGGCCGCAGCGGGGTTGATTACATCAAGAAGTTCGACACGGAAAAGTTCTCCGTGAAGATTGCCGCCGAGGTCAAAGACTTCGACCCGCTTAAATTTATTGAGAAGAAGGAAGCGCGCAAGATGGGCGCTTTCATTCACTACGCCATCGCGGCTTCCGACGAGGCGCTGGCCGACAGCCAACTCAAGATCACGGACGATGTGGCGGAGCGCGTCGGCACCTACATCAGCAGCGGCATCGGCGACTTCTGGGCTATCGAACGCGAGCACGAAAAGCTTCTCAACGACGGCCCCGGTCGCGTCTCTCCCTTCTTCATTCCTTCGGCTATCGTCAACCTTGCCGCCGGGCAGGTCTCGATCCGCACGGGCGCTAAGGGATACATCTCGGCGACGGCCACCGCCTGCTCGGCGGGCGCGCACGCCATCGGCGACAGTCTCAAGATTATCCAGCGCGGCGACGCCGACGTGATGATCTGCGGCGGCGCGGAGTCGGCTATTACGCCGATGAGCGTCGCCGGCTTTGCCTCGATGCGCGCGATGTCAACCCGCAACGACGACCCGCTACATGCCTCTCGGCCCTTTGAGCGCGACCGCGATGGCTTCGTCATCGGCGAAGGCGCGGGCATTGTGATTCTCGAAGAGTTGGAATTCGCGCTTGCGCGCGGCGCTCGCATTTATGCGGAACTCGTCGGCTATGGCAACACTTCGGACGCATTTCACATCACGATGCCGGATGAGACTGGCTCCGGGCCGAGACGGGTCATGGAGATGGCGTTGCGCGATGCCGGAGTCGAGCCGCGGATGGTCGGCTACATCAACGCTCATGGCACCAGCACGCCTTACAACGACAAGTTCGAGACGCTGGCAATCAAAAAAGCGTTCGGTGAACACGCCTACAAGCTGGCGGTCAGTTCGACGAAGTCCATGACCGGCCACCTCCTCGGCGCCGCCGGTGGCATCGAGGCCGTCTTCTCAATCCTCGCCGTCAAAAACGGCGTGCTTCCGCCGACGATCAACTATTTCAACGCAGACCCCGACTGTGACCTCGACTACGTGCCGAACGAGCCGCGCGAATCTCATATAGAGTACGCGCTCTCCAACAGTTTCGGCTTCGGCGGCACGAACGCGGCGCTTCTGTTTAAGCGATACGAAGAATGAAAAAGCAGTCAGCCGTCAGTATTCAGCCCCCGGCTTTTGATTGGTTCCGGCAGTTGGCTGTTGCGCTCAAGCCGTGAACCTCCGAAGCGAAAAAGCTGATAGCTGATAACTGATAGCTGATAGCTGGTAGCTACCAAATATGAAAATCATTGTACTCATGAAGCAAGTCGCTAATAAGGACGCGATCCTGCGTATCAATCGGGAAGAGAACTGGATCGAAGAGGGCGACATTTCATTCGAGGTCAACGAGTCGGACGGCTACGCGCTTGAAGAGGCTTTGCAGTTGAAGGAGAAGAAGGGCGGCGAAGTCGTCGTCTGCACGATGGGGCCGCAGCGCGCGAAGAGCGTCATCAAGGATGCGCTCGCGCGCGGGGCTGACCGGGCCATTCACGTCGTCACGGACGAACTGCCGCACGCGGGGCCGTTCGCGGCGGCGAAAGTTTTGGCCGAAGCCGTTCGCGCGGAGCAGGCCGATTTGATTTTGACGGGCCTGCAATCCGACGATTACGGTTACGGGCAGACGGGCGTCATCCTCGCGGAGCTATTGGGTCTGCCGCACGCGACCATCGTTATCGAAGTTGACGCCACGGGCGAACAATTGCGCGTCAAGCGTGAACTGGAGAGCGGCTGGTATCAGTGGTACACGATGCAGACGCCCGCGCTCCTCACGATTCAGTCCGGCATCAGCCAGATTCGGTATGCGACTTTGAAAGGCATCATGGCGGCCAAGAAGAAAGAGATCAAAGAGGTGCAGCCCGAAGCCTCCGCCGCCGTCGAGCAGTTCCAACGCATAACAAAAGTTTACTTCCCGCTCAAGACGAAGCAGACGCAGTTCCTCGGCGACGGCGACGCCAAAGCCGGCGCGGTGCAACTCGCCGAGAAGCTACGCACGGAAGCCCGCGTGATATGAGTGCCCGCAACCTCGGATGTTATGACTGGGGAGAGCGGGCGCAAATGACTCACGCGGGGGCGTAGCATAATGGTAGTGCAGCCGGCTTATACCCGGTATTAGCGCCAGATCAGCGCGAGGTGCAGGTTCGAATCCTGCCGCCCCTATCGTTTACCGAACGTTGATATGTATTCAGATGGATCGAGACTTTTATGAGTGATGGAATCTTAGTCTTCATCGAACACCGCGAAGGCGTCATCAACAAAACTTCGTTCGAGGCTGTGGCGGCGGCGCAACAGTTGAGCGCGGCGCTCGGACTTGATGTCAGCGCCGTCGTATTGGGGACGGACGCGGGGCTGGCGGGGGAGGTCGCGGGTTATAAGGTTGGCAAGGTAATCTCGGCGGAGAATCCGAAACTGGCCGCGTATACGCCTGACTCTTACACCGACGCGATGGAGCAGGTCGTGCGCTCGCTCGCGCCGCGTTTCGTCATCTTCTCGCACACCTACCTTGTGCGCGACTACGCGCCGAAACTCGCGGCGCGATTCGGCAAAGGGCTGATCGGCGATTGCATCCGCGTGAAGACCGAAGGCGGGACGGTGGTCTTCTCGCGCCGTATCTTCCTCGGCAAGATTGACGCCGACGTTGTGACCGAGGGCGAGCCTCCGGTCTTCGTGAGTTTCCAATCGGGCGCATATCGTGGAGAACAGGCGGAGAAGGCGAACGGGGCGCCGGTCGAGTCAATGGCGGTTGAAGTCGGTGAAGTGCGGATGCAGCCGGAGGCGCCTTTTCAGGAAATGAAGCAGGCGGTTGACCTCTCGAAGGCGGAGGTGATTGTTGCCATCGGTCGCGGCATCAAGAGTCAGGAGAATATCGCGCTCGCCGAGAAGTTGGCCGAGGCGCTCGGCGCGGACATCGCTGCTTCGCGCCCCATCTGCGACGCCGGGTGGCTGCCGATTGACCGGCAGATCGGCTCGTCAGGACAGACGGTCGCGCCAAAACTCTACATCGCGCTCGGCATCTCCGGCGCGATTCAGCACCTCGTCGGGATGAAGAACGCCTCCACCATCGTCGCCGTCAACAAAGACCCCGAAGCGCCCATCTTCGACATCGCGGATTACGGCATTGTCGGCGACTTGTTCGAGGTCGTCCCCGTGTTGACGGAAGAGGTGAAGAAGCTAAAGGGATAGGCGACTCACGGCTGGGATGAAGCCGGGAAGAACTTCAACGTAAAGAGCGCGGAGAGGCGCGGAGGGCGCGGAGAACTCGATTATCTCCGCGCCCTCTGCGCCTCTCCGCGCTCTCTGCGTTATCTCTTGCGCTCCTAGCCACTCAACCCAGCGCTAAGAGCATGTCTAAAAAGCCATGTGCCGAAGCTCCGTGAGGAGCGGAATGTTTATAGCCCGTCGCGTGACACGAGGTCGCTAAAGCTCTGTGAGGAGCGACATGTTAGGCGCTGCCGCCCCTCCGGGGCTTGAAAGAACAAGGGGAGAGCGGCGCGGGCGACACACATTCCGCCCCTCACGGGGCTTTTTAGACACGCGCTAAGAAAAGAGCGCCTTCAGGTCGTTCATTACTTCCGATGGTTTCCACTCATTCCCGCGATACACTTTATAAATTTTCCCATCAGGCGAGATGAGCGCGGTACGGAGCGAGTGTGTGATCTGTCCCTTCTCATTGACGTAGCTGACGCCGAAAAATTCCGCGAAACGCCTGATCTCGGCGGGGTCGCCGGTCGCAAATTCCCAGCGCTCGAATTTCTCTTCTTTGTAACGTTCGGTATGAGCGGCGCCGTAGCTGCGGAGCACTTCGGGCTTGTCGAACTCCGGGTCGAGCGTGACACTAAGTAGGTGAGTCCGCGAACTCAGAGCGGAGTCTTTGTCCAACTCGCGGTTGACCGCCGCGAAGTTGCTGCTCATCAGTGGGCAGTAGTCTGAGAGGGGGCAGCGCGTATAGATGAAAGTAAGAAGCACTGCACGCCCGCGATTCTGCTTGATGGAAATAGGTTTCCCGTCCTGATTGATGAGCGAGAAGTTGGGAACTTCCGCCCCGACTTGTGGCTCTCTCGAATGGCTTTCATCGGCGGGGACGGCGCTCGCCGCTTTGGTGATGATCGGATTTTCAAGCCAGAAGCCCTTGTCGGTGACAACGAGCGTGGCCTGAATCCCGTTGCCCGCTTCGATGGACTGCATGGCGTCTCGGTCGGGGAGCGCAAAGGGCATCTCCATCGCCGCCATGAACCCCGGTATCTCTTCGTGGTCAACGACCACCTGTCCGTTGGTTCGGTCAACCGAAACCACCTTGCCCTTCAATTCATAACGTGTTTCCGGGGCTTTCCGTCCGGCGCAGTTTACGAAGCCGATGCAGGCGACGCTTGCGAGCACAATCAGAGCGAGCGTGCGAAGTGCTTTGCGCGATTTATACCAGCGGGGATGAATCATGCCGAAGATTGTCCGATAGTTCCCAGAGCGGCGCAACCTCGTTTCAAGAAACATGCGTCAGAAGATATGAACTGATAATTCATTGCGGCCACTGACGAGGGCGGTTTGGATTGTGCTAGGATTCCGGACATCCAATATGACCATTATGGTGAAAGAGAGCGATGCCGGGCGAGCGCGGAAACTTGACGGGTCGCGCGTCGCGGACGATATCAAACGCGAGGTCGCCGAAGAGGTCGCGCGCCTCAAAGACGAACTTGGGATCATCCCCGGACTCGTCGCGGTAAGAGTCGGGGAGGATGCAGCCTCTTCGGTCTACGTAAAGAATAAAGTGCGGACGAGCGAGGAACTGGGACTGCATTCCGAGCACCGTGCCCTGCCGGAAACGACGACCACGGAAGAGCTGCTTCGTTTGGTCGAGGAACTCAACGCGCGAGAAGATGTGGACGGCATCCTCGTGCAGCTCCCGCTCCCACGTCACATTGATGAACGGCGTATCATCGAGGCGATTGACCCGGAGAAAGATGTTGATGGCTTCCATCCAGTGAACGTCGGGCGTCTGATGCTGGGACAGGAAACGCTCGTCCCATGTACGCCTGCCGGAATTATGGAACTACTCGACCGCGAAGGCGTCGCAATAGCCGGGGCGAGAGCGTGCGTGGTCGGTCGCAGTAACATCGTCGGTCGCCCGGTCGCGGAGATGCTCCTGCGACGTGATGCAACCGTCACCATCTGCCACTCTCGCACACCTGACCTCGGCGCCGCGACGCGCGAGGCGGACATCATCATCGCCGCCGTCGGGCGCATCGGGTTGATTCGCGGCGAGCACGTTAAGCCGGGTGCGACCGTGGTTGATGTGGGGATGAATAAGTTGACCGATGAAGCGAAGGTGCGCGAGTTGTTCGGGGAGAACGCGGACAGGCGGCTGCGAACTTTGAATGCGCGAGGTTATACGCTGGTTGGTGACGTGCACCCGGCGGAGGTGGAGAAGGTTGCTGGAAGGCTGACTCCCGTGCCGGGCGGCGTCGGCCCGCTAACCGTGGCGATGCTGATGCGAAACACCGTTACGGCGGCGAGGAGGAGAAGGCAAAAGTAAAAAGGGAGATGGGAAAGTTGAAGCCAACGCGGCGCGAAGCCAACGCGGCGCTTTGATTTTGTATTTATTGAGCACACCGCGAAAGTATCCACATTTTCCCTTTTTCCTGAGCCTGATCGTTGACTATGTTGCGTGTCGGCCTGACAGGTTCAATCGCGACGGGTAAGTCTTTCGTGGCGGGCGTCTTGAAAGAGCTTGGATGTCGTGTGTTGGACGCGGACGAACTGGCGCGAAAAGTGGTCGAGCCGGGCACGCCCGGTCTCCGCGCGTTGGTCGAGTCGTTTGGCGTGGGAATTTTGCGGGAAGACGGCTCGCTCGACAGGGCGAAACTGGGTGCCGAAGTGTTCAGCGATGAGGCGCGGCGCAAACTCTTGAATTCGATACTTCACCCGCTCATCTTCGCGGAGCAGGATGAGTGGCTGAAGGAGCGGGAGTTGGAAGACCCGCGCGGCGTGGCGGTCGTCGAAGCGGCTTTGATGATCGAATCCGGCGGACACCTCCGCTTCGATAAATTGATCGTCGTTCACTGTCGCCCGGCGATGCAACTTGAGCGATTGATGGCGCGCAATGGGTATACGCTGGCTGAAGCGAAGAAGCGCATCGGCTCACAGATGCCGCAGGAGGAAAAGTTGCGCTATGCTGATTTCAGCATAGACACTTCAGAAGGTTTTACCGACGCGCGCGAGAAGACAAAAGAGGTCTTCTATGCGTTAATATCCCTCGCCGACATTGAAGGGTGAGAGCGTTGGCAAGCGGAGAACCCCCTTAACGTGCTGGAACGGCCTGAAGCGAAAATAGAAAGGACACCGGCTCAACGTAAAAGGGCTTTTGCCTCTTCGTCTCAAAGTGAAACAAACACCGGGATAAATCCTCGCCTTCAAAGTCGGAAGAATCGAACTCTGCTACGGCTCCCATACAAATTTCAGCCCCGCTTCTTTATTTCTCTAACGCTCATCGCCGCATTGCTTGGCGGCGGATGTTTCGAGGGAGTAGAGGGCGAGCAGTTTTACGGAAAAGTTGTCGTGCCCCGCGAACAGGAATTTCGTTGGAGTGACGGGGGGTTGCCTCGCGTGTTCGATCCGGCGCGCGCCGCCGCACCTCCAGACACAGACGCTGTGCGCGCCCTGTACGAAGGGCTGACGGATAATGATCCACGGACTTTGTTGCCGCTGCCCGCCGTGGCGCAGAAATGGGAATCCTCTGAAGACGGGCGGCAATGGACTTTCCACCTGCGGAAGGAAGCGACGTGGTCGAACGGCGACCACGTCACCGCGGACGACTTCGTGCGCTCGTGGCAGCGAACGCTCCGTCTCGGCGAACGTGCGCCGCACGCGACGTTGCTGACCAATATCCGGGGCGCAAAATCTGTCGAGGGAGAGGCCGCCCCCCAACCGCCGAAGGGAGAGGGTCTCGCGGGTGCGCGCACGACGGCGACACGGGAGGGGGCAACGGTAGAAACGCGCACGACCACGGCGAAAGAATCTTTCGGCGCGGAAGCCATTGACACACATACTTTGCGCGTCACCTTGAGACGAGCGGACAAGAAATTCCCATCCCTCGTCGCTCATCCGGTTTTCCGCCCAGTCCATGAACTAAGTCCCGGCGCCGATCTCTCAACCCTCAAAGATGAGGCCGGCAGAGACCCGGATTTCTCGACCGCCTCCTCGCTGGTCACGAACGGCGCGTTCCGTCTATCGGGGGTTGGCGATAGCTCGGTCGTCCTTGAGCGTGCGACCAACTACTGGGCGGCATCCTCGGTCAAACTCAACCGCGTCCGCTTCGTTCCCTCCGAGAATGCGGAACAGGCCCTCGCCTCATACCGGGCCGGAGCGGTGGATGCTGTGTCTAACGCCGCTTTCGAACCGCTGGCGGTGAAGATTCTGACGCCCTACAAAGATTTCCGGCGAGGCACCTTCGGCGCGCTCCTCTACTATCAGTTCAACACCGAGCGGCCACCTTTCAATGACCGTCGCGTGCGAGAGGCGTTCGCCGTTGCATTGGATGTCGAACTACTCAGCGCGGAAACACTTGGCGGCGCGACGGATCCGGCAAGGAAATTTCTCCCGGAGCAAAATACAGTTGAGGGCAAAGCAAAGCTTGTCGCGGCGGAAAATGGCGGTTCGAATTCATCTGAGACACCGGCGGACAATGCTTCGGAAGCGGCGGCCCCGTTCAAATACGACGTGGAACGCGCCCGCCGTTTGCTCGCTGAGGCGGGCTTTCCGGGCGGCGCGAATTTCCCGCCGGTGCGATTGCTGGTAAACCGCAACGAGCAGCAGCGCCTCGTCGCACAGGCCGTCGCGCGCATGTGGCGGAACGCGCTCGGCGTCGAGACGGAAGTTGTCGTGCGCGACTGGGAAGAGTATGAAAGGATGTCGAAGGCGGGCGAGTACGAGATCGTGCGCCGGAGCATCGTCATGCAGACAACCGACGAGCAGACAAATATCCTCGCAATGTTCGGTGATAAAACGACCGCTGGCGAAAACGACTTGGCGGCGATGGATACAGCGCCCGCACCTGCGAGTACGCCGAGCGCTGAGAATACCAATCCGTTAGCTATTGAGCCGGCAAAGAAAAATCCAAAAGCGCTCATCTTCAACGAGGCGCAGGCATTGAAGGAACTGCCCGCCGTCCCCGTCTATTTCTCTTCTTCTTACGCGCTCGTAAAACCTTACGTCAGTGGATTTCATTCCAACTTGCTGGACGCGCCCTCCCTCAAGCACGTGCGGATCGAGACGGGGTGGAAGCCGCCCGCTAAACGCTCGACTAATTTACAGATGCAAGTCAGCGAGAGGTAAGCGAAAAAGTAATCTTTTAAGCAACGAGCCGTGTCCCCCACCGCATCGTTAAAGCAATGAATCGGGTTGACATAGTGTCTTGATTGTAAACCGGCAGCGTGATAAGTTCAGTGCCGCCAGACATCGCACTGGGTACGAATCGCAACCCCTTTAGTTCTCCCTGTCCGTCCGAGTACATATTTAACGTGACTCCCCTCCGGCGCTCGCGCGGGGATAACATTGAGGCAGCGCCGCACACCCCGCGCGCCTTTCGGTGACCGAGTGGGTATGGGTAGAGTGTCAGGAGTGAAAGCTATGCCAGTTTCCAAAACCATCCGCGCCACGGCGATGATTTTCGCACTCGCTCTCATCAGCGCGTCATGCGCCACGCAGGCGAACCGTTCCGAGTACTTTGGCAAGGTCGAGCCGCCGCCCAATCAGGTGCTTCGCTACGTCTCCGGCTCCGAGACGGAATCGCTTGATCCGCAGGTCGGGACGAGCCAGCCCGACGCGCGCATTTACGCGGCGCTCTATGACGGCCTGACCGAATACCATCCGAAGACGATGGAGCCGATCCCCGCGCTCGCCGAACGTTGGACGGTCAACAGCAATTCGACGGAGTTCGTCTTCTTCCTCCGCAAGAACGCGAAGTGGTCGAACGGCGACCCGATCACTGCGAAGGACTTCGAGTACACCTTCCGCCGCGGTCTTTCTCCCTCACTCGCTTCACGCAACGCTTATCTGGCCTACTACATCAAGTACGGTCAAGCCTACAACGAGGGCGGCGTCTTCGTGCGTGACCCGCGCACGGGCGAGTTCCTGCTTGACGAGAAGAGCGCCGGCTCCGAAGTGAAGGCCGCGCCCGGCGTGGCCGAGCCTGCCGCCTCAAAAACGACTAAGGCCGAAGATTCAGCCGAGACCGCCGCGCCGCCTCTTAATACCGACGTGGTGGCCGAGACCGAGTTCAGTAAGTTCATGCGCGGGCCGCTGCGGTTGGTGCTTCCCGGCGGGGAGACCGCACGGGCGAAACTGCTCGACAAGGACGAGAAGCTGAAGGCGCGCGTCGAGGGCAAGGAATTCGTCCCCGTCAAGGGCGAAGATATTGGCGTCGAGGCCGTGGACGACTACACCTTGCGCGTCACGCTCTACCAGCCCGCGCCATACTTTCTCGGTCTCACGCCGCACCAATGGTTCCGCGTTCTTCACCGCCCGACCATCGAGAAGCACGGCACGCGCTGGACTGAAGCGCAGAACATCGTTGTCAGCGGAGCCTTCACGCTCGAAGCGCGCCGTCCCTATCACGAGATCGTGCTCAAGAAGAATCCCAACTACTGGGAGGCCGAGATCGTCCGGCTGAATAAGATTTACTTCTATCCGTTACAGGACAACACGACGAAGATGAATCTTTACAAGGCGGGAGAGATTGACGCCCTCTCGAACCACACCGTCCCTTCCGCATGGATTGACCTCATCAAGCCGTTGCGCGATTACATGAACGCGCCGGAGGTGGCGATTGAATTCTATGCCTTCAATTGTAAAAAGGGAGCGACCACCGACAAACGCATCCGTAAGGCGCTGAATTTGGCAATTGACAAAGATGCGCTCGCCGCATGGAAGAAGAGCGTGTTGCCGCTCACGGCTTTCACGCCGGAAGGCATCTTCCCCGGTTACCCACAGCCGAAGGGTGACGAGTTCAACGCTGAGAAGGCAAAAAAACTGTTAGCCGAAGCGGGGTTCAAAGATGCTTCAGGCAAGTACGACCCGTCAAAGGTGCCTGTTAGCGAGATCGAGTTGACTTATAATCCGGATGGCGGGAACGCGGCCACTGCCGAGTTTATTCAGGCGCAGTGGAAACAGAACCTCGGTATCACCGTCCCACTCAAGAGCGTCGAGTTCCGCACCTTCCTGCAACAGCGCTCAAATGTCGAATACAAGGGCATCGCGCGCAGCGGCTGGGTTGGCGACTACATGGACCCCTACACCTTCCTTGCGCTCCTGTCGTCGCAGGGCGAGAGCGGCACCGGCTGGACAGACTCAAAGTTCGACAAGATGCTCGACGACGCGAACGCCGCAAGCTCTCCGGAGAAGCGCTACGAGCTGCTGGCGAAGGCCGAGGCATACATGCTCGAAGAGCAGCCCGTCATCCCGCTTATGACCAATGCCGTCAACGCGATGAAGAAGCCCTACGTCAGAGGGCTTGAGCCGAACCCCGGCACGATGCACGCGTGGAAGTACGTCTACATCGAATACGACCGCTCGAAGTGGGATCCGAGCGCCTCAAACATGAACGATTGACGATTACGGATGACTGAGACAGGGAGAAGGAGGGACGGGGAGATGGGGCGACAATTGATCGGAGAGCTGCTCTCGCTCCTTCACTCCTTCGCCCCCTCTCCCCGTCTCAAAGTCTCCTCGTCGGCTCTTCATTCCGCAATCCGCCATTTGTAGTGGGGGCGATCATGTTCAGATTCATCATCAAACGCCTGCTCATCCTCGTCCCGATGGTGCTCATCGTTGTGAGCCTGACGTGGGGATTGATCCGGCTCGCGCCGGGCAACTTCTACACAGGCGAGAAGCGACTGCCGCCGGCCATCGAGGCCAACATCAAGGCCAAATACGGTCTTGATAAACCGTGGTACGTGCAGTACGGACGGGTGATGGCCGGCGTCTTCGGTTTTCAGTACGGGCCAGTGCTTGACGCCAGCGGTAAGGAAGTAAAGGACGCCGAGGGAAAGACGTTAAGGGAATACGAGTGGCATCCTTATCCCTACTTCGGCGACTCGCTGACCTACCCCGGACAGTCGGTCAACGCCATCTTGCTGCGGACGCTCCCGGTCTCGGCGACGCTCGGCCTGCTCGCCTATATGTTGGCGCTCATCGTCGGGCTGACCGCCGGGACGATTGCCGCGCTCAAGCAGAACTCGAAGTGGGACTACAGTTCGATGGCGTTGGCGATGCTCGGCATCTCGGTGCCGAACTTCGTGCTGGGGCCGCTGCTCGTCCTCGTCTTCTCCCTTTCGCTTTACATACTGCCGCCCGCGCGCTGGGGAGCTTTCCCCAGCAAGAATATCATTCTCCCCATCCTTACACTTTCGGCCATTTACATGGCCGTCATCGCGCGCCTCACGCGTTCGGGGATGCTCGAAGTCTTGCGGGCCGACTACGTGCGGACGGCGCGTGCGAAGGGCTTGAGTGAACCGGAGGTGGTGCGCCGTCACGTCATGCGCGGCGGCATCCTGCCGGTCGTCTCGTACACCGGCCCGGCCCTCGCCTTCCTCGTTACGGGGACGGTCGTGGTCGAGCGCATCTTCGCGCTGCCCGGTTTGGGGAACTACTTCATCAATGCGAATTTCTCGCGCGACGAGCCGTTGATTATCGGCATCGTCGCTTTCATCTCGATCCTGATTTTGATCTTCAACCTTCTGGTTGACATTGCCTACGGGTTCATTGATCCGCGCATCAGGTATTGACGCCATGAAAGAAGAGAGAACCACGGAGCAGGAAGAACAGAAGCGGGGGGAGCCTGCGTTGACACCGCTCGGCACGCCGCCGACGCCCCCCATCCGCGCGCGCGCGGGCGACATCACGCGCCCCACCATGGAACTCGCGGTCGGCGAAGGGGACGTGCGGACGGCGGAGCACGGCACGACCGAAGCGGTCAAAGGCACCTCACTCTGGAAGGATGCCTGGAGGCGGCTTCTGAAGAACAAGCTGGCCGTGTTCGGGATGGTTGTCGTCGGCGTCATCATCGTTGTCTCGATCTTAGGGCCGCCGATCATCCGCTTGACGACGGGCTTCACCTACGACTATATCCCGCCCGAAACGGCGCTCAACAAATCTTTCCCGCCCTTCACGGCGCCCGACGGCTCTTTCTCATGGACGCACCCGATGGGCACGGACGCATCCGGGCGCGACATACTGGCGCGGGTGCTCATCGGTGGCCGCATCTCGCTGATGGTCGGCATCATCTCGACCTTCGTCTCGCTCATCATCGGCGTCACCTACGGCGCGACCTCCGGCTATCTCGGCGGCAAGGTTGATAACGTGTTGATGAGAATCGTGGACGTGCTCTACTCGCTGCCGTACATGATGATCGTCATCGTGCTGCTCGCGTTCTTCGGCGGGCGCTCGCCGCTCGGACAACTGATGCTGCTCTTTATCGCGCTCGGCGCGGTCTCGTGGCTGACGATGGCGCGCATCGTGCGCGGACAGGTGATGTCGCTCAAAAATCAGGAGTACGTGCTCGCGGCGCGTGCGACGGGCGTGACGACCGGCAAGATCATTTTTAAGCACCTCGTCCCGAATGCGCTCGGCCCCGTCATCATCTATTCGACGCTGACGATCCCCGCCGTGATGTTGCAGGAGGCGTTTCTCTCATTCCTCGGTCTCGGCGTGCAGCCGCCGCTCGCGTCGTGGGGTAGTCTTGCCAGCGAGGGCATTCAGAATATCGCCATCTTCCCATGGCAACTGATCTTCCCCGGCGTCACGATGGCGCTCGCGCTCTTCTCGCTGAACTTCCTCGGCGACGGCCTGCGTGATGCGCTCGACCCGCAAATGCGGAAATTCTGAAAGGGGTGTTGGGTTTTAGGTGTTGGGTTTTGGTTTTCTTCCGAACCCAGCACCCAAAACCCAACACCCAAAACCTGTGAATCTATGAGCAGCCAGAACGGAAATCTCCTTTCGGTGAGAGACCTCCGGACTTACTTCGACACGGAGGACGGCGTCGTCAGGGCCGTGGACGGCATCACGTTCGACCTTGAGCGCGGCGAGACGCTAGGCATCGTCGGCGAGTCGGGGTCGGGGAAGTCCGTGACGAATCTCTCAATCCTGCGTCTCATCCCGCAGCCGCCGGGAAGGATTGTTTCCGGAGAGGTCATCTTTCACGGGCAGGACATCATGTCGCTCTCGCCCGAAGAGGTGCGGAAGATTCGCGGCAAGCGCATCGCCATGATCTTTCAGGACCCGATGACCTCGCTCAATCCGTTCATGCGAATCTCGAAGCAGTTGATGGAGATCACGCAACTTCACCTCGGCTACACGAAGGAACAGGCTTACGAGCACGCGATAAAAATGCTGGAGATAGTCGGCATCCCCGAACCGCGTGCGCGCGTGGATGGCTACCCGCATGAGTTTTCCGGCGGCATGCGCCAGCGCGTGATGATCGCCATGGCGCTGTCTTGCGAGCCTGAGTTGCTCATCGCCGACGAGCCGACGACGGCGCTCGACGTGACGATACAGGCGCAGATTCTCGATCTTATCAAGAGCCTCAAGGAAAAGACCGGCACCAGCGTCATTCTCATCACGCACGACCTCGGCGTCGTGGCCGGCATGACCGACCACATCATCGTCATGTATGCCGGCAAGGTCTTCGAGCAGGCGCCGACGCGCGAACTGTTCGCCACGCCCGGCAATCCGTACACGAAAGGTCTGCTCAAATCCGTCCCCGACCCGGCGCACGAGCAAGGCAAGGCGCTCTATCAGATTCCGGGACTTCCTCCCGATGTGGCGCATCTGCCTCCTGACCAGTGCCCATTCGCCGAGCGTTGCGAGCGCGCCGAAGAAGTCTGCCTGAGAGAGTTTCCCCCCTTCGTTAAGGTTAACGCCGAACACTTCTCACTCTGTCACTTTGCCGAAGAGGTCTACGCCAAATCGCGCGCGGAACGAGAGAGTGAGGCGGGCGCGAGTCCTCCAACGGGTGTCTGACGAGTTGGGAGCGCCGGCGCTAACGAGTCTCGATGGCGCCGACCGCGGGCGGCTTTCCGGTAACTTTACATTTGGGAGCGAGCGTAGATGAGCACACAGCCAACTGAGCCAGCCCGACACGGAGCGACCCCGCCTGTCCTCACGCCATCCGATGGCAGCGAGCCGCTCATCTCCATCCGTGAGTTGAAGGTTCATTTCTATCTCGGCGGCGGGACGGCATGGGACAAGCTGACGGGTGGCTCTCCCGTCCGAAAAGTTGTCAAGGCGGTTGACGGCATCTCGATTGACATCTTCCCCGGTGAGACGTTGGGACTCGTCGGTGAGTCCGGTTGTGGTAAATCAACGCTCGGTCGTGCCATCCTCCGCCTGAACGAGCCGACCAGCGGCGAAGTGCTGTTCCGCGGGGACAACCTCGCCAAGCTCTCGCACGGGGAGATGCGCCTTCGGCGTCGCCATCTGCAAATGATTTTTCAAGACCCCTACGCCAGTCTCAACCCGCGCATGACCGTCGCGCAGATCATCGGCGAGCCGCTCGAAACATTCGGTCTTACCAAGAGCAGACGTGAACGCGACGACCGCGTCCGCGAGTTGATGGAGACCGTTGGCTTAAGCCCGCGCTTCATCAAGCGCTATCCGCATGAATTTTCCGGCGGGCAACGACAGCGCATCGGCATCGCCCGCGCCCTCGCCGCCAAGCCCGATTTCATCGTCGCCGACGAACCCATTTCCGCGCTTGACGTGTCCATTCAGGCGCAGATTATGAACCTGATGGAGCAGCTTCAGCGCGAACGCGAACTGACCTATCTCTTCATTTCGCACGACCTCCGGGCCATCCGCCACGTCTCAGATCGCGTGGCCGTGATGTATCTCGGCAAGCTCGTCGAAATCGCTGATGCAAATGTCATCTACGACGAACCGCTGATGCCCTACACGAAGGCATTGATATCCGCGGTGCCAGTCCCCGACCCGGAGATCGAAGCGACCCGTCAGAGGGTTATTCTGAAGGGCGACGTGCCGTCCCCGATCAATCCACCCTCCGGCTGCCGCTTCCACACACGCTGCCCCTACGCTATACAGTCCTGCAAAGAAGTCATCCCCCCGCTGGCCGAGATCAAGCCGAACCATTTTGCGGCCTGTATACGAATCAGCCCCGACCAACCCGACATCGAAAAAGTAGCCCCCGGCGAGGCTCCCGGTCTCAAAAATCCCGGTCGTATCATCGCGCAGTGAAAAACAGGCATTATTAGGTGTATAAGGTAGGGGATGGAGCCGTTCGTGCCGTACTTTTGACGAGGGTTCCCCGACAAGTCGCTTATTTGTTTGAGCTTGCGGGCAGAGGTTGTGCAGTTGGGATCGGCTGCTTCTCAAAGCGCCCTGTCCGTTTTCGGACATATTCGCACGGTAGGGCGTGCTCTCCTTGATGACTTACAATTCGCCTTGCCTTTAAGCTACGTTTTCGGCCTGACATTTTAATTTCACATCCGCCTGATGGACAACACCTCCCGCGCCCCAGAGCGTGCTGCCCTGCAAGCACCTACGACTGTCATCCCCGCCGGATGGGCCGCCGTTCAGAACGAACTCGCGGCGGGCGCCGGACTGTCTCTCCTGCTCGTCGAAGGACATCAGCCGCCTTCTCTCATCGCTTCTAACAATAACTCGATCTGCCGGGCGTTTCAGTCGTCCCCCGCGCACGCGCACTTATGCGACCCTTACTGCGGTGAAGCCTTTAACCGCGCGCAACTTGCGGGACGCATGGAGCACTATCGTTGTCACGCCGGACTTCAGTGCATCGCCATGCCGGTCAGCTTAGGCACGGAGCAGCCGCTTGCGATGATCGGCGGGCGAGCTTTCCTGCGAAGCGCCGATTATCGTGCGCTCGCCGAGCGCATCCGCACCGGCGACCTGACCGGACTCCTCTCGGAAGAATTGTTTCGTAACGTCATCTTCGCCCTGCGTCAGGACCTCGAAGAATTAGCGGCCAGAGTTGGGGAGGCGGCTGAGGAGTTCACGAAAACTTCCGTCATCGAAGTGCTATCGAAAGAGAGCAACGTCGAGGCGGGCGAAGATGAGATGGCGTCCGGGCGTGCGAGCGTCGGGCGCGCGGGCGATGTCGAGGCTCAAGCCAGAACCGAGACCGCGCGCACAGCGAGAAACATCCCGCGCGGCATCTCTCTCAAAGAATTCTGCAACCGCTCGGTCGCCTCGCTCGTCGAGCAACACGGCCTGCGCTCGCTCGCCCTGTTGCTCCGCACCGATGACGCTTTTCATTCTACTTGGGTGACCGGAGACTTTCAGGTAAAACCGCCGCGCATCGCGCTCAAGGCGAAAGAGATCAAGCTGCTGCAAGCGGCGACACACGGCGAGTCAATCACGGTGCCGGCGGGCGGGCGGGCATCGGCAAAGCACGAAGAGGCCATCGAGTTGTTTCCGCTCCTCGTCGGCGACGAGATCAAGGGCGCGCTCCTCATCGGCGACAAGGATTTGACGACGGAACAGCGCAAGGCTGTCGCCTCTCTCTGCCGCGAGATTGCAATGCCGCTCGAAGTCTTACGGCTCCGTGAAGAACTCGAACGCCGGTTGCGGGCCGCGACGCATCTCCAGACATTCACGGAGATGGTCAGTACCTCGCAGCCGGACGAGGCTTACGCCTCCATCCTGCGCCACTCCGCCGAACTTCTCCGCGCCGAACGCGGTTCGCTGCTGCTCTTCGACGAGCGCGCGAACGAGTTAGCGGTCAAGGCGGCGGTCGGCCCACGCGCGGAGATCGCACGCGCGGCGCGAATCCCGTTCGGCGACGGCGTGGCCGGCGCCACGCTGCGCGAAGGGCGTCCGCTCGTCGTGCGCGACGTGGGCGCGGCAACCAACGTGAGTCCCGCACCCGCCGAGCGCAACTACAAGACATCCTCTTTCATCAGCTATCCGATCATCATCGGCGGGCGCAAGGTCGGAGTGCTCAACGTGACGGACAAGGCCGGGGGCGGCGTCTACGACGAGTTCGATCTCGGACTCCTCGACATAATCGCGCCGCAGATGGCGATGGCCCTCGACCGTGCCGAGTGGCACCAAAAGGCAACGCAGTTTCAACTATTATCCATCACGGACCCGCTCACGGGCCTCGTCAACCGTCGCTATCTCGAAGAGCGGCTGACCGAGGAGCTTGAGCAGTCGAAGCGTCGCCACTTCGCCATGAGCTTTCTGATGATGGATATAGACGACTTCAAGGCGTATAACGACCACCACGGGCATCAGGCCGGCGACCTCGCGCTTGAGATGACCGCGCAATGTCTGAAGACCGCGCTGCGTTCGGCGGACACCGCGGCCCGCTATGGGGGAGAGGAGTTCAGCATTCTCCTGCCGCAGACCGGCCTCTCCGAGGCGAAGGTCATCGCGGAACGCATCCGCCGCCGCGTCGAGCGCACGCATTTTCCGCACGGTAAATCCCAGCCGCTCGGCGTCGTGACCGTGAGCATCGGGATTTCCTCCTACGGCCCCGAATTGGATACCCCCGCGAGTATCATCTACGCGGCGGATCAGGCTCTCTACATCGCCAAGAGCCACGGTAAAAACTGCGTCGAGTCGTTCGAGTCGAAAGCCGTGGATGATAAGACGGAGGGGTTTCCGAAAGTTAACAAGAATGGCCGTTAGGAAGACCAAAGTGAGCCGTATGCTAGCCCGCGTCGCGCCGGAGTTGTTTATGGGGCGAGCCGAGCAGATGCGAGAGATCACGGCCCTCGCCGCTCATGCGGTGAGGGGGCAGGTGCTTCTCATCCATGCGGCCCCAATGGCTGGAGCTTCTGAACTCTTGCGGCAGGCTTTCGACGAACTGTTCGGTCAACGCGGCGGAGCCTCCCCCATATTTTTCGCCTTTTCACGGAGCGATGGGACGAATGCCGGCGCGGCCCGGCGCTTTCTGCACACGTTTCTCACGCAACTCGTCGCACATCGCCGCGACGATGCTTCGTTAATCTCCTCGCAACCGGCTCTCCGTTCGCTTCTCGAAATAGTCGCGCCCGCCGACTATGAATGGGTCGAGCGACTGGTGCGAAACTTTGAACGCGCGCTTGAAGAAGCAGATGAACACACACTCTTGCGGCTCTGTTTCGGCGCTCCGAGAGAGGCCGCGGAGAGGGGCGTCCGCACGGTCGTCATGCTCGACGACTTGCATCTCGCGGATAGCTTTGAAGGGCAAGGGAATCTTGGAGCTGTGTTGGCTCATGCCGTGTCAGTGACGAACACTCCGTTTGTGCTCGCGGGCCTGCGCCGGGGACTGAGCGCCGTCCTTCATGGCGCGTTCGAGACATCGGTGGACGAAGGGGTGCGAAAGATACATTTGGATTATCTGCGAGACTCGCAAGCGCGCGCCCTTGCCGAAGCGCTCTCGCGGAAGTACGCTTTGGAACTGACCGACGAGACGCGCGACCTCATCATCCAGCAATTTGAAGGGAACCCTTACTTCTTATCTGTCGTCCTGCAAGCGGCACGCGACACCGGGCGACGGGTGGCTAACTTCAGCGAGTTTCAGAAACTATACGTTGACGAGCTGATGGGTGGGCGCATCCATCTACGGTTTAGCAAGCTGCTCGAAGAGATCGTGCCGTCGCCCACTTTCCGGCGGGGTTTGTTCCGTGTACTTCACGAGTCGGCCTCTCAAGCCGGCGGCAAAGCGCCCGTCGAAGCGCTCTCGAAGAGGCTTGGCGTCGTGCCGTCGGAAATTGAGCGCGTGATGAAAGACCTCCACACGCACGAACTGGCGGGCTTCTATTCGACCTATATTGAAACTACGCCGGGCGTGGTGTGGCGCGATTACCTGCGGGTCGCATACCGTCTGCAAGTCGCCGTCGAACCGCGCGCGCTCGTCGTCGCCGACACGCTCGTCGAGGCGCTCAAGCGTGCGCCGCGAACCATGGCGCGATTCTACCGCCGCGAGGCCGCAATGAAAATCGGCGACCTACTCGGTCGCTTCGATTCGCAGCGGGTGCCGGCGAGTCTTCTCCACAACGACCGTTTCAGCAGGACTTACAGGGGCATCCCCGCTGACGAGGTGCTGGCGGGGCTGGAGGCCGAAACCGACCTCGTGCGGCTGCCGCAGATCGTCCACGTGGCGAGTTGCGCCTCTTTCCATCCGACCTTCACGCAGTTTTGCGATGAAGAGCGGTGCGCCGTCTCTCACGGTTTCGATTCGGGCACTTACTCGGACACAAACGAAGTTGTCTGGATCGCGGCGGAGATCGAGTCGAAACTCGAAGCCGGGCGCGCGCTCACGGAGGTTTGGCTGGAACGCCTCGCGCAAGTCGCGCACGCTTGCGGTTTCAGCCGTGTCCGTCCGTGGTTGGTCTCGCCGGAAGGGTTTACCGCCGAGGCATGTGAGCTTTTGAACGAGCGCGAAGCCTTTAGTTCGAGCCGTCAGCAGCTCGAACTGCTGACGGCTCGGCTCGGCGGCTCGAATGAATTGGGAAGCGCGGGCGTCACCAGCGACGAGTTCGAAATGGTTATCCCCGTGGGCGAGGACACGGAACTGATTGCCGCGAACACGGTCGAACAGATTGCGCGCCGGCTCGACTTCCAGCCAGAAGCGATTAACCAGATCAAGACGGCGCTCGTCGAAGCCTGCATCAACGTCGCCGAGCACAGCCTCAGTCCCGACCGAAAAATTTATCAACGTTTTCGGCTCGAAAGTGATAAATTAACAGTCACAGTTTCAAGCAGGGGCCGCGCAGTAATCCCGATAGCGGTAGACCAAAACAACGGCATAGACAAAGAAGGTGTGAAGGGGCGTCGTGGGTGGGGCTTAAAACTCATCCGCACGTTGATGGACGAAGTTGAGTTCGAGCCGGTTGATGACGGCACACGCCTTCGCATGACAAAATATCTCCGAAAGTAAGAAGGGAAGCTGCCGCATGTCCGAATCTCGAATTTGCGTCCCGGCGTCCATCTCCAACGGCGCCGGCGAGATCGCGGTCGTCTACGCTAGCGATTATGTCAACAAAATGAGTGGCTTGCGTCTCGAACGCGAGTGCCGGCTGAAACTTGAGGACGGGTGCCGCGCGCTCATCATTAATTTTAAAGGGACGGCGCTGGTCAATAGCATCGGCATCTCGATTCTCCTCGGCGTCATTGACATCGCCGAGCAAAGGAGCGCGCCGGTCGTCTTTTCCAACGTCAACCGGCAAACGTTCAAGCTCTTCGAACTGTTGGGTCTGACGCGCCATGTCTCGATGGCCGAGAGCGAAGAGGCGGCGCTCGACACGCTTCAGGAATTCTTTTCGGCGACGATTCCTCCCGGACACTGACGAGTATCTATGTCGGACCGGATGCGAAAAGTATTGCACGCCTTCTCGGCGCTCGCCGATCTGGGCGAAGAACTTGCCGAGACAAGCGACTTCGAGGAGATGGTCGCCTCGACCCTGCACGTTGTGCTCGGCGCGCTCGGCGCGCGGCGCGGCGCCGTGGCGGAGTTCGACCGCGGGGCAAGGGCGCTGAAATTCGTGGCGGCTCGTGGGATGGGAGACGCGACCGCCGACGACATACACTTCTCACCAGAGGCCATCGCTCCGGCGCACGCTAACAGCGCCGTTCCGCCTCACGATCTCGCGCGAACCGAGGAACTGCTCAAGTCACGAGTCAATCATCTCCCGGTCGAACTGGTCGCCGCTCTTGTCGTCCACGGTGAACTCGTCGGCGCGATTATCGTCGGCGGGAAGGCGAGCGGTAAGCCGTTCACCTCCAAAGACAGCGACTTTGTCCGCGCACTCGGTCGCCACATCGGCATCGGCCTGTACAACCATCATCTGCTCCGTGAGGTGGGCCATCGCGCCGAAGAGAACCGTAAGCTATACAACGACCTGCGCGCGATCTACCACGATACCGTGCGCGCCTTCGCCGCCGCGATTGACTCTAAGGACAAGTACACGCAGGGACACTCGGAGCGCGTCGGCAAATACAGCGAGATCATCGCGCGCGAATTAGGTTGGAGCGACGAACAGGTCGAGGGTATCGCCGTCGCCGGATACCTCCACGACATCGGTAAGCTGGTCGTTGACCGCGACATCATTAACGCGCCTTACAAGATTGATGCGAAAAAGTCTTCCGAGTTGAACCGCCATCCGACCGCCGGTTACGAAATTCTACGACCCATCAACCATCCTTACGCCGACATCCCATTGATGGCGCGCTATCACCACGAGCGCGTTGACGGTCGCGGCTATCCGGAAGGGTTGAAGGGCGATCAGATTCCGCTCGGCGTGAAGATCGTCACCCTCGCCGACTCGTTCGACGCGATGACCACCGACCGCCCTTACAAGCGACGCCGCGCATTCGAAGAGGTCATCGCTGATTTCCGTCGCAACACCGGCAAGCAGTTTGACCCCGAAGTAGTCATTGCCCTCTGCCGCGCGATGTTAAAAGAGGTGCGCGGCGAGACACGCCCGCGCGACATCATGCGCCTGCTCGGCAGAGAGTATCTTGAAGGAGAACAGACGGGGCCGATGCTGGAAGAACTGATCGCCGAGTTGGAATCAGGAGTGTATCTCGTGAAGGGCAATGCGTGAGTCAATGAGGAGATAGGCGACAGGCGCGGGAGACAGGTGAAGAATTGTCGCTTTGACATTTTCCACCTCACACTTAACATCTGGACTCGGCAAGTTCCTGCCTGCCACCTGCGCTTGGCTTCTGCCTCCTCTCCCGCTATCGGTCAGTTCTTGCTTCACTTCGGTTGGATTCGCAGAGTGAAACTGGCGATTTCAATCTTATCGTCGGGCTTCACCTCGAAGCGCTCCTCGCGTGGTAGTTCACGACCGCCGACGAGCGTGGGGTTTCGTCCCCTCGGCGTCACCCAGTAGCGGCCTTCCGCGTCGCGCTCAAGGTGTGCATGGAGGCGGCTCACTTCGGGATCGCCCTTGATCGGCAGATCAACGGTTACGGATTTCGAGCCGCGACCGATGGAGATTTCCGTTTTCATGATCGGGACGACCTTTTGGCGCACGGCGTTGCGCCAAATTTCGACGCTGTAAAGTTCGGTCGGGCGGACGGTGACTTTCGTGACTTCGCTTTCGGGCGCATCGGTCTCCGCCAGTGGTTCATCGGGAGCGCCGGAGGTGATTTCAGACGGTCTCGGCGTGACCATCGTGTGACCGCTTTCGCTTGCATCCCAGACCGGCTGCACGCGGAACTCGCCCTTATTCAACGTCCCATCAACGCGCAACTCGACGGCAAAGGACTTGGTGGCGAGTTGCGTGGTGCCGCTCAATTCGCGGGCGCGTTCTGAAAGAACGTAAAAGAGACCCTGTTCGAGGCCGCGTCGTTTTTCGCCCTGCCACTCTTTATCATCGTCGCTGCTCAAATAGACGATATATTCGGGCGGGATGTAGGTCGGGCCGCCGGGAGGCGTAAACATCTCGCGCTGCATGACGGACTCGATCTCTCTCGCCACTTTGACAAGGAACTCCTCCCAGACGCGACGCGGCTTCGCCTGCTCGCCGACATCAGCAAGCGGGTCGTCCGAGACTTCGCCGTCAATCCACTTGCGAATTGATTCGATTATGCTCACCTGTGTCTATACCTCATTTTGAAATCAACGGATCATTCGGGTTTTAAATTAGCGCTATGCGCCCAGCCGCGGTCGGCTGAACCGGGGTTCCTTTTCTCGCGCCCGTGCGACACTACTTCCACTTCAAACCACTTGCCATTGACGTTAAGCACCTTGACTCTCGAATTAACTTCCGCGAGTCCGATGTCCGGATAGTTGCGCGAAGGGCCGGAACGCAGATTCACATCCGTCGTCGGTTTGTACATTTTCCCGATGGGCGAAATATTTTCAACCGGCGCTTGAGTCTGCCCGCCTGCCGCGGATCGCATTTTAACGTAGCGCTGCGTTGCGTAAAGCATCAGTGCGAACGCGCAGAGCAGGAAGAGTGCGACCAGAAAACTGCGCGTCCGCGACGAAAAACGTGGTTCGTCGGAGGCTTCGTATTCTTCCAACTCCCGTCGTTGATGCGGGACGCCGGAGACCACCGGAGCCGGTTGGCGTGGGGTGTCCGCATGAGAGAGAGGGGCCGCCTCCGAGAGAGGGACGACGATGCGTTGGCGATTTGAAGTCGGTGACGGCTCAACGTTTCGCTCAAAGCGGGGAGCGGGGGGAGACGCCGGCTCCCCGTCCAACACTGGTTTGGCAAGCAACTCGTTCGCGCCATGGAGCGGCTGCGTCCGCGCCAATGTCGCATCTTTCATCTCCTGCCAGAACTCTTCGACGGTCTGGTGACGCTTTTGCGGGTTGGTGCTTGTCGCGCGTTCCAACACTTGTGTTACGTAAAGCGCCCACGGTTGTCCCTCTAGCGAGGGCGGGAGGGAAGTGATCCGCTTTTGCGAGAAGCGTCGCGGCGACTCACCGCTGAGGAGCATGTAGGTTGTCTTCGCCAGCGAGTAGATGTCGGCTGCCGGCGTCAGGTGCAACACCGGATGCGACAGCGAGGAAGTGTCGAGGCGACCGGTCTGCGCCAGCGGGTGATGTTCGGGGGCGGCATACACGTCGGTGCCGACGCGTGTAATCAGCCCTTCGTCGGCCTCGATCTTGGCGACGCCGAAATCCGCGATCTTCACCGTCCGCCGGTCAGCGGTGAGGAGCAGGTTTTGCGGTTTGATGTCGCGGTGGATAATGCCTTGCCGGTGTGCGTGCGCCAGACCAGCACAGACTTGCCGCAGGTAGTCGAGCGCGACTTCGAGCGAGAGGGGGCGCTGCCGGCAGAGCGCTTGCAGGTCGCCGCCCGATAGGTACTCGAAGACGAGATAGTGAAACGTCCGGTTCTGCAAGTCAATCGCCGTCCCGTGGCCGAGACGATTAATGATATTCGGGTGGCGCACGCGGTCGAGCGCGACGGCTTCGTTGCGAAAGTTTTCAAGCAGAGTCCGCTCAAGCTCCGTGTCGAGCACGCCCTGAAGGTCGGTGTTGAGCGCCTTGATAACGACCGTGTGCGGCGAGCCGTTCGTGGCCGCAATGTCGCGCGCCAGATAGACCTCCGAATAGCTGCCGCGTCCCAGACAGTCGAGCACGTCATAACGACCATCGAGCCTGCACTGTTGGAGTTTAAGTTCACTCATCCCTTGATAAAGTCTGGAGTCTAATCGAATTCTTGCTCCGGACTCCATTCTACCTTCTCATTATGGTGAAACGGTTGGAGAGGGCGAAGTGTTCGCCGGCGCGGTCTCGATTTCCGTCCTGATAACCTCTTCACCCAATGCTCTGGCGGCCTCGCGTGCTTTGTTGATGTCGTCGGAGCGGAGGCTGGCGGCAATGTGCGCGAGGCGCGCATCAATCTTCAACTGTCCGTTCCGCGCGGTCATGTTTTCGTTGATCCGCTGAATAGTTTTCTCGAAAGCCGCAACGGCATCCTGATTCTTTCCGGTCAGGAGCATCGCGCGTCCGTAGAGGTAAAGGAATTCCGGGTCGGGTGAGTCGAGCGGTAGGTTCGACGCCTCAGCCGTCATGCGCGAAGCCTCGACCGTGGGAGCCAGATCAACGGCGCGGAGTTTCCGCTGGAAATGCGCCTCGGCGCTTTCGGGGGTAGGCGAAGGGGTCGCCACCGGCAACTTTGAAGCGTCGCCGCCGTTCAAACCGCCGCTCTTCTCAAAGCGCATCCCGCCGTAGAAGGCAGCCGCCGCCGCGACGAGCAATAAGAAGAAGACACCGAGGATTCGGCCTGCGCCGCCGCTGCTCTTTGGCGTAGAGGCAGCGCCTATCGAGGCCGTAGGCTGCGAGGTTGGATTCCGCGAAGCAGGGTTGACCATCTCGGCGGGAACGGCGTCCGTGGTGGCGTTGTCCGGGTTATCGAAGGGGCGTTGGAGCAGGGCCGCGGGAATCGGAGAGTCGGGAAGCGTCGTCGCGTTGGCACGCGCGGCACGCTCACTGACGAGGGTATGCTCCTCTTCGAAATCGGCGCCCGTGGTGGTGGGTTGTGACGCCTTGCGGTCACCGACACGGATAACTATGGCGGTCAGATTGTCTTCGGCGCCGCGCTCGTAACAGATACGCTTCATCTCGGCGCAGGCATCGTCGAGATTGTCCGCGGATTGGAGCACCGTGTTCAACTCGGCATCCGGGAGATGGCGCGTAATGCCGTCTGAGCAGAGCAGGAAGGTCGTGCCCTCTTCAAACTCAATGGTCTTCATGTCAACCTCAACCGCCTGCTCCGCGCCGAGAGCGCGGCTGATGACATTGCGGCTGGGATGACTGGCGGCCTGCTGCGCCGTCATTCTCCCGGCCCGCACCTCTTCCTCAACGACCGAATGATCGTCCGTCTCTCTTTGCAGCGTACCGACCGGCGTCAGACGGTAGAGGCGCGAGTCGCCGACGTGTCCGATGGTGGCGCGCAGGCCGTCGAGATGGAGCGCCACAATCGTGGTTGCCATCATCGAGAACCGAGGTTGCTCACGTGACATCTGGAAGATGGAAGCGTTGGCGCGCTGGATGGCGATCTCCATCAGGTCTTCCACATCGTCGCCGTCCTGATGATGCGTGAACGCTTGCTGTAGGACTTCAACGGCGGTCTCCGAAGCGACCTCGCCCGCCTCCGCGCCGCCGACGCCATCGGCAACAGCGAAGATACGCTGTTCGAGGTCGCTCAACATCGAGTCCTCGTTGAGAGGGCGCTTCTCATTCTTGCCCCGGTCGGTGACGCTTGCTACCTCGATTCGAATGTCCGTGGAAGGTTCTGTCATTGAACGGCCTCCAGAATTTTGATGTCAGAGTCAGAGCGAGTAGAAGTCGAGGGACGGGGCCGCGTCTCCGCGTCACGCGCGTTGCGGTGTGAAAAGGCGAGCAGCATGCCGAGCATGGCGAAACTCGTGATGAGACTGAAACCACCGTGGCTGACGAAGGGAAGTGTGATGCCCGTCATCGGCAGGGCGCGCGTGGTGCCGCCGATGTTGACGAGCGCCTGAAAACCGATGAAGGCGGTCAGGCCGGCGGCGCAGAGTTTTGTAAACATGTCGCGCGCTTCGATTGAAGTCCGGACGCCTGCGCTGACGAAGATGCACAGCGCGAGGATGACGACCGCGCCGCCAAGCAGACCCAGTTCCTCGCCGATGGCGGCGTAAATGTAGTCTGAATCCGCAACCGGAATCACTTCGGAGAAACCGAGGCCGAGACCGCGACCACTGACACCGCCCGCCGCGATGCCAAAGGTCGCCTGCGAGGGCTGAAACGCAATGCGGTCGAACCACACGTCAACGTTCACGGTTTTCCGCATCGCGGGACTCTCTGCGGCGAGTTGCCGCATTCGTTCGTTCTCGGCGAGAGCCTCTTCATAATCCTTCTTCCACCATTCAACGTCGGGCGAAGGCGGATTGAAACCGTCGAGCCAGAGGTGAAAGCGCTGCTTGATGCGCGCGGGGAGGATGGTCTGCACGGGCGCGGCCAGCGTCGTCAAGGTCGGCACTTTCTCCTGCACGTTAGCCGGCAAAGCGCCGACGACGAGGATGGCGATGGCAAGAACGAGCGAGCCGACGAAGACTAAGAGCTGAGGCCAGCGACGCACGGCGACGAGATAGAGTGTCGCGTAGGCGCTGCTGAAGACGAGCATTTGTCCGAAGTCCTTCAGCGCGAAGAATGGGATAAAGGGGATGACGCCCATGATGACGAGCGGCACGACGTTCCGCGCGCGCGGAATGCCCCAGTAGGTCTGGGCCAGATCGCGGTAGTGCGCGGTGAGGATGCCGGCGAAGCCGATCAGGAAGGGAATCTTCGACGGTTCCCAAGGCGTCATGTCACCCAGAAATTTACCCGCGCTCGAAGAAGCGACGGCCAAACCCAGCGGGACGAGCGTTGCGAGCACTATGATAAAACTGTGTCGCTGCATCCATGATAACCACCTGTCCTGCATAAAGACCCAGAAGGAGGCGACCAACGCAAAGAAAGAAAAGAGCGGTATCCACGTGAAGCCCGACGTGAGCACCTGCCCGACCGTCACGTTCGAGCGGCGCGATATTTGTGGAGGCGCGTCAGTTTGCGGAGCGGTCGCTTCGACGCCGATCAGCTTCTTCTTCTCAGCGTCGTAATACTGGTTGATGAAGCGCAGGCGTTGCACCTGCATCTTCTCGGCGCGGGCGGCGGCCTTGTTGCCGGAACCGTACTCCGGGTCGCTGTAGAGCCGGTACTGCACGAGCATACCGATTGAAAAGAGCAAGATCGCCGTCGTATAAAGCGCCCAATTGCCATGGAACTTCATCACGCGCGAGAGCCAGAACACAATGCCGATCACCGGAACGTAAAGCAGCAGGTCGCGGGCGGCGCTGACGAGAGACGGTTCGTAACCGCGAAGCAACGCCGACTGGTAGACGGCGATATAGCCGACGACCTCAAAGCCGACGATCACGATCAGCAACAGTAGATGGGACGAGGCCCTGTTTTTCATATAAATAAAATCAAAGTATCTCGGAGAGCGACGGAGCGACGCGCGTCGGCGCGCTAAAAAGTTTCTCCTTCAAGCTCAAGCTTGAGTTTAGCGTGTCCTTCAATTCTCGCTCACGCGCACAATGCAGGCGAGCCGCCTGTGCTCCCAGCCATGGGTTTATGTTAACTCACACGTCGTACTTTATCAGCGCGGTGTTGCCTGTGCTCGCTGCCCGTTTTCGCGTTGGTTGGTGGGCGTCGAGCGGGGCCGAGGTGTTGACTTCGGCTGCGGCTGGCTCGGCGCCGAAGCGGGCGCCGTCATGCCGAGGAGACCCAGTTCGCGCGCCTTAAGAACGAGTTCGGCGGCGACGGGCGCGGCGGCGGTCGCGCCATAGCCTCCACCCTCGATGATGACTGCAATCGCCACCTGCGGCCTATCGAGCGGAGCGATGCAGAGGAACCAGCTATCAATCCGCATCTCCGGCGAGAGGACGATCTGTTGGTACTCGCGGATCGGGTTGCCGCGCCGGTCGCGTTCGGTCTTTGTGACGGTCTTCGGCTCGCCCGTCTTCGGGTCGTAGACGGGAACCTCTTTCTCAGCCGTTCCGGTCTTCCCGCCCGTGATGATGCCGGCGGCGTGCACACGCGCCATCACGCGCGTCGCTGTCCCCGAAGAGCCGCCGGTGACGAGTCCCATAATGCGCCGCATTTCGGCGGCGTGCTGTGGCGACATCGCCTGCGCGAAGGCCGCGGGCGGCACATCATACTCGATCTTCGGTTTCATCAGCTTACCTTCGAGATTCGCAATCGCCGAGGCGGCAAGAGCCATCTCCAAAGGAGTCATCTGCCCCGAATAGCCCTGCCCATAGCCGACGAGGCCGAGGTCGAACTTTCTCATCTTCGGCCAGACCGCAATCGTCGCCTCGCGTGGCGCCAGCGCACGCGCGACCGAAGGCAAGTTCGTGTTCCAAATCTGCGGCTGTTTGCGGCCCCGAATCGCATCGGTCGTGTTGTCGTAGGGCGTGATGCCGATGCGCCGCGCGGACTCGCCCATCCGTTCGGCGCCGAGCTTGATGGCCATCTGCGCGAAATACTGATTACACGAGACCTCATAAGCCGTGTCAATCCCGATGCGTCCGTGGACTTCGCCCGCGCCGCCCGCGTCAAAGATCGGCTTCGCCCCCGGCTCCGCGTAGAAGCCCGCGCCGGTGCAGTTGAACTGCTCGTTCTGAATCCCTGCGTTGAAAGCGGCAATCATCGTCACGGTTTTGAAAGTTGAGCCGGGGATATAGTAAGCGCCGAGGGCGCGGTTGACGAGCGGCTTGTCACGGTCGTTCGCCTCAAGCTTGATGTAGGTTGCCTCGTCCTGCGCCTCCTTCAGACTATAAGCCGGGTTGCTGAACATAGCGAGCACTTCGCCCGTCTGTGGGTTGAGAACGACCGCCGCGCCATGCCGACCGCGCAATTGCTCGACGGCTGTCTTCTGCAACTCACTGTCAATCGTCAGTCGCACGTCGAGGTTAGCGGGCTGCTTGACCTCGCGCTCCATCAGGACATCCCACGATTCGGGCGCCGCGCCGCTCTGAATGCCGAAGAGCGCGCGTTCGAGGCCGGGGTCGCCGCGGTCGGAGCCGAAGAGCTGCGCCATCTCCATGTCGAGCGGGTACTCGCGGAGGATTTGGCCGTTGGGCGCGCGCTTGTAAAGGGCGAGGGCGCGCTCCAAACTCCCCGTGCGGTCGAGTATCCAGCCTCGCAGAGTTGACTCGGCCAGTCGCCGGTTACGCAAATCCTTATAGCGCAACTGTTGAAAACGCTCGTTCGACTCTTCGGCGTATTGTGCCCAGTAAACGTGGAAGCCGAAGACCGTCAGCGCGAGCAGGACGAAAAGGACGCGTAGAGCGCGCAAGCCACGATTAGTCGAGGTGGCGCCGAGCCGCGCACGCACTTCGGGCGGCAAATCCGCGGGCGCCACACCAGCCAACGTTGACCGCCTGCGCCGCATCATTCGCAACAGCGATACGAGCAGCAACAGACCCGTCAGCGACAGGCCGATGGTATACACGATACTCAACAGCGCCGGCTGCTTTTCGGGTGTCGCAAAAAGAAAGTACATAGTTTTCTATAAAGTGATAACGAGTGATGAAATTTAATGGAAGAGCCTACTTTTTACCGCTGATATCTTCCATCATTACTCACTGCGTTTGAATCTGACTTCTACGTCGCCGAACCCGACCACGTCACCGTCCACGATTTGACGCGCTTCACCGTAAGAAATACGGCGACCGTTGATGTAGGTGCCGTTGGTCGAGCCGGTGTCGGCGACAAGCAAAGTGCCTTCCGCGTTCATCACCAGCGCGGCATGAATCTTCGAAACGCTCGGATGGTTCAACTGTAGATCGTTGTCGGAGACGCGACCGACGTTCATGCGTCGGCCTCCGGGTTTGAATGACAGGCGCGCTTCGTGCGAGCCGTCCGGCAGCGTCACCCGCACGGCGATAACCACTTCGTGCGACGGCGGGGCTGACGAAGAGATTGGCGCATCAAGCTCTTTCGCGCGGCGCTCGGCTTCGTCCTTCTGCTTCAACTCCTCTTCAAATTCGCCAAAGGTTGGGTCAACGGCAATACCTGTCGTGAAGATGTCAACACTCGTCTCGACCTTGACGGGCGCCAGCGTGCGAAGACGCTGATCGTTGATGTGGTCAATCGCCGCCGCGAGAATTTCGTGCTCCAACTCCTTGATGTATTCGGGCGCCGCCTCTGAATGAGTGCCCCACTCGATTTTCAGCTTCAACAGATGTGGCGCGATGCGTCCACCACGCTCGGCGTCACGGGCGCGCTCGTCAATCAGGCGTTTCATCCGCTCGACGAGCTTGCTGGTGGTAAAGCCGGTCTGCGCTTCCGGTTCGCGCCCCAGCTTGCGGTCAACAGCCGAACCCACGCCTTCGAAGACGCGCCGCATCAAACGCTCGACCAGCGCCTCGTCTCTTTGTTTAACTTTCTCGTTGTTCTGGCTCATAGATTTTCGGGGCACAAAAAATCCCGGCCTTTGGTCGCCGCCGTTCAGTTAGGCGCGCGGAGGTTTAGATAAAGGGGGAGGGGAACTGAGATGCACGGAAGTTTCACTGGCGGCATTATATGAAAGTGAAAAGGTAAAAGTAAAAAGGTAAAAGTTGCGGACGCTCCGAGAAGCGTTACTCAAATCTAATGATGATGCGTTTTTTGATCGCGGTCCTTTATGTTTGGGCTATTTCACGAAGAACTCAGCGGATGCCCCGCTGCTTGCGGCGGGGAGGAAGCTGTCCATATTAGCTGGGTTTCCAAAGGGGCGCAGCGCCCTTTGGTCAAGGGTGGGGTGAATGCCCCACCCGCGAAGCCGAGGCGTGCGGCG
>JBGTBQ010000058.1:0-12916 GCA_041749275.1 Pyrinomonadaceae bacterium | reverse complement strand
TGCCAAAACATCCGCGCACGGGCACCTCCCGCCCGCGTAAGCCTCGCCGGCGGCGGCGGCGCGCGCGGCTCCGGCTGGCGGCGATGCCGCGGACGCTACCGTCATTCCACAGTTACCGCAAAAGCGGTCTTCCGGGGTGACCGGCGCGTCGCAATGTGGACAGGAGAACATCACTACTTCTTGGCCCTTCGCCCTACCAACGCGGCGGGATGGTTCTCGGCAGGCGCGGCCCGGAGTTTCTCTCGCGCGGCCCGGCCTTCATTTCTTGATGACGTGAAAACGCAGAAACGTTTTGCCGACGATGACTTCATCGCCGTCGCGTAAAGGCTGGCGGTCACCCGGCAGAAGGCGTCTCCCGCGATTGATGAAAGTCCCGTTGGTGGAACCCAAATCTTCGATGAAATACTGCTCGCCACGGCGCGTGACCCGCGCGTGTCGGCGCGAGACCTTCGCCTCCGGGTCGTCTGAATCCAGATCAACGTCGGGGAAGATGCCTCCATCGGCGTCCCAGCGCCCGATGTGCGCCTCGTCATCGTTTAGTGGAAATTCCTTACCCGCCGAGCGACCACGGTGGATGACGAGCTTGGCATGTGGGCCGTTATTTTGTCTGAGTTGAAAGAAGTCCGAGGCGCCGTCGTGCGCGGGCGTGAGGTGCCCGTGCGCGGATGTTTTGGCAGCGGGAAAGATGGCTCCGGAACGCCGCTCCGAAAAGTCTTCGCCGCCGTCCGCGCGCGGCCCGTCGTCTTGACCAGTGTCGTTATTTTCGTCCGCGACAGGCGCGACAAAATCATGCTCCGCGACAGGCGCGACGAAACTCGCGCCGTCCGGCGTCTCTTCCTCGTCGGTCGGCCCGGTCGTCGGCTTCTTCGGGCGCGGAGCGATGGCAAGGGTCGCCCCACACTCGTCGCAGTACTGCGAGCCTTCCAGATTCTCCGTGTTGCACCTTTCGCAGGTGATCATGTCGCACTGTGCGCCCTTCCGGCGTGCGGCCACGACGGCCTACTCCCCGCGGGCTTCCTCTCAGATGATGCCCGGCGAGGCAAGACTTCCGTCCGGTTTCCGGGGCAAATCATTGTAACGCGAAACCCGAACGCGCGCCAATGCATCGAAAAGACGGACGATGGGCGATAGACGAGGGAAGATGGATGGGTTTAAATCGTCCATCATCTATGATCTATCGTCCTGTTTTTGAAACCGCCCGCGCCATTTAAACGTAGAAGGGTGCGTCGCTTAACCAGCGGAGCGTGGACTTTGAACTTGGCGGCGGTTTGTGCGAAGCTTTTTCAGAAAGTCCCGGCCCGACCCGAAGACACTTTTATTTCACCCCAATAACGGAAAAGGAATTCGATAGTTATGGCTGTCAGCCGAAAGAAGAAGATTATTATTATAGTCGCGGCGGTCGCCGTCCTCGCCCTCATCGTCATCGTCAGCATCTTCGCGCGCGGCAACGACCAGCCGGAAGTGACGGTCGTCAAGGTCGAGGTGCGGCCCGAATTGAAGTCCACGGTGACGGCCTCCGGTGAAGTTCGCCCCATCAAGTACATCAACCTGACGAGCGAGGTGCCGGGCCGCATCGAGGAGATTTCGGTCAACCCCGGCGATCAAGTGACGAAGGGCCAGCCGCTCGTGCGCGTTGACCCCACGCAGCTCGAATCCAGCGCCTCGGCGCAGGCCGCCAGCGTGCAGGCCTCGATCAGCGATACGCAGAACGCGCGCCAGTCCCTGCTCGCCGCCGAGAACCGCGTCACGCAGGCGCAACAGAACCTTGCCGCCACGGAGGCCAGCCTCGCGCAGACGCGCCAAGCGGTCGTCACCGCGCAGACCAACGTTGACCGCGAGCAGGTCAACCTCAACACCGCCCAACGCGAACTGAAACGCACGACCGACCTCATCGAGTCAGGCGTCGCCTCGCGCTCCGAGTACGATGCGGCGCGCGACCGACTCGAACAGGCGCAGGTCGCTCTGAGGACGGCGAAGGCGCAACTCGAATCCGCCAACATCGCCATCGAGGAGTCCAAGGCGCGCGTCAACCAGCAGCGCGTGGCGGTGCGCGACGCGCAGATCGGCGTCCAGTCGGCTCGCACCAGCGTCTCTTCGAGCGAGTCGCGCGCCAACCAGCAGCAGGCGCTCCTGCGCGGCTCCGCGAGCCAGCGCAGCAAGGCCACGACCTACTCGCCGCTGACGGGCGTCGTCGCCGACATCCCGGCCCGCGTCGGTACCTTCGCCGTCGCCGGTCTTTCGACCACTCCGCTGATGACCATCGCCGACATGTCCACCGTCAACGTCGAAGTCAACGTGGACGAGACCGAGATCACTTCGGTCGAAATCGGCCAGCCGGTCAAGGTCAAGGTGGATGCGATGAACGAGCGCGAGGTGGACGGCGCGGTGGTGCAGAAGAATCCGCTCGCGGTCGGCAAGTCCGACACGACGGGCGGCGGCATCTCGAACCGCGTCAACGTGCAGGAGGCGAAAGAGTTCAAGGTCATCATCGAGTTGAAGAATATGCCCGACGACCTGCGCGACTCGCTCCGGCCCGGCATGACCGCCACCGCGACGATCACCACGAAGACCAAGCAGAATGTCATCGCCGTGCCCTTGCAGGCCATCGTCGAGAAGGCGCCGAGTCCGACGCCGACGCCCGCCGCCGGTCAAGCGCCGCCCTCGCCCGCCGAAAAACCGAAAGACATCAAGGGCGTCTACGTCCTCGAAGGCAACAAGGTCAAGTTCGTCCCCGTCGAGACCGGCATCACCGGCGAGTCGGACATCGAGATCGTGAGCGGCCTTCAGGAGAAGCTGGAAGTCATTACGGGGCCGAGCCGCGTACTGCGGACGCTCAAAGAAGGCGCCGTCGTCAAGAAGCAGGAGAAGAAGGCCGGCGCGCCGGATAAATCGGAAGAGAGTAAATAAATGAGCGACGCGACACTGACGCAGAAATCGTCGAAGATCGAACCGGCGGCGCTGGAGCACGGCGACCTACTCGCGCACGACGCCGTGCCGGCCTCGCTCATCTCGATGCGCGACATCTGGCGCACCTACCTGATGGGCACGGAGGAACTGCACGCGCTGCACGGCGTCTCGTTCGACGTGCAGCGCGGCGAGTACGTGGCGATCATCGGGCCGTCGGGTTCGGGCAAGTCCACGCTGATGAATCTCATCGGCTGCCTCGACACGCCGTCGAAGGGGCGTTACTGGCTCAACAGCAAGCTCGTCTCCGACATGGACGACGACGAACTGGCCCGCATCCGCAACAAGGAGATCGGCTTCGTCTTTCAGACCTTCAACTTGCTGGCGCGCGCGACGGCGCTGCATAACGTCGAACTGCCGCTCATCTATGCCGGCATCGGCTCCGCCGACCGCCACGAGCAGGCCAAGCGCGCGCTGGATGCGGTCGAACTCTCCGACCGCATGACGCACCGCCCGAACGAGTTGTCGGGCGGGCAGCGCCAGCGCGTCGCCATCGCCCGCGCGCTCGTCAACCACCCCTCGATCCTCCTCGCCGACGAGCCGACCGGCGCGCTCGACACCAAGACCAGCTCCGAGATTATGAACCTCTTCGAGCGACTTCACGAAGAGGGCAACACCATCATCGTCGTCACGCACGAGCACGACATCGCCGCCCGCGCCCACCGCATTCTACACATCCGCGACGGGCTGATTGACAAGGACGAGCAGACTCGGTAGACGACTCGACCGACAGGCATTCGGTAAAGACGCGGCGTATTCCAAACACGCCGCGTCTTTAGTTTTGCGCGCGGCTTCTTTACAAAAATTTACACGCCCTTGAAGCGCGAGCCATACAAACCGCGCCGCCCTCGCGTACAATCATTCGACCGCACCTCGACGCATTATTTCAAGGCCAATGGTCTCCGAACTACTCACCGAAGCGAAAGAGAATGAGCGCCGGTCTCGGCGTGACGATGAGGCCGCGTCTTTCGCGCCCGCTCCGCGCGGCGGCGCTCCGGGCGCGCGCCTCGCGGTCTACAAGACGTGGGAAGCCTTTCGCATCGCGCTCGCCTCGCTCCGCGCGAACAAGCTGCGGACGGCGCTGACGCTGGTTGGCGTCGTGGTTGGCGTCGCCGCCGTCATCGCCGTCGTGACCATCATCGAGGGGCTGGACCAGACCGTCGCCTCGACCTTCTCTTCGCAAGGCTCGACGGTCTTCACCGTCTCGAAGCGCCCGCAGGTCATCACCTCGCGCGAGGAGTTCATTAAATTCAACAAGCGTAAGGACGTGAACGAGGAGGACGCCGAGGCCGTGACGCGGCTCTGCTCTCTGTGCTGGCGTACCGGCATCGCCGCTAATTCCGCCGCCACCGCCAAGCATGGCGACCAGTCTTCGGAGAACGTGCGCGTGCGCGGCCTCACGCTTTCGATGTTCGCCATCGAAGACGTTGAAGTGGTCGCGGGCCGGCAGTGGACGGAGTCCGAGAGCGTGTCGGGGCGCGACGTGGCGGTGGTCGGCGCGGACATCCTCGACAATCTCTTCGGCGGCGCGCCGCCCGACGCGGTCATCGGCAAACAGATTCGCATCGAAGGGCGCACCTACGAGATCATCGGCGTCGCCGAGCGGTTGGGGAAAATCTTCGGCTTCTCGCGCGACAACTTCGCGCACATCCCCTACCCGACTTACCGGAAGGCTTTCAGCGCGCGCGGCTCGCTCGTCGTCTTCGTGCAGGTGCCCGAAGACAAAGACCTGACCGCCGCGCAGGACATGGTTCGCACCATCATGCGTAACCGCCGCGGCAAGACCTACGGCGACGAGGACGACGGCTTCGCGCTCGAAACGCAGGATGTTTTTATAGACCTCTACAAAACGGCGACGGCGAACATCTACATCGTCACCATCGGCGTCGCGGCGGTCTCGCTCGTCGTCGGCGGCATCGTCGTGATGAACATCATGCTGGTCAGCGTCACCGAGCGGACGAAGGAGATCGGTCTCCGCAAGGCCGTCGGCGCCAATCGCCGCGACGTGCTCACGCAGTTCCTCATCGAAGCCGTTGTCTTAACGTCCATCGGCGGCACGCTCGGCGTCGGCTTCGGTTTCGGCCTCGCCACCGCGCTCTCGATGGCGATGGGTTTTCCGCTCCTGTTGAGCGCCGGCTCGGCGGTTCTTGGCGTCACCGTCTCCTCGGCGGTCGGCATCGTCAGCGGCCTGTGGCCCGCGTGGAAGGCCGCGAGTTTGGACCCGATAGAAGCATTGAGAACGGAATGAAATCGGATTTTAGAGCCTGCGGAGCAGGCGGAAAGAATCACGAATCAGCCTGTTATGTCCTTCGACGACATCAAAGAATCGGCGGCGATGGCGATCAGCACCGTGCGTGCGAACAAGCTGCGCTCGGCGCTGACGATTTTGGGCGTCGCCATCGGCGTCGTGACGCTGACCTTCATGGTCTCCATCATTCAGGGTTTGAACCGCGCCTTCGCCGACCAGATTGAAAGTTTAGGCTCGAACACCATCTTCGTCTCGAAGCTCGACCCCGGCTTCGCGCGACATCCCGGCGCGGAGGAGCGCCAGCGCAAGGACATCACCGTCGAGGACGCCGACGCCATTCGCAACGAAGCCTCGTCGGTCGTCGGCGTCTCGCCCGTCCGCCGCAAGATCGCCGCCAACGTGCGCCATCTCGAACGCGAGACCGACACGCCCGTCCTCTTCGGCGTGACGCCCTACTACGAGTTCACCCACTCGCAATATGTCGAGCGCGGGCGCTTCATCAACGACCCGGACTTGCGCGAGCGCTCGAACGTCTGCGTGCTGGGGCAGGACGTGGTGCGCGCGCTCTTTCCAAACGGGGAACCGCTCGACAAGGAGATCAGAATCGGCGGCATCACCTTCCGCGTCGTCGGCGTGATGGAGACGCTGGGCAACTTCTTCGGCCAGTCGCGCGACAACTCCATCTTCATCCCGCTCACCTGCTACGACAAATACTGGCGCGACCTCGACATCCCCGAAGGCTTCTTCTTCATCATCGTGCGGCCCCGCACGCGCGCGGACGTGCCTGCCGTGCTCGACGAGGTGACCGACATCCTGCGCCGCCGCCGGCAGGTGCCCTACGACGCGAAGAACAACTTCGGTCTCTCGTCGCAGGACTCGCTCCTCGACTTTTACAACCAGCTCACCAGCGCGACATGGCTGGTCTTAACGGCCATCTCCTTCGTCGCGCTGATGATTGGCGGGATCGGCGTGATGAATATCATGCTCGTCTCCGTCACGGAACGGACGAAAGAGATCGGCATCCGTAAGGCCGTCGGCGCGACGCGCGGCGACATCCTCTGGCAGTTTTTGATCGAGGCCGTCGTGCTCACAGGTCTCGGCGGCATCGCCGGACTCGCCGTCGGCGAAGTCGCCAGCCTGTTGATGAATCGCTATTCGCCGCTCCCGGCGTTCGTCCCGCTCTGGGCGATTCTCGTCGGCATCGGCATCTCGGCGAGCGTCGGCATCATCTTCGGCCTCTGGCCCGCGTGGAAGGCCGCGCGCTTAGACCCGATTGAAGCATTGCGGTACGAATGACAGCCACGGAGACACAGAGGCACAGAGAAAGAAAGAAAGGAAGGAAGGAACATAAGAAGGGAGCGTTGACTATTCAACTCTCCCTTCTGAATGTTGATTCTCTTCTCTCTTTATCTCCGTGCCTCCGTGTCTCCGTGGCTATTCTTTTGCTATCCAACCCACCCTCCTCCGCTTGCAACTAAACCTTTTGCTGTGCCGTAATAGACTCGCACCATGAAATTCATCGAGACCTTGAAACTCGCCCTCGCCGCCATCTGGGCGCATAAACTGCGTTCGGCGTTGACGCTGCTCGGCATGATTATCGGCGTCGCCGCCGTGGTCGTCGTGGTCTCGCTGATTCAGGGCTTCAACACTTACGTGGACGAGAAGATCGCCGGCATCGGGGCGAAGTCCTACACCGTCCAGCGCTTCAGCATGGAGGACTGGAAGGATACGGACTCCATCGCCGCCGCGCAGCGCCGCAACAAGGATTTGACGCTCGCCGACTTCGAGTTCCTGAAAACGCGCCTCACGCTGACGGACAAGTTCGGCGTGGCGGCTCGCCCGCAGCGTTCGCAGATCAAGCGCGGATCGGAGATTCTCGACGAGGTGCCGGTGGACGGCAAGTCGCCCGTCGTCGGCGAGATTCAGCGGGTGGACGTGGCCGATGGGCGCTTCTTCATACAGGCCGACGACGACAACGCCTCGCGCGTCGCCTTCATCGGCGCGGACGTGGTGAACAAACTCTTCCCGCGCTCGTCGCCCATTGGTGAGGAGATCGTCATCAACGGTTTGCCCTACCGCGTCATCGGCGTGGCGGTCGCCAAGGGCACGGTCTTCGGGATGCCGCAGGACAACTTCGTCACGCTCCCGCTGATGACTTATCGCCGCAACTACGGCGAGCTGACGCGCTGGCGCTCGGTCTATTTCGTCGGCACGGCGAAGCAGGACGATCAGTTCGACGAGGCCGTCGAGGAGGCGAAATACTGGATGCGCCTGCGCCGAGGACTTGAGAAGGAAGAGAAGGATAACTTCGGCGTGATGACGCCCGACGCCATCACGGGCCTGCGCGACCGACTGTTCGGCACGATCTTCCTCGTCGCCATCGCCGTGCCGGCCATCGCGCTCCTCGTCGGCGGCATCGTCGTGATGAACATCATGCTGGTGTCGGTCACGGAGCGCACCAAGGAGATCGGCATTCGCAAGGCACTCGGCGCGCGGCGCGGGGACATCCTCAAACAGTTTCTCGTCGAGGCGGTCGTGCTCTCGGCCATCGGCGGCGCGGTCGGCGTTATCATCGCGTGGGGACTGGGGCGCGCCGTCTCGGCCTTCCTCATCCCGACCTATCTTTCGATCACCGCCGTCATCGTCGCCGTCTCCGTCTCCGGCACCATCGGGGTTCTCGCCGGCATCTTCCCCGCGTGGAAGGCCGCGCGCCTCGATCCGATTGAAGCGCTGAGGGCAGATTAGCTGTTAGCCAAACCGCTGTTGCGAGTTGCCGCCCGAGGTTGAAGTTGAGAAGTTTTTGAGTTCTGGTTTTAAGTTCACAGCCAACAGCTTTATGAAAATCATACGCAGCGACATTTATGAGAACCTGATGATGGCGCTGGGAACTCTGCGCGGCAACAAGCTGCGTTCGTTCCTGACGGTGCTCGGCGTGATGATCGGCGTCATCACGGTGATGCTCATCTCCTCGATCATCAGCGGCATTGACGAGCAGATCAAGAAGGAGATCGAATCGTTCGGCACGCGCTCGATCTTCATCGCCAAGTTCGACCCCGGCATCCGCATCGGTCGCCTGTCGCGCGAGGAGCGGATGCGAAAAGAGCTGACCTACGACGACGCGCTGGCGCTCTCGACGCTCCCGGCGGTTGATCTGGCCGTCCCCTTCCTCGACATCACTAACAACTTCTTCGGCAGGAAGCTCAAGGTCTCGACTACGGGCAAGACTTCGGAGGCCGTGAGGCTCGAAGGCACGCTTCCCGACTATATGCGCGCGGGCACCGAAATCCTGCGCGAGGGGCGTTTCTTCTCGCAGTACGAGAACGACACCAACCAGAAGGTCGCCGTCATTCGTAGTCAGGTCGCGGAGGACTTCTTCCCCAACGGCCAGCCCGTCGGGCAGACGATTGACCTCGGCGGGGACGAGTTCCGCGTCATCGGTATCATCGAGAAGCGTGAGCAACTCTTCGGCGGCAACGGCAGCGACGACATCAACAACGGCATCTTCGTCCCCTTCAACGTCGCGCGCAAATTGAAACCGAACGCCGACGACGTGTACATCCTCGCCGTCGCCAAGGTGGGCCGGATTGAAGAGGCGAAGGACCAAATCACCGACATGCTGCGCGTGCGCCGGCAGGTGCCCTACAGCAAGCCCAACAACTTCGGCATGGCGACCGCCGACTCGATCATTGACCAGTTCCGTTCAATCACGGGCGGCGTCGCCATTGCGATGGTCGCCATCTCCTCGGTCGGCCTGATGGTGGGCGGCATCGGCGTGATGAACATCATGCTCGTCAGTGTTACCGAGCGCACGCGCGAGATCGGCGTCCGCAAGGCCATCGGCGCGCGCCGCCGCGACATCCTCTGGCAATTTTTGATCGAGGCGATGACTTTGACGGGGATGGGCGGACTGATCGGACTCCTCATCGGCTGGCTGCTGACGCTGGTGGTCAAACTTCTGCTGCCCTCTTACGTCCCGCTCTGGGCGCCCGTCATGGGCTTCGTCGCCTCGGTCGGCATCGGCCTCATCTTCGGCCTCTGGCCCGCGTGGAAGGCCGCGCGCTTAGACCCCATCGAGTCGCTCCGCTACGAATAGAGCGGGTTGCCAATGAGTGGACGGGTGGCGACCTTTCAGCACCGCCCGCTCCCGCGGGCGGGATGGCCTGTATACGCAATCGTAAATTTCTCTAAGAGCGTGTCTAAAAAGCCCCGCGAGGGGCGAAATGTTTATAGCACGCGCCGCTCTCCCCTTGTTCTTTCAAGCCCCGGAGGGGCGGCAGCGCCTACCATGTCGCTCCTCACGGAGCTTCAGCGACCTCGTGGCACGCGATGGGCTATAAACATTCCGCTCCTCACGGAGCTACGACGCATGGCTTTTTAGACACGCTCTAAGTTAGCAGGAAGCAGTAAGCCGTGAGCGGCAAGCAGTGAGAAACATCTTTTCACAGCTTGCCGCTCACGGCTCATGGCTTCCTGTATTTTTACGACTTGCCGAATCCGAGCGCGGCGCCCGCGACGCTGAAGACTATCCCGATCAGCCACATGACGATGACAATCGTCCAAGCCGAGCCGGAAGAGAGTTTGCCGACTTTCCGCAGGCCCGTCGCGGCGAGAAACATCCCGAAGAAGGTGAAGAGGTCGAACCAGCCGAGCGCCCCGCGGAGCATGGGCGAGGCTGGGGCGATGAGCGCACCGAGGTTGGTCACTGCCAGTCCGGCCCCCGGCTTGTTGAGGTCAATCTCCTCCGCTGGTTTCAGAAACAGGATAATGACGGCGAGGATACCCCCCAGCACGGCGGGCGGGAAGCTCGCATAGACCCATACGGCGAGCGCCTGCTTGTAATTGAGTTTGCCGCCCATCAGCATCGAGCCGAGGAGGTAGATCGCCGCCCCGGCGGCGAAGATGACGATGGTGCCCACGACCGGCATCACGTAGACGAAGACCTTCCCGATGGGGCCGGTCCAGAAGGCGATGGTCTGCTCTTTCTGCTCAGGGGACATCTGCGCGGCCTGTGGGTTTTTCTCCATCTGCTGGGTCATGAACTCGCCGAAGTTCACCTTCTGCATGATGAGGAAGGTGACGACGAGCGCCAGCACGAGGACGATCAGCCCGGCGACGAGAAAACGCGGGCGGGCGCGCAGGGCCGCGAACGTCTCGCCCGGCTCGAAGAAGATGTTGCCGAGCGTCTCCGGGGTGGACATCACGGGCGCGCCTGACGCGCCGGCGGACGTGGCCGGCGGGGGAGTCGTAAAGTTATCGCTCATGTTTTGTGTCCTTTAGGAAAATCCAACGAACAGAGTCGAGAGGTGTTTGGCTCTCCACAATTTCAGATTGTGTTCGACCGCTTGTACGCAGGGCGCGCGTCCGAGGTTTCAAGGCAAGGGATGAAGGATGAGGGATGAGGGGTGAAAAAGGAAACGCTCAACGCTGATTGAAAGAATTTACTTCATCCCTCATCCCTCATCCCTCATCCCTCATCCCTCATCCCTCATCCTTCATCCCTCATCCCTCATCCCTCATCCTTCATCCCTCATCCCTCATCCTTCATCCCTCATCCCTCATCCTTCATCCCTCATCCCTCATCCCTCATCCTTCATCCTTTGTTCGCGCTTCCGCCCAACCGGGGACGCGGATGCAGGCGACGGTATGGCCGGGCGCGACCTCGCGCAGGTCCGGGTCTATTTGCGAGCATTCAGGGATGGCTTCCGGGCAGCGCGTATGGAAGCGGCAGCCCGACGGCGGGTTGATCGGCGTCGGCACGTCGCCCTTGAGGACGATGCGCTCGCGCTTGCGCGTCGGGTCGGGGATGGGGATGGCCGAGAGCAGCGCGCGCGTGTACGGGTGCAAGGGGTTCGCGTACAGCTCTTCGGCGGAGGCGACCTCGACGATGCGGCCCAAATACATCACCGCCACGCGGTCGGAGATATGCTCAATCACCGCCAGCCCGTGCGAGATGAAGAGATAAGTGAGATTGAACTCCGCCTGCAAGTCTTCCAACAGGTTGATGACCTGCGCCTGCACCGACACGTCGAGCGCCGAGACCGGCTCGTCCGCGACGATCAATTTCGGATTCAACGCGAGGGCGCGCGCGATGCCGATGCGTTGTCGCTGCCCGCCGGAAAATTCGTGTGGGTAGCGGTTCATGTAATCGGGGTCGAGTCCGACTTTCCGCAGCAGATCGGCCACGCGCTCACGCCGCTCGGCGCGGTCGCCGATGCCGTGAATGACAAGCGGCTCCGAGACGATGTCGCGCACCTTCATGCGCGGGTTCAGGCTCGCGTAAGGGTCTTGAAAGATGATCTGCATCTCGCGTCGCAGCCGCCGCAACTCACTGCCCGCGAGCGCGCGCACGTCCTGTCCATCAAACGAAATCTCACCGTGCGTCGGCTCGATCAGACGGATCAGGCAGCGCCCCACGGTTGATTTGCCGCACCCCGATTCGCCCACCAATCCCAGCGTCTCGCCGCGCAGGATGTCGAACGTTACGCCATCCACGGCGCGCACCACGTCGTCGCTCCCCGAAACCGGGAAGTGCTTGACGAGCGCGCGCACACGCACCAACTCCTCATCCGCCGCGCCGCGACGCGCCGCCCGCGCGACATCGGCCCGCGCGGCGGCGGCTTCTGCTTCCGGCACAGTCTGCATTCGTTCATTCGTGCTCATGTTCAGAACTTCGCGGGAGAGATTGAACAGCCCCGGAGGGGCGGAATGTTTGTAGCTCCGAGCAAAAAATTCTCTCAAGCTCCTTTAGGAGCGGAATGTAAAGGTTGCGCCCCTCCGGGGCTGCTCGCCTTTCGACCATTGGCTTGATAATTTTTCACGCGCCGCCAGCCATTTCACACGCCGCCGCTCGCCTCTCGTTCCGCCTGAGTGTCAGACGCGACCGCCGCCGCCAGATCATAAAGCACGCACCGCGCGCTGACGCCATGATCGAGTTGATAGAGCGGAATCTCGCCTTCAATGCAGCGCGGCATCCGGTGCGGGCAGCGCGGCGCGAAGTGGCAGCCCGGCGGCAGATTGGTCGGCTTCGGCACCGTACCTTCGATGGTCGAAAGGCGCACGGCCTTTTTCACCTCGGCCTCCGTAAGCTTTGGCACCGAACGCAGCAGCCCTTCCGTGTACGGATGCTTGGGCCGCGCGAACAATTCCTCGACCGGCGACTCTTCGACGATGCGCCCCGTGTACATCACCGCCACGCGGTCGGCCACTTCCGCCACGACGCCGAGGTCGTGTGTGATAAGCAGCACGCCGAGGTTGCGCGTCCTTCGCAACCCGTCAATCAGCTCTAAGATTTGCGCCTGAATGGTCACGTCGAGCGCCGTCGTCGGCTCGTCCGCGATCAAGAGTCGCGGGTCACACGCGAGCGCCATCGCGATCATCACGCGCTGCCGCATCCCGCCCGACAACTGATGCGGATAGTCGTCCACGCGCCGCGCCGGGTCAGGGATGGCGACTTCGTGCATGGCCTCGATAGCCGCCGCGCGCGCCTGCCGCCGGTTCATGTTGCGATGGAGCCTGAGCGCCTCCGCGATCTGCTCGCCGACGGTGTAGACCGGGTTGAGCGAGGTCATGGGGTCCTGAAAGATCATGGCGATGTCGTTGCCGCGAATCCCGCGCATCCGCGCATCCGACGCCGCGAGCAAATTCTCGCCCGCGAAATGAATCTCTCCGCCCGCGATCACGCCCGGCGGCGAAATCAAACGCATC
>JBGTBQ010000057.1:0-2163 GCA_041749275.1 Pyrinomonadaceae bacterium | reverse complement strand
CGTCACGTAGGCGCCGTTCGAGCAGCCCACGGTGCGCGGGCCGAAGCCGCCGGCGGCGGCGGGCGAGGCGTAGCGCAGAAAGCCCGTCACCGAGTCGAAGATGTAACGCCCGGTGAAGAAGCCGCGGAAGACCTGCGAGTTGAGACTGTGCAGCCACTCGCCGCCGAACTTGACGGTGTGCGCCCCGGAGACAATGGAGAAGGTGTCGCGAACCTGCGTGCGCCAGAACAGTTCGTCCACGCCGGGCTGAAGGAAGAAGGGGTTGCCGAAGCGGAAGGTGGGGCCGAAGCCCATCGCCGTGTCCGCCGGGATGTTCGACGGGATGGCGGAACGGGGCCGGTTTTCGCGTCCGTAGGTGAAGTGGGCCTCGTTGACGGTCGTCGGCGAGATGGTGCTGAAGAGGTTGAAGTTCAAGACCTGAATCTTCGACGGCCCTTCGGTGCCGTTGGCCGAGTTGCCGTAGGTCGCCACGTCGAAGGTCTGGTTGCTGTTCCTCGAGTGGTCGAAGTTGTAAGAGAGCGAGAGTTTGTTGGCGGGCGTCAGCGTCCAGTCCAGTTTGCCTAAGACGGCTGTGTTCCGGACAGGACGGTCAATGGGCAGACCCTCCTCCTGCATCCGCGTCGTGCGGAAGAAGTTGAGGAGCGCGAGCCGCTGGCAATCACTGTTCGAGTTGATGATCGCCTCGTTGGCGCCGATGGTCGGCGTCTGGATGGAGCACGGCGCGTCTCCGACCTGCTCGGAGAGGTTCGGGCGCGTCAGGTTATCGCGGACGTGCTCGAGGGCGAAGAAGAAGAACGCCTTCTCTCTGACAATCGGCCCGCCGATGGTGCCGCCCGTCTGCTCGCGGTGAAAATCGGTCAGGGGTCTGCCGTCCGAGGTGTTCGCCGTCAGCGCTTCGAGACGCTGGAAGTGAAAGAGCGAGCCGTGGAACTCGTTCGTGCCCGACTTGGTGATGACGTTGACGACGCCGCCGGCGGTGCGCCCGAACTCGGCGGACGCTCCCGTGGCGACGACCTGAAACTCCTGCACGGCGTCGAGCGGAATATCAATCGCGGCGCGCTGCCCGCCCGCCTGCTCGCCGAAGAAGCCGTTGTTATAGTCGCCGCCGTCGAGGCTGATGTTGTTGAAGACGCCGCGCTGGCCGACGAAGTTGATCTCGTCGCCGTCCGGCCCCTGCACGACGGAGACGCCGGGCGTCAAGGTCAAGAGGTCTTCAAACTTCCGCCCAAGTACGGGCAGGTTGCCGATTGAGCGCGCGTTCAAGGTCGTGCTCGCTTCGGTCTTCGCCGTGTCCACGGTCGGAATGTCCGAGGCGCTGACGGTGACGCGCGCGGCGACGCCCGACACCTTCATCTTCAGGTTGAGCGAGACGGTCTGGCCAACCGTGAGCGGGAACGCCTCTTGGTCGAGCGTGGCGAAACCGGACTTCGTGACCGTCAGGGTGTAGCGACCGGGCGAGAGTTGAAGAAAGACGAAGCGACCATCGTCGCCCGTCGTCAGGGTGCGGGCAAGGCCCGTCTCCGTGTTTTTCGCCTCGACGCTCGCGCCCGGCACGACGGCGCCCGTCTCGTCCTCGATGACGCCCTGAATGGTGCCGGTCGTGATCTGCGATTGCGCCAGCGCCGCCGCGGGCGCAAGCAAGAACGCGAAGAGGAGCGGAAGGCCGCGGCGCTTGAGCCGGTCGGCGAGATTCTTTATCAAGAGGGAACGCATTTTTTTCTCCTGTCCGTCAACGGGGGTTTAGAGTTTTGCTACGAGACCGTGGCCGCGCCCGTGTGGCGTGCATGGCGCGGCGGGCACGCTACATAAACTGGCTGCCGGAAGAATTGCGCGAGGGTTTCAACTTAAAGAATGCTGCCCGTGGAATGTAGCGACGCAGGACAACTTATAAGACGCACCGTCTCAGGTGTCAACGCTTATCTCGACGCGCCGTTTCCGCGCGCTTAAGGACGACTGAACGGCGAAGTGACGCAGTTTAAAAATTGTGTCTGCCGCACGCCAGCGCGTCGAACCGCGCGCGGGCGCGCAGATAGAGCGGGTCGCAAACTTCCGGCAGCGCGGGGCCGATCCAACGAGGCACGCCCGCGCCGCCCGCGTAGTAGCGCGGTAGGTGCGGCAGCACGACGCCCGCGCCGCCTTCCGGGTCAACCGCGCCGTAGACGA
>JBGTBQ010000056.1:0-5272 GCA_041749275.1 Pyrinomonadaceae bacterium | reverse complement strand
CGCGGCGTCATGCGTCGCCGCGTCGCCGGGGCGGTCGCGGACCAACTCTTCGAGTCGCGCGCGCGCGCGGTCGTAGACGGTCGAGTCGGCGGTCTCGGTCGCGGCCTGCGCGCGCCACGAAGTATCGGCGAGGCGAATCTGAACCCAACGCTCGTCAGTGGCCGACAGCTTCAACGCGGCGGCCCGCTCGTAGAGGTCGCGCGACTGCGCGTAAGAGGCTTCGGCGTAGAGCCTTTCGGCTTCAGCCTTGAGTTGGTTGTAGTCGGGCTGCCGCGCCTGCGCGTGGGCGATGGGTGATAAGAGCGAGACGAGGAGGAGGAGGAGGAGCGCGCTGAGATGTTTCATATAGTGAAAAGAGAACGGGTCGTGAAAGTCCGGGCTATCGCCGCCACAGCAAGGGCGATGCGTGGTGTATGTCTGCTCCATTGATGTCGGTCCGAGTGATGACGGTTGTCGGCCACTTCGCAAGTTTTCTCCGGCTCGACGCAGTCCGCGAGTTGGCGCGAGTGCGAAAATCTCTCGCGGGATGAACGGCGAAGTGTGGAAAGCTTGCGGCCCGCCCGGTTGATGAGCCGGTGTGTGGAGAGAATCGCTCCGAAGAAAATCCCGTCCGTCGGCGCAGTCCGCGCCCTCTCACGCGGGGGCGTGGCCGAGTGCGTGGAGCGCTCTGTTCAAGATGATTAAGAGATGTGCGTCTTCGATGGCGTCGAGCTTGTCCGCCAGTTTGTCGAGCCGGATGAACTTGAGAGAGGGAACCGAGCGCGCGTCCAACTCCACTTCAGCGGCGAAGGGGTGGACGATCTCCGGGGTGACGCCGGGGGTAGGAAAGTATGTCCCGCCGAGCGGCCACGAGCGCACGACCCGCACCCCGAAGTCGCGGAGCATGGCGTCCGCGAGGTACTCGCCCAGTTCGTCCAGATGCGTGACGGAGAGGGGCAGCCGCCACGCCGGGACGGTTGAGATGGTGGAACTGCCGCCGAAGGCTTGCGGAGCCGGCAAATCGCGTTGCTCGACGCCGATGTACAGGCCGGTGGTTGTCAGCGCGACGGGGAGCGCCGTCAGCGTGTTTGCGCTGAGTCGCTTTGGCAACACGTACTCGTAGCGGGCGCGTGCGAGATTGGCGTCGTCGCGCGCACGCTCCGCGAAGTCGCCCTCGCGCACGTCGAGAAAGACGGACGATGAAGCAATCTCGCGCGGCTCGAACAAGGCGCGGGCGGGCGGGCGGAGCGCGTCCGTGCCGTCCGCGATGTCGGGATGGAGGGCGTCTCGCATCGTCAACTCGACGGCGGCGCCGATCCACGGCCCCGCCCCGACGCCGAGTTGACGCAGCAGCCGGTAGACGTTGATCTCCAGCCGCGCGTCGAGCATGCCGCCGACGTGGCCCGCGCGCAAAACCTGATGCGCGTCGAGACCGCGCACCGTGCCGGCGTCGGTGAACTCGGTGTAGTTCGGGAACGGGACGGGTTCGCCGTCGCGCGGGCGGATGCGGACGAGGCGAGCGAGAACGCGCTCGTTCACGCCGCCCGGCGAGGTGTAGTAGTGGAAAGGTTCTCCGAGCGAGACGATCTCCTCGCGCGTGAGGCCGGCCCGCTCGGCGAGGACGCGCAAGGCGGCCTCATCCATCGGCTCCGAGGAATCCACGATGGAGCTGACCGGCTCGGTGACATAGCCGGAGAAGGACGCGCCGTCGAGACGCGACGAGCCGGTGCGCGCGTTGATGATGGGGCGCGGAAAGCTCTTCTTGGCAAAGACGATGATGCGGTCGTCGCGTTCGCACCACGGCACGAGGTCGAGCGTGCGGTGCGGGCGTTCGGCCAACTCGAAGACCTCGCCGGTGTCGGCGCGGCGATGAGTCGTCAGAGTCAGAAAACGTGGCGCGCGGGGCGCGCGGCTCTGCTCCTCGATGAGTGCGACGCCGCGCCCCGCGCCAACCTTTTCGCCGACGATGAGGTAGTTGGTCGGGGGGAAGGGGAGCGCGCGCCCTGCCATGTCGGAAAGGTGAAAGCGGCCCTCGAAGCGATGGCGCACTATCCACGGGTTCCAGAGCGGCGCGGAGACGACGACGCGCAGACCACGCGCGCGGAACGCTTCCTCGAAACCGGACTGGCTGAGATAGGTGTACTCTTCGAGCAGCTCCGTGTCCCAATCGGCGCGGTAGTCCTTGCGAAGCACGAACTCGGCGGCGGCGCGCGGCGTGAGCCGAAAGCGCGCGAAGCCGGGGCGGGTCGAGACGGACGGCGCGTAAGCGAGCGGCCCGGCGAGGTTCGTGCTGCCGCGCCAGTCGCGCGCGAACAACTCAAAGAGCGCCGCCGTCGAAAGTTCCGCGACGTTGCCGTCCGGCGTGCCGTCCGTCGTCGGCACGTCGAGCAGGAGTTCGGCGGGGCCGTCGGGGATAACGAAGTCGCGGATGATGAGCACGCCGCCTGTTTTGAGTTGCGCCACCTGATTGTCGAGAGTTTGCAGCACGCGGCCCACGTCGAAGCCGTTGAAGCTGGTGACGTGGTGGAGCACGGAGGAGTTGAGGATGCCATCGAGCGACGCGGCGGGAAAGACCATTCCGGAGATATCGCCGACCTCGTAGGCGAGGTTCTCTCGCCGGTACTCGCGGCGCGCGCGCTCGACCGACACGGGGTTGATGTCCACGCCGACCATTTCGAGGTCGCGGTAGAGACAGGCCAGCTCGTAAGTGCCGAGACCCGACCCACAGCCCATGTCGGCGATGCGGCCACGGACGGGAAAATGCGCGGTCGTGAGCGCCACCTTCTGCCGCATCGAGATGTCCATGCCGGCAAAGTACGATTCATAAGCTTCGCGGCTGCCGCGATCCTGCCGTGAGTAGTTTCCCGGTTTGCCGTCGTCCGATTCGTTCATCCGTGGGGCGCTCCCTTTAGCGCGGGGCGACCCCTCCATCAGCCCGCTTCGCGCCGCGTGAAGGCGTAGAGCCTATCGCCGCGTGCGAAGAGAGCGCGGGCGCCCGCGCGAAAAAGTTTAACGTCGCCGCCGAGGGCCGCATCGCGGATTGACTCGAACGCGGGCCAGCCCTTGCGGCGGGGAAAGACCTCCAACTCGTCCCGCTCATTCAAGAGGAGCGCAACGCCCGTGTCAAGTACATTGAAGTTGACCGCCGAGGGGCCGACATCAGCGGCGACGCGCAGGTCATAGCCGCTGAAGTTTTCGTCGAAGCGAAAGACGAGCCGGTCGTACACGCCGCCCTTCGCGCCGACCACGACCAGCACGTTGTGCCGGAGCTTCGCATCGAGCGCCTGATAGCCGTCAAGCTCACGCAGCCGCGCCTGATAGCAGACGCCCGGCGAAGAAAGGAGCGAGGCGTAGACCGCGCCCCGGAGATTCTGGATGGCTACGCCTTCGAAGAGTTGCGTCGAGTTCGGCGTGACGTTGCCGACTCGTCTGGGAACCGCCAGCGTGTCGCCGCCGAGTTCGACGAACTCGACCTCGGAGAGGCTCGCGTCATGTTTGACGTAGAGACGCCCGCCGGTGACGACCACCGCTTCGGCTGAAAGCTCCGAGGCAAGGTCGCGTCCGAGCGTGAGGTCGCGCAGCCGCACGCGCCCGCCGTCGAGACGCGCGGCCACCAGACGGCGCATACGCGGCGTCACCACGGCCCATGTTTCGCCGGACGGGGCCGCGTACCTGCGCCCGTCGAAATAGACGGCGCGTCGCGTGACGGTGACGAGGCCGTCGTGCGCGATCACCTCGCCATCGAAGGCGCGCAGTTCGGTGATGATGAAAGCGCTGCTGTCGTCAATCGCCGGCGCGTGCGTCGCGGCGGTCGTGAGGGTGGCGCGCGCGTCAACAGGCGGAGGGAGCCTGCGGCCCTCCTCGAAGACGGCCCTGTACCAATCGAGATAGACGGGCGGAATGACATCGAAGGGCAGGCACGAGGCGGGCGTCGTGACGCCGGTGTGGAGAACGGAGACGTTGGCGCGCATCCGCGCGTCGAGCATCTTCTCTTTCGCCGTCACGTTTTGGAGCGGCGGGTAGTTGCCCTTGAAAGGATGTATGCCGACGAACATCTGAAAAGTGACGACGGCGAAGGAGAACCAGTCGGAGTCTGAGTCGAAGCGGACGGCGTGGCGGTCGCGGACGCTCTCCATCAAGACGGTGGCGGGGAAGGAGGGCGTCTGGTAGCTGTCCACGTCTATGAAGTAGACCTCGCTGAAGTCCGCCGCGACGAGGAAGTTCAACTCGTTCAGGTCAACCACGAGGATGCCCCGCGCGTGGACGTGGGCGACGCCCTCGCGCAACCGCTCGACGAGCGCGAGGACTTTTTCGGGCGTGAGATTTTTGCGCGCGCGGAAGGCTTTCGGGAAGAGTTGGCAGAGCGCATATCCATCCGCGACGTGGCGCATCGCATAGCCGACGGGTCGGCTCCGCTCGTCGAGCAAGAGGTCGGTCGGGCGGATGATCGAAGGATGCGTCAAGACCGCGAGTTCCGAAACTTTCGCGGGGGCAATCATGCGCCGCGGGTCGTTGAAGATTTTGTACGCGGTCGCGCCTCTGACGTAGACCGCGCCCTCGCCGCCCTGCGCCCTGAAGTCGGCGGCGCTCAGTTGCAGTTCACCCTTGCCCTGAATGAAATAACGAGGCATCGTTCCGCTCTTTTTAGACCGCCGCGAGAAGAGACGCGACGCGAGTTTGAAGACCACGACTAACTCCCCAGATGCACGACGCCGAGCGCGAAGTCATCCACATGCCGCCAGCCTTTCCGCGAGCAATCCTCCGCGAAACGCTTCAGACGCCGTTGGACGAACGCGCCGCGCGTCGTCCTGAAGGGGAGCAACTCGGCGAACACCTCGCCGCATGAGACGGGCGCCGCCTCCTTCGTCGTCTCCGTCCGCCGCGCGGTGCAGAACGAGTGGACGCCATCGGTCAAGACCGCGACGAACTCGAATGCGTGCGACGGCGCGTCGAACGTCTCAACTCGCGCGCCGCTCGTGCGCGTCTCACGCAGGATCAACTCGCCGCCGCGCACTCTTTGGTAGTGCTTCACCTCTTTGGCGTTCGCGCCGCCGGCGGGGAGCGAGCAGAGCCGCGCCGGTTGGTGCGCGTAGGCCGGATAGAGAGGCAGGCTCGCCGCGAAAGAGATGGAGTAAACATCCAGCCCGCCGTCGCGCGAACCGAGGACGATGGCGCCGTCGCCGTAGCACTCGGCGATGGCGACGCCCTCGCTCACACGGACAGTCAGGAGCGTGGCGTCGCAGGCGTCCGGCGCAAGCCCGATCAACTCGGCGTGCGCGAGCGCGGCGCGCGC
>JBGTBQ010000055.1:0-17929 GCA_041749275.1 Pyrinomonadaceae bacterium | reverse complement strand
CCTATGTACAGGACAAAAGTTGAATAACTCGTCTGAAAGCAACTCGTTGAGCGAGGCTCTGAAGGTTGCATAAAATGCGTCGCAAGTGATCCAGCCCATGCCGAAAGACACTCTTGCACAGGCGTCCATGCTTCTTGACCGTGAGCGGTTTCTGCTCGACGAGCCACTCACCGACGATGAGCGCCCAGCAGAACGAGAGCGCCAACAACGCCAACAACTTCTTGAGCCTTTCGGGGTCAGTGACATGCGTTTCTTCCAAGCGAAAGCCCCGCGACTTCAAACAGCCGAAGAGCGTTTCGATTTCCCACCGGCGGGCGTAATCAGCAAGCGCCTGTGGCGCAGCCTGCGGCGAGACCACAATCACATATTCACCAGTCTGAAGGCGCACGCCGCTCAAGTACAACTCCATGCCCCAACACCTGCGCGCGTGCGGGATGACCACCGGTGTGCCAATGCGCTGCGCGCGAAACAACTTCCACACCGGCACAAGCTGTCCCCGCCCATTCGTGACCTGAGTGTTCTGTTTGACCCGGATGCGGAAATCAATCCGGTGAGCTGCCAGCCAGCGAAACCACTTCTTGCCGATAAACTCTCTGTCACCAGCCAGATACGCAATCTGGTCGACACTGCACAAAGCGACAAATTCGCTGACGATGGCGATCCGTTCAGCGGTGTTGGAGTTACCACGCTTCTCCAACACCGTCCACAGAATGGGAATCGCCACGCCTTTGTAAGCAATTCCCAAGACCAGCAGATTCAAGGGCGTCTGCCCCAACTGCCAGTTCGTTCGATCCATCGTCAGCACAAAGGGCGCTTCGAGCGGCAACAGTCTGATGAGCGCCAGCGCGATGGTCGCATATGGCACTTCAAAGAAGCGCAAGAATCTTTGGATGCGTTTGTAATGCGAGTCGCTTTTCGCGCGTCCCGCAAAGACATTGGCAATCTCACTCAAGTTGACGGTCTTGACTTGCAGCAGCGCGACGAGAAACTTCGCCACAAAGTTGCCGCGCGCACGATTGAGCGGTACAGTCTCTCGCAGCGCGTCCTCCAAAAGCGACGTGTCAGCCATCGGTGGGTATCCTTTCCAGTTTTGTTTGGTGATAGAACTAGAAGAGGATAACTGTCCGATGGCTTTTATGCAGTTTCAAAGATCATTTTTTGTCCTGTACAAAGTTGTTTGCTTCAAGAATACTTTATGAAGAAGTGAGAGTAGACAATGGGATCAGAAGTAAAAGTGAATCAGTGTCGGTGTGAGCAGTGTCAATTATCTGGCGAGCATCCACAGAAGGTATTGCATCGGCAGATGAATTTGCTGCTGAGTCGGTTGGATGAGTCGCAACGACGTTGGTATTCGGCAGTGGAGTCAGCACGTCTTGGTCATGGTGGAGATCGGAAGTTGTCCGAGATCACCGGCTTGGATGAGAAGACCATTCGGCGCGGGCGCGAAGAGATGAATGAATCTTTGGCAGCAAGACCGGTTGAGAGGATTCGTCTAGAAGGCGGTGGACGCCCGTTAGCCGAAAAAAAGAGCCGGAACTAATCAAAGATTTGAATCGGATAGTCGAGCCTGAGACGGCAGGATCACCGATGAATGAAGAGCGTTGGACGAGAAGCAGTTTGAGCAAATTGAAAGAGCAGTTAGCCTTGGTTGGGCATCAGGTGAGTGCGCCGACCATCAGCCGCTTGTTGAAGAGTTTAGGCTACGGCTTGAGATCGAATCAGAAGCAACAAGAGGCGGGTGCCAATCATGCCGAGAGAGATTTGCAATTTCACTACATCACAGAGAAACGGGAAGAGTTTACGAGACAAGGGTTGCCAATCATCAGCATTGATGGGAAGAAGAAAGAACTAATCGGCAATTTCAAGAATGCCGGACGCGATTGGTGTTTGAAAGCTGAAGCAGTGAAGGTCCATGACTTTCCAAGTGAATCGGAATGTCGAGCCGTACCGTTTGGGATTTATGATGTCAACCGCAATGAAGGAAGTGTCTATGTTGGAACCTCCGCGGACACGCCGGAGTATGCGGCCAGTTGTGTCGTGCGGTGGTGGGAAGAAGTTGGTCGTCAGCTGTATCCCGCAGCCAAGCAGTTGTTGATGCTAGCCGACGGTGGTGGCAGTAACAGTTGTCAATCAAGAGTGTGGAAGCAAGATTTACAAACCCGCTTGAGTGACCGTTTAGGTTTGGAAGTCACAGTTTGTCATTATCCGCGAGGCTGTTCTAAATGGAATCCGATAGAGCATCGGCTGTTCAGTTACATCAGTTTGAATTGGGCTGCCCATCCGTTGCGTTCGTTACCGAGTATGTTGGGATACATCAGAGGAACAACCACCATCACCGGCTTGAAAGTGAAAGCCTGCTTGCAAGAAGGTGTTTACGAAAAAGGAAGAAAGGTCTCAGATGCTGAAATGAAAGAACTCAACCTAGAACGACATCCCGTGTGCCCAAAGTGGAATTACACAATAAGACCACGAACTGTTGTCGTTGTTCCTGCCGGAGCAACCTGAGAAAACGGGAAGTTGTTTTTTTATGACTCCTAAGAACATGCAAAAGTGTGTCACGAATAAAGAGACGACCGCGGGCAGCGTCAAAGACCTGTGCAGTCCGGGGATGTCCCGGTTCAGTGAAGAAAGCGGCCAGCATCAACACGGGCGCGGGATGAACTATAGCCTGTAACGCACGCGGCTCCGGCGCAGCGCGTCGTCTTCCACGTCTACGTTCTGCAAACGCAACGAAACGTCAGCGTTGAGGTCTAGGTCTGCGCGCTCGCCGGCGAGGAGTTTGACCGTGCCGGCGGCGGCGATCATCGCGGCGTTGTCGGTCGAGAGATGTCGGGAAGGGAAGTAGACCGGAATATCGAGCTTCACTCCAACTTTAGCTGAAGCTTCGCGCAGGGCGTTGTTGCAGGCCACGCCGCCCGCGACGATGAGCGTGCGGGGGCGATGCTCCTCGGCCAGTCTTTCGGTCGTGCCGACGAGCGAGCGGATGACCACATCCTGAAAACTCGCGGCCAAATCTTTGACCGCTTGCGACGGCTCTGCGCCCGTGCGGACGGGTTGCAGTCCAGTCTCGCGGACGTGTTTCGAGACGGCGGTCTTCAACCCGCTGAAGCTGAAGTCGGGGCGACCATCGCCCATGCGCGGCACACTGAAGCGCACGGCGCGCGGATTTCCATCCAGCGCGAGCCGTTCGATGATGGGGCCGCCCGGATAACCGAGGCCGAGCATCTTCGCCACTTTGTCGAAAGCTTCGCCCGCCGCGTCGTCGCGCGTGCGCGCGAGCACCTTGTATTTGCCCGGCTCCGGCACGAGAAAGAGGTTCGTGTGTCCGCCCGACACGACGAGCGCGAAGGCCGGATACTCAAGCGGGGGATTGTCGAAGACGACGGAATAGATATGTCCTTCGATGTGATTCACGCCGACGATAGGTTTTTCCAGCGCGTAGGCCATCGCTTTGGCGTAAGAGACGCCGACGAGGAGCGAACCGACGAGGCCGGGGCCGACCGTCACGGCGAGGCCGTCAATCTCTTCCTGCTCGACTCCGGCGCGCGTGAAAGCCTCGGTGATGACGGGTTCGATCTTATCGAGATGCTCGCGCGAGGCGAGTTCGGGCACGACGCCGCCGTAGATTTTGTGGATGTCCACCTGCGAAGAGATGACGGACGAGAGCATCTCGCGTCCGTCGCGGACGATGGCCGCCGCCGTTTCATCGCAGGAGCTTTCGATACCGAGTACGAGCATGGTTGTTTTTGGAGGCGGTCAGGTCAGTACCGCCTGCGGTAGCGGGCGGGTGGTGTCGCCGGTAATACCCGCCCGCTACCGCAGGCGGTACTGACCTGTTTGCAAGTTGCCTATTGTTTATTTATCACCAACTTCAAGACCTGCGTGCGCGCCGCGACGAAGAGTTCGTTCTTGTCGGTGAAGTACATGCCGAAGGCGACACCCTCCGGCTTGAACACGTCGAGGTATCGTCCGTTGGTGTCAAAAACCTGTACGCCCTTGATGTCGCTGACGTAGATGCGCCCCTGATTGTCCACGGCGACCGAATGCGCGGCACGGAACTGCCCGGTTTCGTTGCCGCTGCCGCCGATTCTCGTCACGAACCGCCCTTCGGGCGTGAACTTTAAGACCGCTTCGTTGAACGTGCCGAGGGCGTAGAGGTTGCCGAGTCCGTCCACGGCGACGCGCATATTCAACTCGCTCCGGTCGGTCTGTGAACTGATCGCGCCGGGCACCGTCTTGACGGCGACGCCCGACGAATTGAAGCGCACGATGTCGTCTCTATGTCGCCGGAACGATGCGACGAGGCCGCCGTCCGCCGTGACCGCCACATCGTCGAAGCCTGAGCCTTCCGCGTATGAAATGTCGCCGAGATTTCTGCCGCTCGCGCCCTCATAACGCGTGATTGTTCCTCGCTGCACGACATAAACAGTGCCCTTGCGGTCGGCGGCCATGCCGCGCAGGGGCATCTTCGCATCCACCATCCACTGCGTGACGAATTTCCCGGCGGCGTCGAAGACCTGTATGCGGCCCCCTATGTAATCACCGACGTAGATGCGCCCGTCCCCATCCACGGCGATGCTGCGCGCGTCCGTGAACAATCCCGGCCCGATGCCTTCGCCGCCGAATTTGAGTGCGACGGTGGCGAACGCGGGGGCTTTGGGCGGTTCGACGTTCGTGCGTGGCGGCTGCGTCTTCGTGACATCGTTCCGGCTGACTTCAATCGTGCGCGTAACCTGTTGCGTGGTTTCACTCACCAGTTTGTAAGCGACGACAGCGGTGATGACGAGGCCCGCGATGATAACGAGCGGGACGACGATCAGCGCACCACGGACGGCGGAAGCGGCATTGCCGCGCCCGACCTCGACCGTGTTGACGGAGACTTGCGGATGCCAGCCGCCGCTCTGCGCGCCCGGCGCGAGCATCGTGTTGTCGCAGAACGGGCAGCGTATCGTCCGGCTGTTGCTCTTATCCTCGTAATCCACTGGCGCGGAGCAGGACGGGCATTTGAGCGCGTGAATCATAGAGGCATTCTATCAACGACCGCGGCAATACAAAACAGCGACGACGAAAAGCAGGCGATGAGCAGACTCGCTCGACTCTTCCCGCTCGTCAACGAAGGATGGCCTTAAACATTCATGGCCTGAATGCTCACTGCTCGCTCTCCGCATTGTCGTTGTGGGAGAAGGCCGGATGATGGTAAGTCGCGGCACACGCGAGGAGGGCGGCCACCGCGAGGACGCCGGGCGCGAGCAGCGGGTTCGCACCCCTCAACACGTTCAGCAGCATGTCGCCCGTAGGAGCGCCGGGGTCAATCTCGCGTTGGAAGCCGAGATTGCCATCGAGGTGCAGGTAGACGCCGAGGAGCGTGCCGCCCGCGACGAGCGCCATGCAGACACGCAGCGCCCACAACGTCGCCCGCCGCGGGCGCAGGAGCGCGGCCAGCGCGGCGGCTGTGCCGAGTGCGCTGAGGGCGAACGGGATGAGCTGCAACCAGTCTTCCTTGTGGTTGACGAGCCACAGCTCGATTACCGCGCCGCCGAGCATCACGATGGAGAAGACAAGGAGGAACCGCCGCAGGCGCGAAAGGATTTCGGCGGAGGTCATCGGCTGCCGAGGTATGTGCGCGCGACGATCAGTTCATCGGCAGAGACCTTCTCCGCGAGACTAGCGAGAAAGGCATCGCGCGAAGGGTAGGGGCGAGCGGCGATGAGCGCCGAGGCTTCGGCAGCATCGAGGCCGGGAATCTGTTGCAGCGTCGCCGCGTCCGAGTTGTTCTCCTCTATCGGCACGTAGACGTGCTTCTCATACTCGGCGATCTTCGACGCATCCACATACTTGCCCATCTCTTTCCGAAACTGCTGAACGCTCTTGTAAGGACGGTACTCCTCAAACTCGTGCGCCATCTTCTCGCCGAGGTTTGGGACGGCGGCGAGAAACTCCTCCTTCGACGCCGTGTTCAAATTGACCTTTGCCTTCGACTCACCGGGCGTCGCGGCGGGCTGATTGCTCGCGGGGGCCGTGGCCGCGCCGGACGCGTTCGAGGTGTTCGTCGTCGCGCTATTCGTCGGCGTCTTCTCCGCGCCGGGACTACAGGCAGCGACGAACAGCGCGACTGAGAGGGCGAGGAGGGACGTAAAAACTCTGCTGGCGGACGGAGGTGTCATCATCAAATCTTCCTTTCGCAATGAGCAATACAATATCTGGATTGGACAAGCGAGACCATTATACTTGCCGCGGCCCTATAACTTGTCTCAGTTGTGAGGCGAAGAGTTTCAACAAACGGGAAAGGCGGCATTCTTGATCTGCCGCCTTTCCCGTTCATCAACACTTTTGCGAAGAGCCTTGAGCCGAAGATGAAGAGTGTCAGCTTCCGCCGCTCGTTGTCGATGTGCTGGTCGCGGGCTTGCCTTGCGGCGGCGGCGCTGCGTTCGGCTTCGGCGTCTTGGGCGGGGGATTCTGATTCCCCTTAGTGTTGCCTTCCTTAATCGGAAAGCGAGTGGTTTTGATTGGATAATCTTTCGTTTCCATAGTTCTATTTACCGCCCTTCTGCGGGTTTGATGGCTTAGAGCCTTGTGACGGTGGCGGCGCGCTCGGCTTTGGCGTCTTTGGGGACGGGTTACTTTCCCCCCTCTGACCGTCGTGCCTGCCCCCTTGATGCGAGGGATTATAGCGTCCACTACCAGCTCTATCGCTACTCATTGGTATTACTCCTTGCCTGTCTTTCGTTCGGGTGGCGTAGATCGCTGCGACGGCTGTGGCGCTGTGCTCGGCTTTGGCGTCTTGGGGGGCGGGTTTGTTTCACCGCCTATTGTGCGCCCTATATTCGGAAGGTCTTTCCGAATAAGATAATCATCTTCCCTAGTTTTCATCTTTAACCTCCTTTTCAGTGACTTCGCCTTCAGGCTTGGTCGTTTCTTCGCCGTTCAGCTTCAGTCCTTCGCCAAGCACTTCAGGCGATGCTATCATCGCTTCAACAGTCAACTCGTCATTCTTTCTGGATAAGTACATCACATCGGTTTTGTAAAGACGTTCGCCCGTCTCATCATGATATACGTCAACCTCTCTCAAAAGTAGCTCCCTTTCCTTACCTGTGTCTGAGAAGTTCTGTATCCAACAGAAGTAATATAACTTAAGCTTGTGGTCTCTGACAGTTACCCACTGCCCTCTAACTGCGGGACTGTGATGAAAGAAGTCCCAAATATCTTCATCGCCGAAGCGCGTCGTAGCCTTGATCTTTTGCCCAATCTTGTTAAGCCATTTAAAGCGGTACGAGTAAGAAGCTAAGAGTGCCAGCGGAACGCTTAAGAGAGATACGAAGAAAATCTCTGCTAGGTCTAACGTCGCCTTTTCATCAAAGAACGCTTGGAATCCTGTGAAGGGCTTTGCGCGCAAACCAAAGTAATTCCAGATAGAGTTGAAGAAGCTGCCAATGTAAACGACGAACGCATAAAGAAGATAGCTGAGAAGCGTGAATATTATTACCTCAAGGAAATCTTCCCAATCTTTCCGCGTAGTCCTTCCCTTGAGCTTCCAGTATAGCGTGACGCTGATGGCTCCCGGCAGAAGCAAAAAGATGATACGAATCGCTAAACTGCTTATATCCAAGTAAGCACCTCAATGTACTCATCGTAGCTCTAGCACTTTGTTGCGTCAATGAAATTCCGTCAGGTCTTGGAAGGGAGTGAAGAGCTAAGTAGGTGGCGAGTGCCTTAGTAGCTTCGCAACACGCTCGCACCGCATCAAAGGGAAGTCATCAGCCGCACGTCGCCGCGATAGGCTGTCAGTCATTTCGAGAGTGAGCCGATGCCGCCAGCAAGCATTGCCAAGACAATTAGCAGTATTATCCAGATGACGAACAGAATCAGCCCGGATGCGAGGATGCCCCAGCCGATAGTGTAAGCCCACCATCCCCTGTCGCGGTCATGGCCCCGTTGTGGCCTGAGCGCTTGGAAGAATCTTCCGCAGTGCGGACAGCTCTCGGCCTGCTTGGACACCGGCCTGCCGCAGTCAGGGCATTGGATGAGGTTGGGATTCTTAGCGGCGCTTTGAACCTCTTTCAGTTCGGCGGTACAACGCTTACAAACTTCCGCGTCCGCGAAGTTAACCAGTCCGCATTGCGGGCACTTGATGTTGCTGCTCACGTGAGGACTCCTTACGAGTACTTCTTAGAGCTTGCGCTGCTTATAACATCTTCGTAAACGTCGAGCAACAATTATTGAAGCGTGCGCCACAGACGCACGGAGACGGCCTTCCTCTGAAACTGTGTGGAAACTCTGAGACTGAGCAACTAAAAAGCAGTGTTTCGAGACGTTAGAGAAGCTGCTTTTTTCGCTCAGAATCGCGCTGTATTGCGTTTTTCAAGAGAAGACGACTCTTGATAGCAGATCGAAAAACGAGCTAGAGCGCTTTTAGCAGCAATTTCAAAGCGTCTTTTTCTCTGAAAAGCAAAACAGCTACTCAGTTAAGAGTAGCTGTAAGCGGTTGAACTTAATCAACTTATTGATGATGAGCCGAGCAGGACTCGAACCTGCGACCCAGTGGTTAAAAGCCACTTGCTCTACCAACTGAGCTATCGGCCCATGCGAGACGCATTTTACATTCGAGAGGGATGACTCGCAAGCAGAGCATCGGAACCGCCGACCAAGTGGCTTTTAACCAGTGGGTCGCAGGTAACGCCGCGCATTAATCTTCGATCCATTTGGTGAGCGCCGAGTCGCGGACGAGGATGGTCTGTGCGCGGTCGGGGCCGGTGGAGACGAGGCCGACGGGGACGCCGATTTGCCGCGAGAGATATTCGACGTAGGCCCGCGCTTCCGACGGAAGATCGTCCAATTCAGTGACGCCCTCCGTCGAGGTCTTCCAGCCGGAGAGCGTCTCGTAAACCGGTTCGACGTGGCGCAGGTCTTTGGAGACAGCGGGCAGGCTCTCGAGAGTCCGCCCGTCAATCTGATAGCCGACGCAGACCTTGATTTCGTCGAGAGTATCGAGCACGTCGAGCTTGGTCAGGGCGACGCAGTCGAAGCCGTTGATCTCGGCGGCATAGCGTGTGGCAAAGGCGTCGAACCAGCCGCATCGGCGGGGCCGGCCAGTCGAGACGCCGTATTCGCGTCCGCGCTCGCGTATGAGCTGGCCGATCTCATCCTCGCCTTCGACCATCTCGGTGGGGAAAGGCCCCTCGCCGACGCGCGTCGTGTAGGTGCGGACGATGCCGAGCACTCCGGTCACGCGTTGCGGCGCGAGGCCCAACCCGACGCAGGCTCCGCCCGAAGTCGTCGAAGAAGAAGTAACGAAAGGATAGGTGCCGTGGTCAACGTCGAGCAGTGCGGCCTGCGCGCCCTCGACCAGTACGGATTGTCCTTCGCGCACGGCGCGGTTCAGGAAGTGGGTCGTGTCGGTGATGAACGGGCCGAGGCGCTCGACGAGCGGGGCGACTTCGTCAAAAACCTGTTGCGCGTCGAGCGTCGTCCCGCGATAGCGGCTGATGATGATGTTAGCGTCCTCGATGTTGCGCTCGATGCGCGAGCGGAGGACTTCCTCGTTGGTTGCGTCGGCGACACGGATGCCGCGGCGGCCCGCCTTGTCTTCGTAGGCGGGGCCGATGCCGCGCAGGGTCGTGCCGACCTTCTCATTGCCCAGCCTCTCTTCGCTCGTGTGGTCGAGGGCGCGATGGTAGGGAAGGATCAGGTGCGCGCGCGAGCTGACCTTGACACGTTCGGGCGTAACCTCCAAGCCCTGCTCCGTGAGGCGGTCGGCCTCCTGAAAGAAAGCCTTCGGGTCAATCACCATTCCGTTGCCGAGCACGCACGTCTTGCCGGGGTGGATGATGCCCGACGGAATCAGGTGCAGCGCGTAAGACTTTTCGCCGACGCGGACTGAATGGCCGGCGTTGTGCCCGCCCTGATAGCGCGCGACGATGCGGAAGTGCTCGGCGAGCAGGTCAACGATCTTGCCCTTGCCCTCGTCGCCCCACTGCGCGCCGACGATCACGATGACTTTTGACATGATTAGCTATTGGCAAATTAGCCGGAAGCAAAAGACCGATTTGATAAAAGCTGATGGCGGACAGCTAATAGCTCTTTTTCAGCTAGCTTTTTCCAGCTTGATCGGTTTTTCGATGAAGTAGAAGCTGCACTGGCCGCGCACCTCTTCGAGGTCGCGCTGCTCGATGGGGAAGAGGCGGCACTGGTTCGGGCGGTCTTCGTAGATGCCGCAGGTGGTCGAGCCGTCCTCTTGCTTCTTGAGGAACGGGCACTTGAAGAGTAGTTCGCAGCAGGCGCCGCAACGATTGCACTCGCCGCGACGGAGCGAGAGCGCCTCAATGACCTCTTCCTTCCGGAAACGGATGTTGACGAAACGGCGGAACTTGCCTTGCGCCTGTTTCGCGCGGAGTTTCGCGTCCTCGACGGTGCGGGCGCGTTTCTGCGCCAGCCGCTCCTCGAACGAGCGCCGGCTGTGCGCTTTACTCGCGCGACTGTGGGAGATGTGTTTCATCGCAGGGATTCCGCGGCCTGTCCGCCATCGCCGGGAAAACAGCGCGGGCCGAAAGGATGAAGCTGCCGTCGCGAAGTACTGCCGCACGACACAATGATGGCGCGAGCGCGCGTCAACCCTGAACACTGCCCGCGCCACCAAACTGGGATAGAGATGTTAAGCACTCGCGGCGGTGCCGACGTGCTTGTCAATCATCCGCGAAATGGCATCCTTCGAGGTTGCGCCGACAACGCGCTCCTCTTCCTTGCCGTTCTTAAAAAGAATCAGGGTCGGGATGCCCTTGATGCCGTAGCGTTGCGAGATTTGCGGGTTGTCGTCAACGTTGAGCTTGACGACATTGGCGCTCCCGGCATACTTCTCGGCGACGGCCTCGACCGTCGGCGCGAGCATGCGGCAGGGCGCGCACCATTGCGCCCAGAAGTCTACGAGGACAGGGTGGTCTGATTTCAAAACGTCCGCTTCAAAGCTGCTGTCACTGACATCTTTCACATGTTCACTCATGCTGATACTCCTTGCTGATAACCCCGGCGGGCGAGAAAGTATGCGACTTTCAAACCCGTCCTGGTGCTTAGATGAAAACCGGTTGCCCAACGTTCCGGCGGCTGTCGTCGCCGCCCCGCATCACATCTCCGTGACCGCGCGATAAACCTCGACGTACTTGCGCGCCGCCGCCGCCCATGAATTATCCTCGCGCATCCCGTTCAACTGAATCGTGCGCCACACTTCCGGCTGGCGATAACAGTAGAGGGCCTCGTAGAGTTTTTCAAGCATCGCGTGCGGCGAATAGGGGCCGAACTTAAAGCCGTTGCCCGTGCCACGGGCGCGGTCGAAGTTCTCAACCGTATCGTCGAGTCCCCCGGTCGCGCGCACGACCGGCACCGTGCCGTAGCGCATACTGTACATCTGGTTCAGGCCGCAAGGCTCGTAGTGCGAGGGCATCAGGAAGATGTCCGCGCCCGCCTCGATCTGGTGCGCGAGCGGCTCGCTGAAGCCCTTAAAGATGCCGACGCGTCCCGGCGCATGGTCATGCAGCGCCTGCAAAAAATCCTCGTACTCGCTCGCGCCCGCACCGAGCGCGATGAAGAAAGCGCCCGTGTCAAGCATCCGTCCGGCGGCCTGTTTAATCAGGTCGTAACCCTTCTGCGCCGTCAAACGCGAAACAGTGGCGATGATGGGCCGGTCAGGCTCTTCCGGAAGACCGAAGCGGCGCAGCAGATCGAGCTTGCATTCCTGCTTGCCGGAGAGGTCTTCCATCGAGTAGTTCGCCGCGAGGTGCGAGTCGGTCTCCGGGTTCCACACTTCGTAGTCAACGCCGTTGGTGATGCCGATGAGCCGGTCGCTTCGCATTCGCAGGAGCCAGTCGAGGCCATGCCCATGCTCCGGCGTCTGTATCTCAAAGGAGTAGCGGCGGCTCACGGTCGAGAGCGCGTCCGCCGTCATCAGCCCGGCCTTGAGGGCCGCCGCCACCGTATCCTTGAGAAAGACGTTCTTCTCTTCACCGTCTCTAAAACCGAGACGCCAGAGGTCGTCGGGGTCGAACATACCTTGATAGGCGAGATTGTGAATTGAATATAGCGTCCGTGTGCGCGAGAGAAAGCCACCATAGGGGCGACCCGCTTTCACCCACACCATTGCGAAACCGCACGGCCAGTCGTTGCCGTGAATGATATCGGGCGCGGGGCCAAGCCGACTCAGCAGGGCCAGCGCGGCGCGACAGAAGAAAGCGAAACGCTCGTGGTCGTCGCGGTAGCCATACACGTCGGGGCGCATGAAATATTCCGGCGCGTTGATGAGGAACGTCCCGGCGCCCGTCGCCTCGCTGTACCAGACGGAGACGCGGCGCATCTGGCCGAGCCACTCGACCTCTAGGTTGTCAAAGACCTGCTCACTTAAAAACTTTCGCTCAGTCTGCCCATGAAGGGGATGGATAAGGACTGCCTCCGCACCCACCTCCGTCAGCGCTTTAGGAAGCGCGCCAGCCACATCACCAAGACCTCCCGTCTTGGCGAAAGGCACTGCTTCGGACGAAAGGATCGCGACGCGCAAGCTTTTTCCAGACACCGCGCCCCCACGGAGAGACTAAAAAATATGAACTTCAGTTGCTAAAACTAGGAAGCAATACTATGCGGGGCGGGGCGGTTTTTGTCAAGAAAGCGGTCAGCTTCCAGCGGCCAGCTTTCAGCCAAAACTCGGCGTTTTTAAGCTGAAACCTGACCGCTGGAACCTAACCACTAAGTTTGCATTGAGGCGAGGAAATCCGCATTCGACTTGGTCTTGCCAAGCCGTTCGAGGACGACTTCCATCTGCTCGACGGGCGAGAGTGGGTTGAGGACTCGGCGCATGACCCAGATACGGTTGAGGTCTTCCTTCGAGATGAGAAGTTCCTCTTTGCGTGTCCCGGAACGTTGAAGGTCAATGGCCGGGAAGAGTCGCTTGTCGGAGAGGCGCCGGTCGAGATGGATTTCACTGTTTCCGGTGCCCTTGAACTCCTCGAAGATCACGTCATCCATGCGCGAGCCGGTATCAATGAGCGCCGTGGCGATAATCGTCAAACTGCCGCCCTCCTCGATGTTGCGGGCCGCGCCGAAAAAGCGCTTCGGGCGTTGCAATGCGTTTGCGTCAATACCGCCGGAGAGGATTTTGCCCGATGGCGGGACGACCGCGTTGTGCGCGCGCGCGAGGCGCGTCAAGCTGTCGAGCAGGATAACCACATCGCGCTTGTGCTCGACGAGGCGCTTGGCTTTCTCAATGACCATGTCGGCGACCTGAACGTGGCGCGTCGGCGGTTCATCGAAGGTGGAGGAGATGACCTCGCCATTGACCGAGCGCTGCATGTCGGTGACCTCTTCGGGGCGCTCGTCAATGAGGAGCACGATGAGCGTCACTTCGGGGTGGTTCTGCGCGACCGAGTTGGCGATAGTCTGGAGGAGCATCGTCTTGCCCGTCCGGGGCGGCGCGACGATCAGGGCGGTGGCAACGATGGTCAGCGATCCACCATTCTCGACATTACGTGCAGCGCCGAAGAAACGTTTCGGGCGTTGCAGCGCGTTGGCATCCACACCGCCGGTCAGCACCTTGCCGGAGGACGGGACCGTCGTGTTGTAGGCGCGGCCGAGGCGCGTGATCGAGTCGAGCAGGATGACCACATCGCGCTTGTGCTCGACGAGGCGCTTGGCTTTCTCGATCACCATCTCGGCGACCTGGACGTGGCGGGTCGCCGGCTCGTCGAAGGTTGAGGCAATGACCTCGCCCTTCACGGTGCGGCGCATGTCGGTCACTTCTTCCGGGCGCTCGTCGATCAGGAGAACGATCAGGTAGCACTCGGGGTGGTTCTCCTCGATGGCCGACGCGATGTTCTGCATCAGCACCGTTTTACCCGTCCGGGGCGGAGCGACGATCAGGGCGCGCTGGCCCTTGCCGATCGGGGCGACAATGTCGATGACGCGGCCGGAGCGATCCTTCTTGGTCGGATCGCGGCTTTCCATTTTCAGGCGGCGGTCCGGATAGAGCGGCGTCAGGTTGTCGAAGTGGACCTTTTTGTTGGCCTTGTCCGGGTCTTCGAAATTGATCCGGCTGACATCGGTCAGCGCGAAGTAGCGCTCGGAATCCTGCGGCGCGATGATCGGTCCTTCGACCGTATCGCCGGTGCGGATGTTCGCCTTCTTGAGAACTTCGGGGCTGACATAGATGTCGTCCGGACCCGGCAGGTAGTTGGATTCCGGCGAGCGCAGGAAGCCGAAGCCGTCGACCAGAACCTCGAGCACACCCTGGCCCGTGATCTCGACTTCGCTGTCCGCCAGCTCCTTCAGGATCGCGAAAAGCATATCCTGGGTACGCATCGAGGACGCATTTTCGACCTCAAGCTCTTCGGCGTAGAGGAGGAGTTCCTCAGGCGACTTCGCCTTAAGTTCGCGCAGAGTCACGCTGGTAAGGTTGTCGAGCATCGAGGAAGCCATTCGGAGCGGTCCGGATTTTGGATCTTGCGAGGGGAGTGCCGGTCAGGGAAAGTATGGGCGCCACGAGGACTGGGCGCACCGGCATGCACCCCCTCATCGCCAATTTGCCCGGAAACGTCAAGCCGGAAAGGCTGGAGGATCAGAATGGCTTCACGATCACAAGGATCACCACTCCGATCATCAGGATGAACGGCACCTCGTTCATCATGCGCAGGCGCTTGGCCTGGACCATGCCGGAGACCGCATCGACCTTACGGCCGAGCCCGACGAAGTAGCCATGAAGGCCGGTGATTCCGATAACCAGCAGAAGTTTCACATGAAACCAGGGCTGCAGGAAGATTTGCCCACCGCGTTGCCAGTCTAGGTACACCATCAGGATCCCGAATATCCAGACGAGTCCAATACTTGGATTCAGGATGATGCGGTTCAGCCGTGCCGAAGCGTCCTTCATGGTCTCGAACAGGGGTTCGCCTGGCTGGCTCGACAGCTGGTGGATCTTGTAGCGCGGATAGACCAGCAGGCCGGCCATCAGGGCGACCACGAAGATGAGATGCGCCGCTTTTGCCCAGTTATAGATATCCATGCTGGCCCCTAATGCGCGGTCTCGACCATCCGCTCGCCCGCCTTGTGATGTGTGGCGGCATGCGGGCAGCCCGTCCAGTCCGACGGGCAAAGCCGACCCCCGGCGCAGGAGCGGATCTCGGCTTTCATGCCCAGCGCAGCGACCGTTTCCTCCACCAGCGTGCGGATGAACCCCGGATGCGTGCCCAGCGCTTCGACACGGGTATAGCTCGCCGCGCCGTCTTTTTCCGCGACGAGGCGGTATTCCTCGCCGAGCTCGACCAGCGTTTCGATATGTTCGGACACGAAGGCGATCGGCGCGATCAGGATGTGCTTGCGGGCCTTTGCCGCGCGTTCCACCTCGGCTTCCGTCGCCGGGCCGATCCATTTGAGCGGGCCTACTCGGGACTGGTAGCAGGGAATCACTTCCCAGTGCGCTGGCACCCGGCCAGCAATCATCTCGGCAAGCGCCTCGCATTGCCACTGGTAAGGATCCCCTTCGCGGACCACCTGTTCTGGCAGGCCGTGCGCCGACAGCAGCAACGTCACCTGCTCGGGCGCCCCGGCGCGGACATGCGCTTCGAGGATCCGGTTGATATGCGCGGAGACAAAATTCTCTTCGAACGGATAGCAGCAGATGGTCTTCGCCTTGCCCTTGAAGGCCGCTTTCCAGGCGGTCAGCGAAGACCCGGTCGTGGTCGTCGAGAATTGCGGATAGAGCGGCAGCAGGACCACCTCATCGGCGCCCCAGCGTTTCACGTCGGCTGCGGCTTCTTCGGTGAACGGGTGCCAGTAGCGCATGGCGATGAAACACTTCACCTCGTCGCCAGGCAGTGAGCTCGACAATTCCGCCTCAAGTGCGCGCGCCTGCAATTCGGTTTCCCGGAGGAGGGGAGACCCGCCGCCCGCATCCATCATCGCGTAGTTCTTGATCACAGCCGGTGCCCTCGTGCGCGAGATCAGCCGCGCCAGGAACCAGCGCAGTGGCAACGGCGCGCGGATGATGGCCGGGTCGCGGAACAGGTTTTTCAGAAAAGGCTGCACAGAAGCCGGTTTGTCCGGGCCGCCGAGATTGAACAATACGACGGCGATCTTGCGGCCCATAAGCGGACTTATCCTTTTCGAATCCGGGCCAGAACGCGCTCGACGTTCGCAATCGGCGTTTCGGGGCGAACCCCGTGGCCAAGATTGAAGATATGGGGGCGGCCGCGGTACGCGTCCAGAAGCTGGTCGACCCGTGCGTCAAGACGCGCACCTCCCTCGATCAGCAACAGCGGATCGAGGTGCCCCTGGACCGGAAAGTTGGGCGGCAGCGTGCTGTTGATGAATTTCGGCAGGGCCGCCGTATCAAGCCCGACACCCGTCACGCCGGTCGCCGCCACATAATCGGGCAGCATCACGCCGGCGCCGCGCGGAAAGCCGATGATCGGCACGGTCACGCCCATGCCCCGAAGCCGGGCAACGAGCTTCTTCGTCGGCGCGATGATCACTTCCTCGAAGATATTGTCCGGCAAGCCCTCGGCCCAGCTGTCGAACAGCATCAGCGCATCGGCGCCGGCCTCGACCTGGGCGGCGAGATAATGCGCCGTCGCTTCGCCCACGAGATCCATCGCTGCGGCAAGATCATCCTTGCGGCCATGCGCCCAGCGCCAGGCCATCGACTTGTCCGTCTTGCCCCGGCCCTCGACGGCGTAGAGCGTCACGGTCCACGGGGATCCGGCAAATCCGATGAGCGCGCAGGATGCGGGGAGCTGTGCTTTCACACGCGAGACGGTTTCATAAACGGGCGACAGCTTGTCCGCCGCGGCCTGCGGTTTGACCCGCGCCAGATCCGCCGGTCCGTTGATCACTTCGACCAGCGGGCCTTCGCCCTTCTCGAAGGTGACCCCAAGACCCATTGCATCGAGGATCAGCAGGATGTCGGCAAACAGGATCGCCGCGTCCATCCCATACCGGCGAACCGGCTGCAGCGTTGCTTCGGCGGCCAGCGAAGGCGTGTAGCAGAAATCCAGGAAATCACGAGCCCGCGCACGGGTTTCCAGGTATTCCGGAAGGTGCCGGCCCGCCTGCCGCATCATCCAGACGGGAGGAGGGGATGCCGGTTTCCCAGCCAGCACTTCCAGAAATTTTTTCCCGCCGGTAGGCGTCATTCGCCAAACCCTTTCCATCCGATTTCAAACGGGCCCGTCAGGGCACTTATAGTTATGAAGGTGATGATAGATTGGAGAGCGTCGTTTTTCAGGCCTTGTCCACCAAAATCCACAAGCGAGTCACATGCGCCACTCGCCTCAGAGGTGAATGGAATCTTCACGAGTCTCAATGGTTAACGCAAGGTTAAAGGCCGCCCTGGAATCACAGGATGGAACAAGCCGGGATCAGGGCGGAGTCGAATTCGCCCGGTTGTGGAATGCGTGTGACTCCCTGTGGGGCAGGGCGGATTCCACAGGCGAGTCACAACCCTTGTGCAAAACGGGACGCCCCGGCTAGACAGGCGCATGACCCGGCCGACCCGTCCTGCGATCTATTTCAATGTCCACCTCGTCTCGGACTCCACCGGCGAGACGCTAAACGCCGTCCAGCGGGCGGCCTGCGCACAGTTCGAAAACGTGCAGCCACTTGAGCACAATTACTATCTTGTCCGCTCCGAACGCCAGCTCGACCGCGTCACGCGGGAGATCGAGGCCGCCCCGGGCGTCGTCTGGTACACGATTTCCGATTCCGCCTTGCGCGGCCGGCTTGAATCCTTCTGCCGTGAGCGTAGCATTCCGACGCTCCCCGTGCTCGATCCCTCGATTGCCATGCTGAGCCGCCACCTCGGTGTGTCCGCGAACAACCGTGTCGCTGGCCAGCACGCGATGGACGAAGACTATTTCGAGCGGATGGAAGCGATCAACTTCACGCTCGCCCACGATGACGGGCA
>JBGTBQ010000054.1:0-29577 GCA_041749275.1 Pyrinomonadaceae bacterium | reverse complement strand
GCGCGGCTTCGCCGCGTCGCCCGTGCGCGTGAGCAACGTGGTCGCCACGATGCGCCACGTCGCGGGCTTGCAGACGAGGCGCAGGCCGGGCGTGTCAACCTCCACCTGCTCATCAGGGGCGAACGCTTCCAACTTCCACAGTCCCTCGCCGCAACGAACGCCGCTCTCGTCATAGAACGTCGCCCAACCTTGCACGTAGTTGTAGAAAAGCCGGCTCCGGTTTCCGACGACGATGCGCGTGTTGCGAACCGGCGCATCCAGCGCGCCCGCGAGGTCTTGCGTGCGTAAGCTCGCCGCCAGCGCCTCGCGCCCCTCGGCGTCGTATCCGACCGCCGTCTGCGCCAACGGCACGCGCGCCTCCTCCGGTCGCGTCTCAGCCGCTGTCCCTTGCGCCCGCGCGCCAGCCGCGCCGCCCGCGACGAAGAGCGCCGCGCAGATGTTGATGATCGCTGTTCTCATTCTCCCTCCTCTCGTCCTCATGCAAGCGGCGACTTTAACACAAGGGTCATCCAACGACGGGCATGAAAGACGCGCCGCGCGGCAGGACGTAACCGTTCGCGCCGTCGCCTGTCTGGGCGAGCGCCTCTTCGACTGTGCGCGACGGGTGAAGGCGCATCCGCCGCACGTCCTCTTCGGGAAGGTTCGAAACGAGTCGGACGTGGAAGCGCTCGGTCTTCGTCAGGAGCGACCACGCGGTCTGACCGTTGACCTCGTAAGCTTCGCGCAGCCGCGACTCCAGTTCGCGCGAGTCCGTCGCGTCGAACCATTTCAGAAAATCGGGGCGTCCCAGCCCTTCGGCGCATTCGGCGACGAGGATGATCGTGCCGCCCTCGGCGCACGCGGATGAGGCCATCTCCAACACCTTGTGCGCTTGTATGAGATTGATGTCGTGCGGTGCGCCGCCCGCCGAAGCGATGACGACGGAGCGTTTCTCAGCGATCTTAACCGTGTGCGCGTCGGCGTACTCAGCGCAGGCGAGCCGGTGCGCCGTGCGCCAGTCGCCCGCGTAGAGACGAACGACACGACCCTTCTCGTCAACCACCGTGTTGACGAGGAACGACGGCGCGACCTCCGCCGCCACGCGCTCGCACTCTTCATGCACGGCGTTGCCGTCGAGCCTTCCGGCACCGACGCCCGCGCGCCGTCCGCCCCGTTCGAAGTCGAGCGCTTGCAAGTGCGTCGCCTCAATCGTCCGCGCCGAAGCGAGGCCGGGACAGACGCTCTTGCGCCCGCCCGTGAAGCCCGCGAAATAGTGGAAGCCGACCCCGCCCGTCAGGATGACGTGCGAGTGGTCGAAGAGCGCGCGGTCGAGTTCGATGGGCGTACCGCGCTCGGTCTCGCCTAAACTGACGTGCTTCGCGTCGTCCGCGGCGTCATGGTCGAGCGTGCGGACACGCTGGACGATGAAGGGCGAGAGCAACTCCTGCTTCTCTTCCCTCGTCACGCGGCGATGGATGCCCGTCGCGAAAATGATGCGAAGGTCATAAGGGGCGACGCCAAGCTGAATCAGACGCCGCACGAGCAGGTGGACAACCTGCGCGCTTCCCGTGGCGCGCGTCGCGTCCGAGACGACGACGAGCACGCTCTCGCCGGGGCTAATGATCTCTTCGAGCGGCTGCGAGTCAAAGGGGTCGTCAATCGCCGCCCCGATCTCCGCGTCCGACAGCGGACTCACATCACCCGTCGCCGCTTCGAGCACCTCGAACCGTCCCTCGTCAAACTCAAAAGGGAGCGTGCCGCGACCGTAAACGAGTTCGACGAAAGCCATGATTAAGGAAACGTTAGTAGGTATGCATGTGACTCTGGAAACGCTCTACCACGCAAAGCACAAAGATAAAACGTTGGAATTTGGCTTCACGCTTTTCGGTTTAGGCGTTTTAGATTTAGGCTGGCTCAAGCTGTCTGGTTCGTGTAGCTCGAAGGATATACGCATGTTTGATCTCCAACCCAAAGAAGTCTCGGTTCCATAGCTCAAGCGGGCCATTATCAACTTTGATATTCTCAAGAATCATGTTCAGATTTGGATCATCATGATTGAGCGTAACGATCCTCGAGAATGTAAGTAGTTCCTCTTCGCCAACTATTGAAGCGGCCTTTTCGACAAACTCTCCGAGAGCCTTTAGCTTTCCTTCCTCAAGCCAAGGCGCTGAAATTACTAAATCCCATTTGTCTTGCGCCTCTTCACGGAGAAAAACTCCAAACAGCACAAACTCGCCTCTTTCGGCACTAACCTCTTCCATCAAACGGCGAAGTTTATCTATCTGAATCATAATGCACCCAATATAACCTTTGTCGATTTAACCATGTCAGCAGCGTCATGTGAAGAGGCGCTACCGATTGGACGATATCGAACGTTAGAATCCCAAGTGGCGACAATAGACCATTCAGCCAAGTGCTTTGTCTTTATCTTACCCTCAGTTCCTGACAAATGGAGAAGAATGTCCAGATCATGTGTGCGGAAGCTTTGGTAGCCTTCAAATTCCTTTCTGGTGGAAGGGTATCCATCCCATTTGAGCACGCGACAGATGCGTGCTTTGAGGGCAGTCTCGATAGCATATCCACAAAGTTATACCGCTTCGTTGTGACGAATCTTGAAAATACGGAAGATGAAAGTTTAGGCTGGTGTATAATGGCGCTGTTTTTATAGGATGGTGCGTCAATGACAAATAAGCCGGTTGAGCAAAAATTAATCGAGGCCATTCGTTGGGATAATAGGATCGAAGTGTTGCTTGCCCTGAAAGGGGGAGCAAACATATACACGAAAGACGAAATCGGCAATGACGTTGTTTTGCTGGCGGCTGGCTTGAATCACTGGGTTATCGTAGATGATTTATTGCGCTGTGGTGCAAATGTTGAAGCGCAAACCGTAGGTGGCGGCAATCGTTTAATCCATTTTGCCGCAGCAAATGGGGAATGGGCTGCTATCTGTGGGTTAATACGTTTCAAAGCTTCCCTGAATGTTGCCAACAATTATGGCGATACTCCACTCGATTTAGCCATCAGAAACAACCGTTACCAAGTTATTGATCTTCTCCAAAGTAATGGCGCTCGTGCTAAATCTGAGATGCACCATGTTCGTGATGTCGCAAGGAAAGTAGCTAAGGAATATACCATTGAGCATTTTGGTGAAGAGTATGCTTGCCTTTGCGGCCATGGCTTGAGTCACCATGCCAGTGGCGGCTGCAATGGCGTGCTTATGTATGCTAATGGTGATGAGGAGCTATGTACCTGCGATATGTTCTCTGATGTTTGGGAGCGCGAAGTGCCGGAATATCATTTCAGTTATAGAGGTGTCTTTGGTGATTACGATTTAGAGCCTTACTAGCCCGCCCTCACTCCCCAACGGGCGGTATAACAACGGCATGCACCCGACCGCGAATCAGCTTGGATGTCATCGAAAACTTGGCCGTAATCAAGTCTCGTCGCGGCGGGTGATGCCGGGCGATAAATTGCACCATCATATCGTCCAGACGAAAGTAAGACTTCGGCATCTTTCAATCTGCCTCTGGCAATTCTTCTGAGTTCTAATATTGAAACCATTCTCGATTGCGCCACACAACTCAGCTAACCGAGTCTCAGACTCCAAAACGAATCAATTCGCGCTCGATGACGTTGAGCGAGGCGAAGTCGGTCTTGCCGGCGGCGCGGGCGTCGGCGAGCCAGCGGCGGAGTTTGCGCGCTTCATCAAGAGTCGGAATGCGGCATGCGCCCGTCAGCGCCAGTGTCACCAGATGGTCGGGCGCGCCGTGCGTCACCAGCGCCGCTTGCAGCGCCGCCTGTTCGCGGAGGTCGAGGACAAGCAGGAGATTGATTTCCATATAAACAGATGCCGGGTGTCAGATGCCGGATGTCAGATGTCAGGGTAGAGACCAGCTTTTGACTGACATCTAACATCTATCTCGTCGAGCGAAAGCACGCGGTGCCCGAAGTGCAGAAGTGGAATGCCTCGTCCTCGAACTCTTCGGTCTCCATTTGAATCGTCAAGTGGTCAACGCCGAACTTGTCGTGGAGCTTCGAACGCAGTTCCTTCAAGAGTTCCGGCTGCGAGACGGCGTGCGCGTGGATGACGTGCGCCGAGAGGGCTTCGCGCCCCGAAGTGATCGTCCAGACGTGGAGGTCGTGCACATCCTCGACGCCATCGGTGGCGAGAATCGCGTCCTCGACCGCCGCGAGGTTGATGTGCGCGGGGGTGCCTTCCAGCAACACATTCGTCGCCTCGCGGATCAGCTTCCATGAACTCCAGATGATGAGCACGGCGATCAAGGCGCTGAAGAGCGGGTCGGCGGCATACCAACCGTAGAGCACGATGAGCGCGCCCGCCACAATCGCGCCGACCGAGCCGAGCGCGTCGCCCAGCACGTGGAGCCACGCGCCGCGCACGTTCAAATCTTCCTCATGGTCGCCGTGCAGCAGCCACGCGCAGACGAGATTCACCAAGAGGCCGCCCACCGCGACGGCGACCATCACGCCTCCCTGCTCGATTTTGGGCGGCGCGGACCAACGCTCGTAGGCTTCGTAAAAAATGAAGAGCGAGACGACGACCAGCGCGACGCCGTTGATAAAGGCCGCGAGGATTTCCAGCCGGTAATAACCGAACGTCTTGTGCGGCGTCGCCGGGCGCGCGCCAAACCAGACGGCCATCAGCGCGAGCGCCAGTGCCGCCACGTCCGTCAACATGTGCCCGGCGTCGGCGAGAAGCGCCAGACTCCCCGTCCACCAGCCGCCCACGGCCTCGGCCACCGTGTAGACGGCGGTCAGCAAAAGCACGATCAGCAGACGGCGACGGCTGCGCGTCGCACGCCCGTGAGTGTGCCCTAGATGCTCGTGCTGGTGCCGGTGTCCGTTCGTGGAACCCATCTCGCGCCTACAACCGCATAGGAAAAGGGCGACAGGCCGCGACGGCACCCGGAGATTCTCCGGCGTTCCTTCACTGTTAAAGGATGCGGTCTGCCACCCGACGGCGCCGTAAGATTACCAAATTACAGCAAGGCGTGACAGTCGGGAAAGCAGCAGCAGTTTCTGCGCTCGTCTTCGTGGGTTCTATGATCGCGTTGCAGGCCGCCCTCCGAGTTATCTGGCACGTCTCAGACGACGCGCTCCCAAAACATGCTCAACCTAAACAATCAGTGAGTGCGGACGGAGACGGATGCCACTACAACATATAAAACTTAACCGACACCGAAACCAGAAACGTAAACCAGCCCGTTCACTTTAGCGAGCGTTTCATTTACGTTGAAACAGGTGAGCGGCCTGTTGAGTTTGCCGACCTTCCACCACCAGCACCTTTACCAACTATTGCTGACAGCCGCGCCGTGTTTAGCGACGGAGCTTTTCTGCTTTTACAGTTCGGCGATGTTCAGCGCGCGGTTGTAGTGGCGGTAGAGTTCGTTTAGGTCGCGGATGTTTTTTTCGAGCATGCGTGGGAGGTCCGCGGAGTCTGCGACGTTGAGAACGAGGTTGACGTTGTTGAGAAAGGCGGCGTGCGCGTCGCCGGTGCGGAGCGTCGGCGAGAGTTGGACAAAGACGATGCGGCGCCGCTCGTCCATCCGCAACGAGTTAATCTCGCGGCTGAGGAGGATAGCGCCCTGCCCTCCCATGTCGAACTCGGCGTCGAGCACGATCACGTCCAACTTCTCTTCGCGCATCAATTCCAGAGCCTCCAGCGTCTTTCCAGCGACAAAGACATCGTAGTTGTTGGCGCCGAGAGAGCGCGCAATCTCCGCGCAGCGCATGGAGCCGACACAGATGAGCGCCCGGCGCTGCTCCCACGACGGTCTCCGCAAGGCGCCCCGCGCGTCCGCGCGATCCTCTCCCCCTCGCCGCAAAAGTTCCGCTAACAAACGCGTCACATCAGCCTCGCCGAAGGCGGGCGACGCGGGCTGCGAGGTCTCCACCTCAAAAGTCGGGCCGGGAAGGGCGCTGCTCATCTCCTGCTGCGCGCGGGAGGAGGCCGGCAAGTCACCGACGGCGGCGACGGCGCTCCCTTGCGGCTCGGCGGGCGGCGGCTGCGTGTTGACGATCTGCTGGCACTTCGGACAGCGCACGCTAAATGGGCGCGACGGGACTTTCGCGTCATCGAGCTGTAGACGGGTGGTGCAGTTCAGGCAGGTAACAAACATAAATTCAGAGGTTCGATGTCGGTTGTCGGATGTTAGTGATGCGCGGTAAAGGTCAGGGGTGAGGTCGAAGTCGGTTCTCTAGACCGACAGCCGAATTCCAACCTCTGACCTTTGCCTTATTCGAGCATGTCGAGCATTGAGGCGCCCGCGCCGGGACGGGCCTGCGAGCCGACGGGGCGAGGGGGCTTGATGATGGGCCGGGACGGGATGCTCTGCTTTTCGGCTACGACGAAGTCTTCGGCGGCGGACATGCCCTTGAGGGCGAGTTGGAGGTTGTTCGGATTGGTAGCGAACGAGAGTCCGTCTTCGAGCGTGATGGTCTTGCGCTCGATCAGGCCGCGGATGACCGTGTCGAAGTCCTGCATCCCGTCGAGCTTGCTATCGCGCATCGCGTCGAGCAGGGTCTTGCCTTCGCTCTCGCCCTCGTTGATGTACTCGCGCGTGCGCGGCGTGGACTTCAGGATTTCCACGGCGGCGACGCGGCCCTGTCCGTCGGCGCGCGGAATCAAACGCTGCGAGACGATGAAGCGGAAGGTCTGCGCGAGCCGCGTGCGGATGACCTGCTCCTCGTTTTTCGGGTAGAGGCCGATGATGCGGTCAACGGTCTTCGAGGCGTCAATCGTGTGCAGGGTCGAGAGCACGAGGTGTCCGGTCTCGGCGGCTTCGAGCGCGATCTCCGTCGTCTCATAGTCGCGCATCTCGCCGATGAGGATGACCTTCGGCGCTTGGCGCAGCGCGGCGCGCAGGGCCGAGGGGAAGTCTTTTGCATCGGAGCCGACCTCGCGCTGGTTGATGGTCGAGTTTTTGTGCGTGTGCAGGAACTCGATGGGGTCTTCGATGGTGACGACGTGGTAGTGCTGATTCTCGTTGATGAGGTTGATGATGCCGGCGAGTGTCGAGCTTTTGCCGGCGCCGGTCGGTCCCGTCACGAGCACGATCCCGTTGCGTAGTTCGGCGACATCCGCCAACTGCTTCGGCAGGTTGAGCGATTCGAGCGTCGGCACCTCGGTCGGGATTACGCGCATCACGATGGCGTAGGTGCCGCGCTGCTGGAAGACGTTGACGCGGAAGCGCGTGCGCGAGGGCAAGCTGTAACTGAGGTCGGCGGAGCCAGTGTGCGCGAGCCGCCGCGCCGCATCCGGATTCCCGTACAGGAGCGCCATTGCGATCAGTTCGGTCTGATAGGGCGTCAGCTTCTGCAAGCCGTGCGGTTGGACGGGCGTCAGCTTGCCATTGATCTCCACCTGCGGCGTCTGCCCGACGGAGAAGTTGAGGTCGCTGATCTTGTCAGAGACCATGAGCATGCGCTCAATGATGGGCGGCAAATCGAAGTATCTCATGCCTGGTTCGTTCGCTCTCGAAGACTAAAAGAAGAGATTAGGAGGAGGGGGTGTGGGTTAAAACCTGCTCGCGGATGGTTGGCTGCCGCGCGGCAGCCAACCATCCGCGAGCATTGTAAACTTTCCGCCCGCCCAAAGGCAAGTTAAAACTTTTAACGCGAATCATTTAAACATTTGGAGGAAGCGAGCGATGCCCGGTGAGCAGTAAAAACAGAACCAACGAACATACGTCGGGCAAGGCTCAAAAGCAATTTTGGAGGTCTAAAAACGGAAAGGTTGTATCAGATGGAGTTGAAGTTTGGAAGGATTCTGACTTCAGGCTGCTCATCGTTCACCTCTCACTTCGAGCATGGCGCACATCCGCCGGACAATTTCGTCGGGGTTGGCAGAAAGCGCGGCGGCGATGACGGCCACGCTGTCGGCCCCGGCTTCGAGAACGGCGTGCGCGTTCGCGTGTGTGATGCCGCCAATGGCGACGAGCGGGACGCCGCTTGTGTTGGAGCGCACGCGGCGGAGCATATCGAGACCGACCACCGGGTCGGGGTTCTCTTTCGACGCCGTGGCGAAGATGGGGCCGATGGCAATGTAGTTGACGGGAAGCTTCGCGGCCTCGGTCGCCTGCTCTTCGTTGTGCGTAGAGAAACCAATGATCGCGTCGTCGCCCAACACGCGGCGCGCGGCTGCCGGGCCGAAGTCGTCCTGACCGAGATGCACGCCGTCCGCGCCGAGCGCCAGCGCGATGTCCGCGCGGTCGTTGATGATGAGTCGCGCCCCGCGTTCACGCGCAACGCGCAACGCGGCCTCGGCCTCGCGGTAGAAATCGCGCGGCGCGAGATATTTTTCGCGCAACTGAATCAGGGTCGCGCCGCCATCGCACAAACGCGCGACCTGTTCGGCGTGCGCGAGTCCGGTGAGGCGACGGTCGGTGATCGGATAAATTTTTGGCAGCTCGAACATTTGAAAAAGGCGGGACACAACACCGCACACACTTACGGCTTCAGATGAAGCCGGGATAACGAGCAAGAGTCCGCCGTCACTTCACGGAAGCGCGGTTTAGAAGTCAACGATCTTCCATCCTTCGGGCGATCTCTTCAATTCAATCTGTTCCGGGCGAGCGGAGCCACGGGACGGCTCCTGCCGGGAGCGCAAGCGTCCCGCCAAACTTTACTTGGCGCGCTCGACGATTCCCGTCGAAACGTTCAAGCTCGGATCGGTCTATTCGATGTTCAGCACGACAACCGACTTGGACGGCAGATTCAGCGTGATCCGGTCGCCTTGAATCTGGACGCCGCCGAACGGCGCGGGCTTGATGGTGTCGGACTTGACGAACGTGTTGACGGTATTGATGGCCGGGGCCGTCAACACGCGGCCTCTGATGTTTTTGGCCGACGCGCCAGTGACCTTCGTCGAGACCTCGGCGCGGCGATTCGGGTCGCGGAGCCGTGCGGAATGAGTTGCTTATGACTTGGCTGTCCTGCCGGCGAGATTCGCCACGACGGCTATCAACTCGGCAGGTTCGACCGGCTTTGGGAGGTGGATTTGAAAACCGGAGCGCAAGACCTTCATGCGATCTTCCACTCTCGCGTAGGCGGTCAGCGCCGCCGCCGGCGTCCGTCCACCGTCTTCCGCCGAGAGCGCCCGCACCTTTTTGATTAAAGAGTAACCGTCCTCTTCAGGCATTCCGAGGTCGCTTATCAGCACGTCGGGTTGTGACTGCTTGAGCGCGGCAATCGCTTCACTCGCCGACGAGACGGCGACCACCTGCGCGCCGCATCTCTCCAATACCGCCTTGAGCAGCGTGCGCGTGTCTTCCTCATCGTCAACGACGAGCAGACGCAAGCCCTCCAGTTCGGGCGGGCCGTTAAAGGGCGCCCCGCGGCTTGCCGTCGGATGCACCCTTTCGGCGTCTCGCGTGGAGCGGCGCACGGCGACCAGCGGAAGCTTGACGGTAAATGTCGCGCCGTGGCCTTCCCCGCGGCTTTCGACCTCGACCGTTCCGCCGTGCATCTCCACCAGATGACGCACGATAGCCAAGCCCAAACCGAGACCGCCGTGCGCCCGCGTCGTCGAAGAGTCGGCTTGGCGGAAACGCTCGAAGATGTAAGGCAGGATGTCCGGTCTAATGCCTAACCCGTTATCACTCACGATAATCTCGACCTGCGAGTTGACGCGCTCCAGCTTGACCAGCACGCGCCCGTCTTTCGGGGTGAACTTGATGGCGTTCGAGAGTAGATTCCAGATAATCTGCTGCAAGCGCGCCGGGTCGCCCGACACCATGCTGGCCCCGGCATCGAGGACGCGTTGGATGCGAATGCCTTTTGCATCCGCCGCCGGGAGCACGGCGTCTATCGAGGATTCGATCACCGCCGTGAGATCAACCGGCTGCACCTCAAGCCTGAGCTTGCCGGTGATGACGCGCGACACGTCGAGGATTTCCTCGATTAGCTGTGACTGCGCTTTCGCGTTGCGCTCAATCGTCTCAAGAGCGCGCGTCGTATTGGCGTTGTCGAGTTTCCCGCTGCTTAACATGCGCGCCCAGCCGAGAATTGCCGTCAGAGGCGTCCGCAATTCGTGGGAGAGCGTGGCGAGGAACTCATCTTTCGTGCGACTCGCTTCTTCGGCCTGTCGTAGAGCCTGCCGTAGCTCTTCCACGTCGGTGTTCGTCCCGAACCAGCGCAGCACGCGCCCCTGTCCGTCTCTGAGTGGCGTCACGCGCGTCAGGAATGAACGGAAGGCGCCGTCCGCGCCTTTCAGCGGAAACTCCATCTCGAACGGCTCACCCGTTGTGAGCGAGACGCGCCAGCGTTCGAGCACCCGCGGAAGTATTTCCGGGTCGTGAACCGACTGCCAGCCCCAACCTTCCATCTGCTCCGGCGTCATTCCCGTGTAATCGTACCAACGCTGGTTGTACCAGAAGATGTACCCATCCGGTTCAGCCATCCACGCGAGCAACGGAATCGCGTTGGCGAGGGTACGCAATTGCTGCTCGCTTTCACGGACCGCTTCTTCGGCGCGCTTGCGCTCGGTAACATCGAGCGTGATGCCCACCATGTTGTAAGGCCGACCATCCACCGTATAGTTGGCGCGTCCGCTGGCCGAAATCCAGTGCAAGCTCCCATCATCCCAGACGACGCGATACTCAGCCTGATAGAGAGCACGTTCATCGAACGCTCGTTGCACATTGGCGCGCACGCTATCGCGGTCATCCGGATGCACAATTTCGATAAACCGTTGATATGTGAAATCCGCGTCCGCCGGCAGCCCGAAGTTCGCCTTGCAGCGCGGTGTGCAATCGAGCATGTTCGTCGCCAGATCGAGTTGCCACGCGCCGAGTTGCCCGGCGTCGAGCGCGATACGAAGCCGCTGCTCGCTCCGCTCCAGCGCCTCGTTCGAGCGTCTCTCCGCCGCCAGCCGCTCGCGCACGTCGTACTGGTGGTGGCGCGCTCGAAGCGCCGACCTGACCGCGCTCATCAAAGTCATCACCCGCACGGGGCGTTCGATGAGGGTCACGTTGCCCGCTTCGCCGAGGGCGGTCAGCGCCGCCACGTTAGCCGGCGTTTCGCCTCCTCCGTTCGTCAACACCACCAGCGGAATGTCAGACCACGCGGGTTGTTGCGCGAGCGAGTTAGCCAGTTGCGCCATGGCTTCCGGGGTCAGCGCCTCGCCGGTGAGGAAGACCAGCCCGGCCCCTTCCAGCATTTCATGGCACAGTTGCTCAATGCGCTCGCACGTCTCCGAGTCGAACCCCGCTTCATCGAGAAAGCGGGCCGTCAGCGCGGCATCCCTCCCGGTCGGCGCGAGGATCAGTATTCTTTCGTCCCGGTCGTCTGAAGATTCAGTCCGCATTGTCCGCATTGTCCGACTCTTTGAACAATGTGTTCCGCGCTCCGCCAAAGAGCGGGACGCCCGTCAACACCCCATGAAATTCGGAAAGCGGCTCGCCGACGCGGATGCCGCTCGACGAGATTTGAAATTCACGAATCGTGTTCTCATGCGCGCCGCTTCGCTTCTTGACCACGGAGAGCGCGCGCCGCACCGCGCCGCCCGCCTCAAAGTAACGAAGCATGAGCACCGCGTCCGCCAGATAACTCACGTCAACCGGCGTCGCCATCGTCGCGCCTAAGAAACCGTGCTGCGCCATGACGAGCAGCGTGGCGACGCCCTGCTGGTTCAGACAGGTCAGCAACTCGTGCATCTGAATCGCCAGAAACCGCTCCTCCGGCATCGCGTTGAGATAGCCGTTGAGGCTGTCAATAATGACGACGCGCGCGCCGCCGTCATTGACCGAACTGAGGACGCGGCTGGCGAACTCGCCCGGCGCGACTTCGGCGGGGTCTATCTGCTGTATTTTGATAAGCCCCTGCTCCACGTAGTCGCGCATGTCCGTGCCGATGCCCGCCGACCTGCCGATGTAGGTCTCGCGTATTTCGTCGAAGATGTACACGGCGGCGTGCTCGCCTCTGGCCGCGGCGGAGGCGGCGAACTGCGCGGTCAGCGTAGACTTGCCCGACCCAGCCGGGCCGATGATTAACGTGCTCGTGCCCCGGTCGAGTCCCCCACCCAACAAAGAATCCAATTCCGGCAAGCCGCTTAAAATCGGCTCGTGCGTAAACTCCTGCCGGTGCTCCGCCGCCACGAGACGCGGGAAGATCTTGATGCCGCCGGTCTCGATGTTGAAGTCGTGGTAGCCGCCGCTAAAGCGCGAGCCGCGCAATTTGATGACGCGCAGACGCCGTCGCTCCGCTCCATACTCGACGGCGAGGTGTTCCAGCGAGAGCACGCCGTGCGCGATTGATTGCACCTGTAAATTTCGCCCGTCGGCCACCTTGTCGTCCAGCAAGAGCACCGTGCTTTTGTGCGCCGCGAAGTATTGCTTGAGCGCGAGTATCTGGCGACGAAAGCGCAGGGCTTCACCCGCCAGCAGGCGCATCTCCGAAAGCGAGTCGAAGACGACGCGACGCGGCTTGATGCGCTCGACCTCTTTCAGCACGGCGCTCGTCGTCTCGCCCAGCTCCACCTCCGACGGATGAAAAATGGTGTACTGCGATTCCGGCTTGAGGCTCTCTTCAAGCGGCACCAGTTCGTAAATGTCAAAACCATCGAGCGACCATCCATGCGACTCCGCGACGGCCTGTAGCTCCTCTTTCGTTTCCGAAAGCGTGACGTACAGACCGGCCTCACCGAGTCGCGCTCCTTCGAGCAGAAATTGCAAAGCGATGGTCGTCTTACCCGTTCCGGGGTCTCCTTCGACCAGATAGATGCGGTTCGCTGGAAAACCGCCTTCCAGAATGTTATCCAGCCCCGCGACGCCCGTTCTCAATCTGCTCGGTGCAGGTTTGTTGGTCGTCGCGGTTTCAACCGTCGGAGTCTTTTTGCTCATAGACGATGCTCCGGTCTCCATTGATACGCATCAGCCCCGCTACATCAATGAACATCTGTCAGGCGGATGCTCAGGATACGACACTAGTCTCTCAATCTTTTGGGGGTTCGCTTTAGTGAATTTATAACTTCATTTAGCAATCATGTCCATCACCAGCATTGAGTGCGCCGGTAGAATTTCGACTGGCCTCGCCAACTTGCAGCGGCTTGCAATCGAATGCCACTGGCACGGGTGGGTTCGTGTCAGTACCGACGGCGGGAGCGGGCGCTCTGGTTCTCAAGCTCAACAAAGCACAGACCGACTGAGCGATGTACTCAATCGGTCTGTGGACTGCCCTCGCGTTGAGCAGCTATTGTCCGAAGCGCTGGCGGTACTCAGTCGAGGAGATGAAGGCTTTGACCATCTCGGCCCGCCGGAAGTCGCCGTTGAACTGGTTGAGCTTCGTGAGCCAGAAGTTATAGCCGTCGAAGTTCGTGTCGGGCGCGGCATCCGGGTCGCGCCGGAGGTAGCCGAAGTATTGCAGCAGCACGAAGGCGGGAGCGAATTGCGCGTCGTTGACCGATGCGCTGTCCAGCACGCTCAACAGGGCAGCCGCCCTCCCTTCAGTGCCGCCCGCACCGAAGGCGGCGATAGCGGCGTCGCGCTCGGCGGGCGTCGGCGTCGCGCCGGAGTTGGCGAACAGTTTATCCACGAACTGCGCGGCGGACATCCCGGTGGGGAACAAGAGGGTGAACTCCGAACTGCCAACCCAGCGCCGCGCAAAGGCGAGCGTGTTCTCCCGAAGTTGCTCCTCCCAATTGCCGACGCCGACGATGACGCCGCGCCCGAGTTCCTGCGCGACTCGCAGGAACTCCAAGTGGCGCGGCAAGCCGCGCGGGCGTAAAAGAGTTCCGGTGAACGAAGCTCTGTAGAGACGGATCACCAGATAACCCGTCCGCTGAAACTCGATGGAGAGGAAGAAGGCGGCGCTCGTGTCAACGCGCCGCACCTCGCGGCACCGCGCGTCCGCGCCGCACGATTCGATGTTGTCCGCCCAGAACTGGAGGCCGGCGGCGTCCGGCTCTCGGTTCAGGAAGTCGTGGTAGTGCTGGCGGACAAAGAACGCGGTGTCGTTCACGGGATTATTCGCCGGCGTCGGCGGCTGCGCGTCCTCGCTGGTGATGGTCAGCGTCGCGCCGGAGCCGGCCAGCGTTCCGCCTTGCGGAGACAGCAGACGGAGAAAGACTGTCTCCGGCTCCTCAATATAAGCGTCGTCGTTGACGAGCACCGTGAAGCTCCGTTCGGTCTGGCCGGGGGCGAAATGAAGCGTGCCGAAGGCCGGTGTGTAATCGGAGCGCAGCGAGGCGGAGAGGTTGCTCGACGCTTCGTAGTCCACGCTCGCGGCGGAGGCGGTGTCGCCGCGCCGCACGACGGTGACGGTCGCGCTGCCGGCGTCCTCGCGGACGCTGAAATCCGCGGCGGCAAAGCGAATGCCCGGCGAGTCGTCGTCGTCGAAAATGATGCCGGAGATGGAGAGCGAGCCGCCCGGCAGCGGAGCCGCGTTCGAGGCAGCGCTCAATCTGAAGGTAAACGTCTCGTCATTTTCAGGCTGGGTGTCGCCGTTAACGGGCACGGCGACGGACTTGGAAGTCTCGCCGGGGTTGAAGACCAGCATCCCGCTCACCGTCTGAAAGTCCTCCGGTGACTGGGCGCTGCCGTTCAATGTTCCGTAGCTGACGGTGATGACTTTACCGCTGGCCGCCGAGAGCCTGATGTTGAAGACCGCGCTAACCATCCCCGAATTGCCTTCCGCCACGACCACGGGGTTGCCGGGTAAGAACTGCGGCGGTTCATCATCATCGGCGATGTCGAGCGAGGCGGTGTTCCGGGCGCCGAGCGTGATGCCGCCGGTAGGGTTGCTGAGTCGCAGGGTGACGCTCTCTTCGTCTTCGTCGAGCGCATCGTCAAGCACCGGCACGATGAACGACTTGGTCGTCTCGCCGGGGGCGAAATGAAGCGTGCCGGAAACGTGCACGTAGTCTTCCCCGTTCGACGCCGTGCCATCGGCGGTGTTGAAATCAACCGTCGCGGCGGCGGCGGTTCCGAGCGTCCGCGTGACGTTGATCGTAACCGCGCCGCTCTTCTCCGTCGCGCCGAAAGCGGCGCTCGTAAACTGCACCGTGCCGGACGCTCCCGCTTCGTAACAGAAGGAGAATTCGGAGGTATTGCCCGTCGGGTCGGTGGTCGTCGCGGTGAAAATCTGTCCGGCGGCGGGCGCGGGGAAAACGGCGCTGAAGGCTCCGTTGCCACCGGCGTCGGTCGTGACGGTCGTCGAACCGGCGTAAGCCTGACCCTCGCCTTGCCCGGAAGGATCGCAGGCGGCGTTGGCGTAGATGTCAATGGTGAAGACGTTGTTGGGCGTGCTGTTGAGTGTGCCCTGAACGGTGGTGACACCGCCGGCGGTCGTGACTGACAGGAGCACGGGGAAGTTCTGCAAACCGTTCGGGCCGGCGTCCGTGTCTCCCTGATCGTTGAGCGTCAATCCGTCGCCCGAGACCGGCTCCGTGAGAGTCGAGCCGAGATCAATGCCCAGCAGCTTATTCGAGAAGATGCGGTTGCCGCGAATAGTGTTGTTGGCCGGCGTCGAGTCGGGATTGAGACTGCTGTTGATCCGGATGCCGTCGCCGTCGTTAAAGGCGATGAGGTTGCCAGCCCCGTCCGCCGCGCCGCCGATGACGAGGCCGCGCGCGCCGGGAAGGATGACCACTCCGTCTCTGTTCGGGAGCGGGGCGGCGCCGGTCGCGTCCGTGCCGATAAAGTTGCCCTGCACGGTTCCGCCGTTGATTCCGCCGTTGATAATGCCAATCCCGTTCCCTGAGATGACGTTGCGCGCCGCGGGGCTGGCGCCTCCGATCAGGGTGCCGCCACGGACGCCCGCTTCGCCGTTGCCCATGGCGATTGTGCCGGTGATGTCCGTGCCGATGTAGTTACCCTGAACGGTGTGGCAGCCCCTGACGCCGATGCCGTTGCTGGAGATCACGTTGCGCGCCCCGGCCCCGGTCCCGCCGACGAGCGTATCACCGCTGCCTCGACACTCCACGCCGACTGTTGACGAAGTGATGAGGTTTCCGAGGATGACCACCCCCACCCCTTGACTCTGGACTTCAATGTTCGACAAGCCAGCCCCGTTTCTCCTAATGACATTGCCCGGCGCCGTGCCGGGAATCGCTGTGAGGCCGCCAATCACCGTGCCGCTACCGTTAACCCTAATCCCACTGAAAATGTTCCCCTCAATAGTATTGCCCTGAATGATATTGCCGCTCCCTGAGACCCCAACCCCTCCCTCGTGACCCGCGATGTGGTTACCCGCCGCCGCGGTCGTCCCGCCGATTAAATTGTTCGACCCGTTGATGACAACCCCGCCCCCCCCGCTGCCCAGAATCGCGTTACCCTGTATGACATTTCCCGACGATCCCTCGATGCGAAGCGCGTCACTCCCAGACCCTCCGCCGATGCTGTTACCGTCGCCGGCGTTTGTGCCGCCGATGGTATTGTCGTTCGAGTTAATGATTTGAACTCTCCTTGCGATTTGATTGCCGGACACCACGCTCCCGGAGCCGCCTTCCAGACTGACGTTTGGACCGAGCGTGCCCTTGATATTGAAGCCGCGCACGGTGCTGTTGCCCGCCGTGACGATCACGCCATGCTCGCCTGACCCTAGCCCGTCGAGGATGATGAGAGGCACGCCCGCGTAGCCCGGCTGCGTGGTCGCGTCGAGGGTCAGCGGATCGGTGATGACGGGCAGCGCGGGCGTTAATCCGCCGCCGAGTCTGATCGTCTGCGCGCCGCCGGAGCCGATCTGGAAGTTGATGGTGTCGGCACCGGGGGTCGCGTTGGCCTGCTGGATGGCGGCGTACAGAGTGCAGTTGCCCGTGCCGTCGTCACAGAGGCCGTCCGAGGTGTTACTGTCAAGGCCGAGGCCCGTCGAGTTGACGACGAAGACGGAGGCGGAGCGCGCGCTCGTCCGTGGCGCGAGAGATAAAAAGCCGAATGCGATGGCGCAGCAGCCCGCGAGGGCGATCAGGAGTGTGAAGATCACGTGCCGGGCGAAATTTGGTCGGGTCTGGAAACGAGGCATGAGGGCGCTCCTTTGCCTAACCAGCGGTTTAAGAAAATTTCTCGCCGGGCGTTAGTCATGCATGAGCGATATACAAGTTAATTTCAGCCCCGCGCGCCGGCTATGGCTTTTTGGTTTCCGCCGTCAGCGGTTTGTTCTCGCACGGCGCGACGGCGCTCTTCTCCGCGAGGCCCAGACGCTCGCGGATGAAGCGCTCGACATCCTTCTCGATCAGTTCGCCGCCGACGACCCATGCTTTTTCCGTGAGCACGTCGCCGGTCTGGTTGAGCTTCGCGGGTTCGAGAAAGACGTTGAAGGGCGAACCCCACCTGCGCGAGTCGCCGCACGTCTGGCGATAGCCGTAGTGGCTCGTCTGGTCGCGCGCTTCGCGCCCTTCGGATTCGACGACGACGGTGTAGGGTGCGCCGCCCACACTCTCGAAATACTTCACGGTGTCGGCGGGCGCGGCGTACTCGCTGACGGCCACGACATCGAAGCCGTGCTGCTTGTACTGCTCATAAAACTTCGCCACTATCGGCGCTTCCATCTTCCAGTTGCCGCACCACGGCGCGAAGTAGACGACGAGCACCAACTTCTTCCCCTTCGACCACTCGCGCAAATTCACCGGCGCGCCGTCCTTCAGACTCTTGAACGTCCAGTCCTTATAGTTGATCTTCTGCTCCAAGAGCGGCGCGTACTCATGGCCGCCCCCTGAGACGGGGACGTGCTGCGGCGGCGGCGCAGGAGTCGTCTGGGCGGGCGTCGTCTGCGCGTTGGATGAGACGGACGCCGCGAGCGCGAAGGTGATAGCGGCGGCGCATACGAGAGTCCTGAACATAGCGTTATCTCCCTTAAAGCAAGTGTGGCCGTTCGTGCTTTAACGTTCTCGCTCTTTGTATCCGAGCATCCGAACGTGTTCGGCCTTAGCCCCGTCCCTGAGCCACGTGAGAGGTCGTTCCGCCGTGTTGGCCGGGTTCACCCAAACAACTTTTTTGATGGCGACGACGCTCTGCGCGGATGTCTTGAAAAGTCGCCGGACAATCTCATCCAATGAAACAACATTCCGGTCGGTGGCAATCGCGGCCTCGATCAAATGAAAATCTTTTCGCAGCGCCGCCGCCTCCCGCTGATTCTTCGCCGCCGCCCGCTCTATCTCACGGCGCATTCTAACGCTCGCCGGAACGTCGTCAAAGATCACTCTTCCCTGTGATGTCATCGCCGTCAACCAGCGGCGCGCAAATCGGGATGTGTGCTCTTCCCACTCGTCTTTCAACTCCGGCGGCATGACGACGCGGCAGCGCGTCTCTTCGCGTAAAGTTTTGAGAAAGTCGCGGCAGAGAGTCGAGACGGGGGCCGTCGCCGTCGCCGCGCCCGCCGCGCCCGCGACCGAGGCGTCCACGACCAGACGCCGCGCCCTCTTAGCCGGCACGCCGCTTCTTCTCCGTCACGCGCGCCTCCACCGCGTCGAGATACTTGCTCTGCGCCTCAAGCTCAACGTCGGCGAAATCCTCCGGCCAGTCTCCGAACGAACCCTTTTCGTCCAGATCGGCGCTCCTGATTTTCGTCGCTCCCTCCCGCCGCTCGAACCAATGAAGCTTAACTAAATCGGGCGACAGTTTGCCCTCTGCAACGAGCGTCTGAATCCCAAGAATCAACAGCGAGCTGTGCGTTTCGGCGACGACGTGCACGCCGCGACCGGCGGCGTCGGCCAACACCTTCGCCAATGCCGTCTGCGCGCGCGGGTGAAGATGCAGCTCCGGCTGTTCGAGATAGACCAACTGTCCGGGCCTTGCGACGCGCAGCGCCACAAGCACGGGTAGAATCTGCGACACGCCGAAGCCGACATCGGCAATGCTTACCATCTCGCTGGCTCTGCCCTTCGTGACCCGCGGCAGTCGCGCAACTCGTAACTCGACCTGCGTGTCATTTAACGGTATTGCGGAAACCTTCCAAGTCAGGCCAAGCTCTTTAAGGTCTTGGCCCACACCTTCCAAATTGTCGTTGTCATTCTCTGTCTGCCACTTCGCAATGACACTGGCCGCATAATTTTCAAACGTGCCGGGGAAAGTCGAGCCGACGGCAGCAACGATATACGTTCTTTCTGGATTCCCCCTAAGTCCGGGAATGTGGATAGTCTCGCGAATATAACGCTCTAGCATCACGCCCAGCTTAGTATTAAGGCGAACATGCCCCAACCCGCCCCAACGTATTGAAGCAACTAAAAAGAAGCGATCACGAGTGACTATCGCATCAGGCTCCTCAGTAATAAAAAGGGAGAAAAGATCATCTTTGTCATGTTCTACGTTTGAGATGATTTCCTTTGAGGTCATATCAACTCGAAGTTCTGCCTTATTCTTGCCTTTGATAAAAACGCTTCTCTGAACCTCGATTGGTTTGCCCGACTGCTTCCTGAAATAAGTCGCTAAACTCCTACCTCCTATTTCAATACCCACACTAAAAACATCCGTATGCTTACCGCGCCCGACATGGGATAAAAACTGCTCCGCCGACGTGAATCTCACATTGGGGCCGTCGAGCCGGAGGGGGCCGGGGTCGTAGCTGGCTTCGAGCGTCTGCTTGAGAAGAAGGAGGGGCTGCATGATGCTCGACTTGCCGGAGCTGTTCGCCCCGGCGAGGATGGTGAGCGGTCGGATTTCGATGGATTGCTCCTCGCGAAGAGACTTGAAGCCGGCCACCGTGATTTTTGTAATCCCTTTCGGCTCAGGCGGCGGCTCTGCCTTCTTCAGTGGAGTCGGTCTTGCCATCTCAGTTTAATTTTGCGGCTTGTTCGTCGAGCAGCGGGCGGATCATAGCCTCGAAATCGGCGCGCGATCTTTCACCGATGATGCGATGGCGGATGCGCCCCTCGCGGTCGAGGATGAAGGTGGTCGGGAGGACGCCGACCGAGAACTTCGTCGCCGTGCCGGACTCGCCGATGACGACGGTGTACTCCTGCGGGATGTCCTGCTGGAATTCGCGGACGAGGTCGGGCGTGTCGTCCGTCGTCACGCCGATGACCGAAAAGCCGCGCCCGCCGAGTTCGCCGTTCATCACGTTCAGCGTCGGAATCTCGTTGCGGCACGGGCCGCACCACGTCGCCCAGAAGTTCAAGAGCACGACGCGGCCCCGCGTGTCGGCGAGGCGATAGGCTTGCCCGTCGAGCGTCTTTAGCTCGACTTCCGGGGCCGGCTCGAACGCGGTGTTATTCGCCGCCACGGGCTGCGCGCCGGTTGCGCCCGCGTTCGTCGCCGTCGTCGCACTCTTATCGCCGCCGCCCCATGACTGAACCAGCCCTTCGGCGTTCGGCAGATACCGCGCGGCAACGCTCGCCACCCACGTCAGACTGTTGCTCGCCACCATCAACCCCATCACGATCAGGAGCACGCCGGAGAAGACTTCGACCTTGTGCAGGTGGCGCCGGAACCAAGTGTAGAAGCCGAGGAACTGGTTGAGCAGCAGACCCGTCAACAGAAACGGCACGGCGAGTCCCGCCGCATAGAACGAAGAGAGGATGAGTCCGCTCTTCCATCCGCCACTCGTCGCCGCGAGGCCGATGATGCCGCCGAGGACGGGGCCGATACACGGCGTCCAACCGGCGGCAAACGCCATCCCCAAAGTCAACGAGCCGAGCGCGCCGCGCGGCTTCTCGTCCGAGAACTTGCGCGTGTCGCGGTAGAAGGCGCCGATCTTGAGCACGCCCATCAGGTGCAGCCCGAAGATGATGATGACGAGACCGCCGATGACGCGCACCCACACGTTCGAGAATAAAACGTTCCCGATCCATCCGGCGGTTGCGCCGAGCGCGATAAAGATGAGCGACACGCCCGCGTTGAACGCGAGCGAATTCATGATGACGGCGCGGCGCGCGTTCACGCGCGAACCGTTCTCGCCCTTTAGGTGCTCGACGCTCACGCCCGAAATGAGAGAGATATAACCCGGCACCAGCGGCAGCACGCACGGGCTTAAGAACGAAGCCAGCCCCGCCACGAACGCCAGCGCCACAGTGATACTTTGCGAACTTTCCATAATGGCTGAAAGCTTACACTATTCGGGCGCGAATGCGCGAAAGCGGAAATGTAAATTAAGGGTAAAAGGAAAGGAGACCTTTGCCCGGAAATTCTCCGCGGAGCAGATCACCAATTCAATGCGTGTCCTGCTTTGTAGTTAACCCGTAGGTCGCCGCGACCCTCTTGGAGTGAGTAAGGTACAAGTACCAGACCGCGCAACTAATCCACACTGAAAATAATGGGAGTAGGAAATTGCTGCGGGCGCTCTCCTGAAAAGCCTGAACGTCGGTGTTACTGGCCGCCATATAAATAAGGCCCGACACCGCGGTAACACAAGACGCACTAATGATGAAAAGCCTCTTCGCAAATCTGACGGCGTCCGGGTGTATCTGATACAGCCTGACCCCAGCGTAAATATTGAAGCCGGCAATTGTCAGGCCCATCACTCTATCCAGCACTATGAGACAGCCCAGCACAGGATAATAACGGATGATGTCAATGCCAGTCCCAAACGCATAGAGAAGTGCCAAAAAAGAAATAGGGCTGAGAATCACAAGGTCGAGCACAAGGAGTCCGAGCCATCCACCCACCCCGACCGGCACGCGCTCGTCGGTTGTGTGCCCCGCTAAGACCGCCGGATCGAGATAGGCGGGACTGGCGTTTGCACCACTAGAGGTGTTGACCTTCCGCGGAAGAATCAGCGTGTCGTTGGCGGGAGTGACGATTTCAAAACTGTCGTTGATCTGCTTGAGCTTGAAGCCCCGCACTCTCAGTTCTTCTATGGCAAAGTCTAAGGCTAATTGTCCGTATGCCTCGGCGTTTACAGCAAGGATGTTAATGAGGTCCTCATCGGAAAGCTTCGGGATGGTTTCCTCTAAGTAATCCAACTCCTCTTGCATATTGATTACCCGCCTATAATCTTATTCTGCCACACCCCGCTATTTAACTCCGAACGAACTCTCCTCTCACCTCTTCTTCCGCCCGCACCACATCATTACGTTCAAATAGATGCCGGATGCGGCGGAGAGACACGCCAGCGCGGAGAACAGAATGAGCATCGGGACTTGGCCTCCGCCCGCGAAAAAGTAGAAGTGGGCTTGGCGGAAGTAGCGCGTCTTCAAGCTCGGCGGCGGTGTCCGTAAGACCTCGCCCGTCTCCGCATCAATGAGAAGCGAGTCGGCCCCCATTCCGCCGATGGATTGATAGTAGGGTCGCCCGTCGCGCATGAGGAGCGTGAGCGCCGTCGTCGGAAGCTCGCGTCCGGCGAACTGGCTGGCGCGCGTGATGGCGTCGGGCGCGCTCACACGCACGCGCGCTGTATCAATCACCTCGACCTTCCCGCCTTCGACCGCGCCCGGCCATGCGTACAGCAGTCCGCTCGAAGCCCACGCCAGAACGGGTATCGCCACCACCAGCCCCAGCCACGTGTGCGCGCGATAGATGAAGGAACGCATTTGAGTCGTAACTGATGACAGATGACGGGTGACGGTTAAAGACCGTGACGGGCGACAATCAACCGTTGACGGGTAGAAGCATGCCTCTCGTCATCCACTCCTCGACGCCCATCACGGTTCTTGAATCAGTTTCTCGATCATCTCGGCCATGGCCTTCGCTTCGATGTCGCTGGCGCCGACGGTGATGAAGCGAACGCGCCCGCGTCGGTCGAGCAGGAAGGCGGTGGGCATCTGTGTGACACCGAAGTTGGTGTCGTTCTCTTTGTCGTCGGCGATGGCAAAGCCGTAGGTGATCTGTTTCTGCTGCTTGAACCGGCGGAGGTAAGCGAGTTCCTCCGGGGGCGTCAGTTCTCTCCCCTCGGCGTTGCCGTAGAACTCGGTGAGACCGATGATCGTGAGGCCGCGCGCGCTATATTTTTTGTGGAGCGCGTTCAGTTTCGGGATCGTGTAGCGGCACGGGCCGCACCATGTCGCCCAGAAGTCGAGGAGCACGACGCGGCCACGCAAATCAGCGAGGCGCGCGGGCGTCTGGTCAATCCAGTGCTGGGCTTTAATCTCCGGCGCGGTGGGCGCGTTGGTGATCTCACCGGGCGGCTCCGCGAGCGGCTCGCCGTTGTTCAGGAGCAGCACGGTCGCATTGCCGTAGAGACGCGCCGAGGGAAGTTCCAGAGAGAGGCGGCGCAGCTCCTGAATCACATTGATGGCGTCGGCGCGCTTGTTCGACTTCAGCAGCGCGTCAACGAGAAAGACGCCCGCGCCGTGGAGCGTGTCGGCGCGCTGCCGCGCGGTGAGCGTCTTCCCGCGCGCGAGCTGGAGCGCGACGCCGTAGGAGACGCGCGCGTACAAAGAGGCGCGCACGAAATCTTTCTGCTTCTGATAGTGCGCGGCCAGTACGGAATGCAGCCGGTGCGTCTCGGCGTTCGTGCGCGGCTCTTCGCGCATGTAGTCGGCGAGAACCTTCTCGGCCTCGGCGACGAGGTTCAGCGTCACCGCCTGCTGGACGAAGGCGACGCGCGCCTTTTGTCTCAACTCGCCGGGCGCGTCCGGGTTTTCGGCGAGGAAGCGGCGCATCGCGTCGAGCGCCGCATCGGACTTGCCTCCAAGCGCGTAGAGCAGTCCCACGTAGTAAAGGTCGCTTCCGCGCAGGGGGCCGCGCGCGGCGAGGCTCGCGGCGTGCTTGAGCGCCAGTTCCCTCCGCTCGGTGTAGGTCAGCGCTTCGAGGTTGGGGCTGTACGGAATGTTCTTCGTCGCGAACTCATCGAACTTGCGCCGCACGTAGCCTTCAGCCTCTTCGTAGAGCGTCTGCGCCGTCCCGGCGGTGACGGACGCCGGGACGCCCTCGCCGTTCGCGCCCGCTTTCGCCTGCTCCGCTGAAGTTTGCGCGAGGACATTAAACGGCGGCGCGGTCGAGCAGGTGATGAACGCGGAAACGATGATAAGTGTCAGCGTGCTTATTGAAAAACTCTTCATGAAAATTTCTGTTATCCGTTGGAGCCGACCGCGACGCGGTGAAAGCGCGCGGGCGAGAAGGTTTCGAGCGCGCGACGATTGATGAGAGCGTCGCTTCCTGTCACGAGTCCGGCGATGGCCTTGCCCGTCAGCGGCGCGAGCAGGATGCCGTTGCGGTAGTGGCCGGTCGCACAATAGAGGTTTTCGATCTCGACGGCAGCGCCGAGCACCGGCCAGTCGTCCCCGGCGCGGGGCCGCAGGCCCGCCCACGAATCAACCAGCGCGAGCGAGCCGGTGGACGGAGCGATCTCCCGCGCATGTTCGGCGATCTGGCGGACGCCCTCGTCCGTCAGAGATTTGTCATAGCCGGCGCGTTCGGTCGTCGAGCCGGCGAGCAGCCGCCCATCGCGGCGCGGCACGACGTAGCCGCGCGGGCTGTAGACGACGTGGCGCACGAGTGGCGGGCGCGCGTCGAAGCAGAGCATCTGCCCTCGGACGGGTTCGACGCGCGGGCACGCGGCGCTGTGTCGGTAGATCGTTTCCGCGCCGCTCGCCGCGTCGTGAAGTTGGATCAGCGAAGACCACGCCCCGGCGGCCAACACCACGACGCCCGCTTGAAAAGTCCCACACGAAGTTTCAACTCCGCGCACGCGCCCGCGCTCGACGAGAATCGAAGTGACCTCGACGCCCGTGAGCAGCCGCACGCCTTGAGCTTCGGCGGATGCGCCGAGCGCCGCCACGAGCCTCCGGTTCTCCACCTGCCAGTCCGTGGGAAAGCGCAGGGCCATCCGCACGCCCTCCGAAATCGCCGGCTCAACCTCCCGCGCCGCTGCCGCCGACAGACGCTCGACGGCGAGGCCGGCGCGCGCCTGCCACTCGTAGCGGCGCTCGACTTCTCGCTCGTCACTTTCGGTCAGCGCAAGATACAGCGTGCCCGTCCGGTCGAGTTCGATGTCAATGCCCGTCTCTTCGCGCAACTCATCGGCGAAAGCCGGGTACATCGCGCGGCTCGCGCAAAGTAAATCAAAGAACTCGTCGCGCCGGTCGGCCTCCGCTTGCGGCGCGAGCATCCCGGCGGCGGCCCACGAAGCCTCCGCGCCGACGCGCCCGCGCTCGACGAGCGCCACGCTAGAGAAACCCTTTCGCGCCAACGCGCGCGCGACCGCGAGTCCAATCACTCCGCCGCCCACGACCAGCGCGTCCCGACTCCCGAAATCCTTCCCGTTTCCCATTTGCTCAAATGCTGATATGATTCAGCTACAAAAAAAGAAGACAGAAGTCAGGAGTCAGAAGCCGGAAGTGGAATTATGTCGCGCTAGCTTCTCGTCCGTTCTCCAACCTTCTGACTTCTGACTTCTGTCTACTGTCTACTGATTATGAAACATACTATCACACTCATTCCGGGCGACGGCATCGGCCCCGAAGTCTCCGCGGCGGTCGTGCGAATCATCGAGGCGGCGGGCGTCGAAGTGCAATGGGAGACGCACTACGCGGGCGCGCAGGCGCTCGAAAAATTCGGGAACACACTGCCCGACGACCTGCTCCAATCCATCACGCGCAACAAGGTCGCGTTGAAAGGCCCGATCACGACGCCGGTCGGCAAGGGGTTCACTTCCGTCAACGTCGGCTTGCGGAAGACGCTCGATCTTTACGCGAACCTGCGGCCCGTGCGCGCGCTGCCGAACGTGCCGTGCCGCTACCCGGAACTCGATCTGGTCGTCGTCCGCGAGAACACCGAGAGCCTCTACGCCGGTCTCGAACACGTCGTCGTGCCCGGCGTGGTCGAGAGTATCAAGATTATCACCGAGAAGGCTTCGACCCGCATCGCGCGCTTCGCCTTTGAGTACGCGCGGCGCGAGGGGCGCAAGAAGGTGACGGCGATTCACAAGGCGAACATTATGAAGCTGTCGGACGGCCTCTTCCTCGAATGCTTCCGCAACGTCTCCGCCGACTATCCCGAAATCACCGCCGACGACAAGATCGTGGACAACGCCTGTATGCAGCTCGTCATGCGCCCCGAACAGTTCGACATCATGCTTCTGGAGAACCTCTACGGCGACATCGTGTCGGACTTGTGCGCCGGGTTGGTCGGCGGTCTCGGTCTCGTCCCCGGCGCGAACATCGGCGAGCTGGGCGCGATCTTCGAGGCCGTGCACGGCTCCGCGCCCGACATCGCCGGGCAAGGCATCGCCAACCCGACGGCGCTCCTCCAATCCGGCATCCTCATGCTCCGCTACCTCGGCGAGCGCGACGCGGCGGACAAAGTCGAAACAGCTATGCTCAAGGTCTTCGTGGATGGCAAATTCCGCACGCGCGACATCGGCGGCGCGTCGAGCACCTACGAGTTCGCCGACGCGATCATCAACACGATGTCGCGGCAGGAAGGCGCCGCTGTATGACTATAAGCTGCGTACACCAAGATACCGACCGCGGATGACACTGACAGTCAGTACCGCCCGCGGTACTGACCAGACATCCACTTCATAGTAAAGAGCGCGACAGGAAATCGCGCGCTTGCTTCGAGAGGCCAACGCGGCGGCGTAAAAGTCGCCCCTCGCGTGCTATCCTCGGCTCGAAGCTCACTCACCTGACAACCCTACACAGGAGCACACCCCATGAGCACCAACGACGACAATCTGAGGAATGTTGATGAAGACGTGCGTCCTGCCGGTACGCCCGCGACTCCCGCGGCGGTCGAGTACGCCGCGCGTCTCGGACGGATAAAGCAGTTGATGACGGAGGCAGGGCTTCTCGACCGGGCGGGCGAGAAGGAGAGCGCGCGTGCGCTCTTCGATCAGGCGCGGGCGGCGGCGATTAACGAGGCGCGCGATATCCTGAAAGGCACCGAACGCACGCCGGGCGAACTCCTCAACCTTGCCAAGTTGCTTGAGAAGCAGGACGAGTTCAACGTCGGGCGGAGATTGCTCGACCGTGCGCGCGAGCACGACGACTTCGGGAAGGATAAGGACGAGCGCATCAAGATTATCCAGAAGAGAGCGCTCTACACTTACAAGGATGTCACGCAGCCGCTCGGCAAGCGGCTCGACGAAGCGCTGGAGTTTTTAGAGAAGCACGGCGACCTCGCCGGCACGACCGATCAGGAGACGCTCGGCCTGACCGGAGCCATCTACAAACGCAAGTGGGAGCTGGACAAACAGGAATCACACCTCCGCCGCTCGCGCTTTTACTACACGAAGGGCTATCAACAAAAACCGTGGAAAGATCAGGGCTACACGAGCATCAACGCCGCCTTCATCCTCGACCTGCTCGCTTACCTGAATAGAAGCAACGCGGAGGAGGCGAAAAAACTGCGTGACGAAGCGCGCCACATACGCGGTGAGATTGTTCAGGACGTTCCGCCGATGGCGGAAGTAATAGAGACGAAGTGGCTGGCCGGAGAGTGGTTCTACTACAGCACGGTCGGCGAGGCTCATTTCGGCCTCGGTGATTTCCTACGGGCGCACGAGTGGCTGGTGACAAAGCCGGAGGCGGCTGGCGTGAGGCCGCCCGATTGGGAGTTTGAGACTACTGCGCGGCAACTCGCCAATCTGGCGCGCGTCCAGAGCGACGCCGCCGACTTCACCGAGACGCCGGCGTGGGCGGCCTTCAAAAAGTTCCTCAGCGAGAGTCCGATGGGCAAGGGCGGCGACGTGAGCGCCGAGGCGGTGCGTCGCCTGTTCGATGGCAAGGTCGGCCTCGCCCTGTCGGGCGGAGGCTTTCGCGCCTCGCTCTTTCACATCGGCGTGCTCGCGCGCCTCGCCGAACTAGATGTGCTGCGCCGCGTCGAAGTCATCTCCTGCGTTTCGGGGGGCTCCATCGTCGGCGCGCACTACTATCTCGAATTGCGTAAGCTCCTCGGCGAGAAGTCCGACAGCGAGATCACTAAGGAAGACTATCTCGCCATCGTCGAGCGGCTCGAAAAGGAATTCCTCCTCGGAGTGCAGGCCAACATCCGCACCAAAGTGCTCACCGACTCGCGGGCCGTCCGGCAGATGCTGCGCCGCGACTACTCGCGCACGATGCGCCTCGGCGAACTTTACGAAGAGGATTTGTACTCACGCGTCGAGGATGAAGTGGGCCGCGCGCCGGGAGCGGATGGAAAAGTGCGCGAGCGTTACATGCACGACCTCGTTATCCGCCCGCGTCTCGGAGGCAAAGGCGGGGGCGCGTGGAACGACTTCAAGCCGCGCAACCACAACTGGCGGCGTGAAGCCAAAGCGCCCATTCTGATTCTCAACGCCGCCACCCTCAACACCGGCCACAACTGGCAGTTCACGGCTACCTACATGGGCGAAGCGCCCGCGACCATCCACCGCGAGGTGGATAGCGTCTACCGCTTGCGCCGCAAATATTACACGGAAGCCCCGCATAGCATCACCGAGCCGCAGCGCGTGCGCCTCGGCGCGGCGGTCGCCGCCTCTTCGTGCGTCCCCATCCTGTTCGAGCCGGTCGTCCTCGACGACATGTACGAAACGCCGGGCGGCGAGCGCCTCAGCGTCAAACTCGTGGACGGCGGAGCCTGCGACAATCAGGGCGTGGCCGGGCTGCTTGAGCAGGACTGCACAGTCCTTTTGGTGTCCGACGGCAGCGGACAGATAGACGCGGCTGACAGACCGAGCGCCGAGGCGCTGTCCGTCGGCATTCGCACGAACAATATCATTCAGGCGCGTGTGCGCGGCACGCAGTACCGCGAGCTGGACGCGCGCTTGAGCGCCTCGATGCTGAACGGGCTGATGTTCGTCCACCTGAAAAAAGACCTCGACAACAACCCGGTGAACTGGAAGGGCTGCCCTCCCGATTCAAAGATCGCGCCCGCCGACGACCGCCGGGTGCAGACGCGTTACGGCATCTCGAAGGAAGTTCAGCGACGGCTCGCCGCGATTCGCACCGACCTCGACTCCTTCTGCGATCAGGAAGCTTACGCGCTGATGACGAGCGCGTATCGCATGACCGAGTACGAGTTCAATAACCAGAGACGCCTCTCTCAACTCATTGCGCCGGGAGCGCAAAGCGTCGGCTGGGATTTCCTCGGCGTCGAACCTCTGATGAAAGAGTCCGACGGCGTATCGCCGGAATTCAGGCGACGGCAGGATGATTTCACCCGTCTGCTTGATACCGGAAGCGGCCTCTTCATGAAAATCTGGAATCTCGACGAAGAACTGAAACGGCGCAAGAGCCGGCTGAAGAAACTGCTCATCGCCGTCGCCCTCATCGTCGTGCTCTTCGTCTCGGTAGTGCTCGCCGCGCTCGCCCTCTCCGCGCTGGCCTACTTCTTCTTCGGCGCCGGGGGCTTTTTCCCGCCGTGGGTGCTCGCGTGGGTGGGCGCGCTGGTGGTGCTTTCGGTGTTCGGCTTCGCCTCGTTATGCGTCGTGGCGCTGGCCCTCTACTTTCTGCGGTTGCGCGGCGTGCCGGATTTAGGCGGCGTGCTGGCGCACCAGACCGTCGGCGCGCTATTGCTGGTCATCGGTAGCCCGGCGGCGCGTTATCACATGAAGAACTTTGAAAAGCCTTACCTCGATCTGGGACGCTTCGTGAAGCCTACGACCTGAAATTCGTCGGCGCGCCGAACAAAGAGCGCGCCCATCCCTCACGGGGTGCAATTAAAAGTGTGACTCGGCCATAATCACAGCCATCTTTAGCTGAGAGGTGAGGTGATTATGGGACAAGCCATTGACGAAGCGTTGCGCGCCACTCGCTTGGCCGCACGTTTAGCACAGTACCCGGAGTTGCGC
>JBGTBQ010000053.1:0-18545 GCA_041749275.1 Pyrinomonadaceae bacterium | reverse complement strand
GAGGCGAAGGGCGCGTGCTCGGCGGTCGCCGACGCGACGACGCCCCCGCGCTCGTCCACGACGACCGCGCGCGTGCCGCCCGTCCCGACATCAATACCCAGCAGATTCATTGAGCCGTCCCACTCTCAGCCCGCCCGACCTGTATTAACGAACGCCGAGCAGGATGTCCATCGTCAACTGATCGAGCCGCTCGTACTTCAAGCCCTTCGCCGCCAGCGCCGCCCGGTCAAAGTCGTGAGAGAGGAGCGACGCCGCCCCTTCCTTCTCGAACTTCCCGACCGGCGGCGCCCCGCTTCCCGCTTCGGCCAGCTCCGCCAACAACGCCTTGATCTCAGCGTCCGAGTTCCACTGCGCCGCCTTCTCTTTCAGAATGAGATATGTCCGCATGCATCCGCGCGCGAAATCCTTCACCCCGTCGTAGTCCTCCGTCCGGTAGGCGTGCGCGTCGAACGCTCGCGGCCCCTCATAACCTACGTCCTCCAAAAACTTCACCAGCCAGAAGGCCGTCTTCGGGTTCGCCGACCCGAACCGCAAGTCCTGATCGTAGCGGCCCGGCACCTGATCGTTCAGGTCAATGTGGAAGAGCTTACCCGCCTCCCACGCCTGCGCCACCGCGTGCGTCATGTTCAAGCCCGCCATGTGCTCGTGCGCCACCTCCGGGTTGACCCCGACCAACTCCGGGTGCTCCAGCGTCGAGATCAACGCGAGGTAGGCGCCCGTCGTCGGCATGTAGATGTCGGCGCGCGGCTCGTTCGGTTTGGCTTCCAATGCGAAGCGGTAGTCGTAGCCCTGATCCATCGAGTATTCGCACAGGTAGTTGAGAGCCTCGCGCAGCCGCTTGACGGCCTCGTCCGCGCGACGGCAGGCGTCCGTCTCGACGCCCTCACGCCCACCCCACAGCACGAAGATTTTAGCCCCACACTCCGCGCCCAAATCCATCGCGCGCATCGTCTTCTGTAAAGAGTAGGCGCGCACCGCCGGGTCGTTCGAGGTGAAGGCTCCATCGCGGAACACGGCGTCGTAGAAGAGATTGACGGTCGCCATCGGGACGGTGATGCCGGACTCTTCACAGACGGCGCGAAACTCGCGGACGATGCGGTCACGCTCGGACGGGGTCGCGTCAATCGGCACCAGATCGTTGTCGTGGAAGTTGACGCCCCACGCGCCGACCTCTGAGAGCATCCGCACGGCGTCGTTCGGAGGAAGGGTGGGCCGGACGGCGTCGCCGAAGGGGTCGCGCCCGCGATTGCCAACCGTCCACAGCCCGAACGTGAATTTATGCTCCGGTCGCGGCAAGTATTTGTCTGTCGCCATGTTGGCATCTCCTTGTGGTGTCCGATATTTTTAAAGACGCCGGTCGCCGCCGGAATGTCCGCCCGACGACCCGCTCGACTCTCTATTTACGTTAACGCGCGCGCGCCGTCGCTGGCCTCGACGACGTAGACCGACAACTCGACGCCGAACTTCCGTTCATACTCGCGCGCGGCGATCTCACGAAAGCGTTCGAGCGCGCCGCGCCGCACGAGGTTGACCGTGCAACCGCCAAAGCCGCCGCCTGTCATGCGCGCACCCGCGACGCCGGGGACGCCGGCGGCGATCTCGACCAGCGCGTCCAGTTCCGCGCAACTGACCTCGTAATCGTCGCGCAGCGACTCGTGCGACAACCACATCAAACGCCCCAACTCGTCCACGCCGCCGGCCTCGAGCGCGGCGGCGGCGCGGAGCGTGCGCGCGTTTTCGGTCACGACGTGGCGGCAACGACGCCTGACCGTTTCGGGGAGCCGCTCCTCGTGCGCCCGTAACGCTTCGACGCTGACATCGCGTAAAGCTTTGAGACCGGGAAGCGCCTCGCGTAGAAGTTCGACGCCGCGCTCGCAGTCGGCGCGACGCTCGTTGTAAGCGGACGAAGCCAGTTGGTGTTTGACGTGCGTGTCGCAGACGACGACCACCGTCTCGGACGTGTCGAGCGGAATCGGCGTCGCTTCGAGCGAGCGACAGTCAATCAGGAGAGCATGGCCCGCGCGCCCGCAAGCGGAGGTAAACTGATCCATGATGCCGCACTTCGTCCCGACGTAGGTGTGCTCGGCCTCCTGACCGGCGAGCGCCAGCTCTTTCAGGTCAAGCTCGACGCCGGACACGGCGACGAGCGCCATGCCGGTCGAGACTTCGAGCGCCGCCGAAGATGAGAGGCCCGCTCCTGAAGGCACGTCCGAAGCGATGACGAGTTCCGCGCCCCGCAGACGCGCGCCGCGCCGGATTAAAGCCTGCGCCACGCCCTCCACGTAATCGAACCACACGCCGCGCCGCCGTGGCCCCGGCGCATCGAGGTCGAACTCCGCCGTCCGGTTGAGGTTAACTGAGTGCGCGCTGACCTGTCGGTCCGGGCGCGGCGCGGCGGCGACCGTCGTGCCGCGATCAATCGCCATCGGCAACACAAAGCCGTCGTTGAAATCCGTGTGCTCGCCGATCAAATTCACGCGCCCCGGCGCGTGAAACAGACGCGGCTCGCCGCCGCCGTACAAATCATAAAACGCTTCACGCACAGTGCGTTCGTCCATCAAATTAACCCTCTGCTCGGCCTCCGCCGCGGCGCTTTGACTTGAGCCGGGTGTTTCAACACCCGGTCTGCGTCGCGTCAGCGACGTTTGGACGGACGCGCCGGCGCTTGATTCAAGCGTCGCTGACGCGACGCGGGGACTCGTTGCGACCTTTCCCCGGCGTTGAAACGCCGGGCTAAACTCAAACGCCGCTACGCGGCGGATTGACGCGCAGTCCTCAACTGTACTCAAACGCCGCTACGCGGCGGATTGACGCGCAGTCCTTAACTATTTACCGCCGATTTTTTTTGAAGACCTTCGTCTCCTCCGGCCCGAAATAACTGGGCCGCAAGCCTCCTGCGTCCAGCACGATTTTGTCCAGCACCACGCCGGGATCAATCATGTAGATTTTTAAAACGTGCGTGCCCGGAGCGGAGACTTCGAGCGCCGTCGTGCCGGCGATGGTTGCGTTCAGCACGTTCAGCGACCACGCCTTCGATGTCACTTCCACTTTTTCTCCGGCGGCGACTGGCCGCGGCGGCTCGTCGTCCAACCCGACCGCATAACGCAAGCCGTGTCCGGGCCGGATGGGCTGCGTTGGGACGAGGTAACACGTCACAGTGACTTTGCCGGGCGTGAAAAGTTGCAGACGATATTCTAACACCGGCGCGTCCGTGGGTGCTCGCGCAGGTTCGACGCTGGTCGCGGTCGTGGGGAAGACCGCCACGGAGTCGCCCGTGCGACCCAGACCGGGGATGACCTGCCAGCTCGCGCCCGCGCGATCAGTCTTACGTGTGAAGTGCTCGGCCTCCAACGCTACGACGCCCGCGGATTCGACGAAGCCCGACACGTCTTCCGGTCGTGGCGTCAAAGGGTTGAAGACCGGCACGCTCACCGTGCGCGTCGCGCCCGCCGCGTTGATTGCCACTGTCCCGGAGACGTTCTCTCCTGTCGGAACCTTGTCCCAATCCACGGAGACACGGATGCGCGCATCTTCGCCGAGGTCGCCTTCGGCGCGGCTCAACTTGATCCACTCTTGGCTTGCCTTCGCCGTCCAGCGCGCGGGCGCGCGGCCCGTGTTGAAGACATCTATGAAACGCGCGTCGCGCGTGAACACATCGAGCGTTGGCAAGGCGGCGTCTCGTTCATTCTCCCAGAGCGGCTCAAGCCGCCCTTCGACGGCGACGCCGAGTCCGGCCTCCTCCGGCGTTTTCATCCGCAAGACCGAGGGCGGTGTCGTGGGCGGCGTGGTTCTCATGCTCCGCCATTCGCCCTCCGCCATCTCCATCCGCATCATGTGCCGCCACTTCCCGCCCGCGAGCCGCTCGTTGTAGTAATCGGTCTCCGCCATCATTTGCGCGTCCGCTTCTCTTGCGCGCGCGGCCAGCGCGGCGGCGCTCGCGCGGCCCTGCGCGGCGTAGAAGGCGCTCTTCTCCGTCAGAAAGAAGCGACGGTTCACGAGCGCCGCCCCGCGCACCGGGTAGGCCACGAGTTGATAAAAAGCGTCCCTCCGGTGCGGAGGCATCGCGGCGTACAGACGGTCGGCGCGCGCCATGAGAGTGTCATAAGCATCGAGACGCGCTTGCGCTTCGTCGCCGTAGTCAATCGAGCTGAGGTCGCTCGCGCGCGGCTCTTCGCCCGGCAGATGCCATTGCAGGTGTTCGGGCTTGCGCGCAAAGCCGAGCCGGTAATACTCGTCCATCACGGCGGCGATTTCATCCGCATGTTTCGCCCCAAACTCGCGCCGCGCCCACTCCTTGAGATAATCCGAGAGGTTATCGCGCCGCCAGCGCGTAATGTCCCACGCCATCCGCATGAAGAACTCGATGCCGACTTCAGCCGGCTTGAGGTCGCCGACGTTGAGCATCCAGAACTTTCGCATCCCGTGGTCGTAAGCCTTCGACATCTCTTCCCAGATGAGAGCCGGCGGCGTCGTGTTGAGCCACAGATACGAGAGCGGGCGGCCCAAGTAGGAGATGTGATAATAGACGCCGAAACCGCCCGCGCGCTGTCGCTCCTCGGCGGACGGGAAATAGCGTATGTAGCCGAAGTTGTCGTCGGGGAAGACGATGGTTACGTCTTCGGGAACCTTCAGCCCGCCGCGATAATCGGCCAGCACCTCTTTGTACGGGCAGAAGATTTGCGGAACCTGCGTCACGTCACGTCCGGTGTGTTCGGCCAGCAGGCCGCGCTGGATGTCGAAGATTTTTTCCAGCAGCTCGATCCGTTCGCCTTGCGACTTCGGCCCCTGAATGGGGCTGTCGTGGATGCCGCGCATCCCCAGCGTGTAGACGTTCTCGAAGCGCCCGTTCTCGCGGGCGCGCTCCTCCCAATACCGGCGGACGCCTTCGGGGTTCTTCGTGTAGTCGAACTGCTTCGGGTCGTCCGTCCACTCGCCGACGTTGTTGCGAAGCATCGGCTCGGCGTGCGACGAACCCATGACGATGGCGTAGTCGTCCGCCACCCGTTTGTTTTCGGCGAAGTGGTTGAAGGGGCGCGTGCATTTGTGCATCGCGGGCCAGAGCGTGTTGGCCTTGAGGCGGAGCAGCAGCCCGAAGATGCGCGCGTAAGTCTTGGGGCCGACATCGCCTGTCTCCGGCTCGTAGGTCTTCGCCGCCCACGGCTGCAAGCCCCAATCCTCGTCGTTGAGAAAGACGCCGCGGTACTGCACCGATGGCGGGCCTTGACGACGAACGCCCGCCGCGACAACGAGAGCGCGCCGGCGTTCGGGCGTCACGTCGGCCCACCAGTGCCACGGCGAGACGCCGATGGCCTGCGACAACTCGTAAACGCCGAAGGCCGTCCCGCGCCGGTCGCTGCCGACAATCACCAAGCCCATTTTGATATTGGGCAGCGGGTCGGGAACGGTCGCAATCAGAAAACTTTCCCAACGGCCTCGCAAGCCGTTCACGTCCAGCTTGCCGTCGCGGGCCAGCTGGTCAATGAACGGACTCCGGCCCAGCGTGCCGACGATTATCGAATGCCCGGACGCGCCCACCGCTTCCGCACGAAGAAGCGGCTTCCTTCCCGTCACGCGCTCGACATCCGTCGCCAAGTCGCTGGCCGCGATGTTTACGACTTTAAAATCTTCCGGCGAGACGAGAATGTCCGCCGCGCGCGCGCCGTGGACGAGTTGGAAGTCGCCCCGGCGATACTCAGTCTTGACCCACGGCGTTTCGCGCGCGGCGGCGGTCGTACCCGCCAGACCGAGCACGGTCAAGAGGGCGAAGATAAAGGCGATTGTTGCCGGCATGGTTACAACAGAGGAGACAAGCAGGTCAGTACCGCCTGCGGTGGCGGGCGGGTATTAGCGACGATACCACCCGCCCGCTACCGCAGGCGGTACTGACCTCACTTCCCTGTGGGCGGCGTGACGGCGTTGATCGTCACTGAGCCGCCCGTCAGTCCGGGGGCCGAGGCGGTGAGCGTGATGCGTCCGCGCGGGGCGCTCGATTTGACGATGGCGAAGCAGCGGCCCTGATAGGCTTTGCGCTGCGCGGCTTGAAAGGGTTCATGGCTCGCGTTGTCGCCGCTATCAACGGCGACGACGCGGCCCGGCCCCGCGACTTTGAAGGTGATGAGATCGCCCGCGGTCGGAACCATTACGCCGTTCGCGTCAACGACCGTCGCGGTGACGTAAGACGCATCATCCCACACCGGCGCGATGCGCGTGCGGTCGGCGGCGAGGATGATGCGCGCGGGTTTGCCGGCGGTGCGTAGTTCGTGCACGGCGACCTGTTTGCCGCCGTTCGTGCCGACGGCGCGGAGCGTGCCCGGCTCGAAGGGAACTTTCCACGTGCGCGGCGCGTCGTCCGAGGGGCGCGGTTTCGCGCCGAGCGATTTGCCGTTGAGCAGCAACTCGACCTGCTCGCAGTTGCTATAAATCTCGACCGTCTCTTCGTGCGGCGCGTGGGTAAGCGGCGTCCAGTCGGAGAACAAAACTTGCGGGCGGCGGTCTGCTTCGTAGCCGGGGTCGGTCGGCGCGAGCGGCGTGTGCGCGACGCGGCGCGTGGCGTGCACCATCGGCTCCGCGCTCCACCAACTCTGTCTTTGAAACGCGAGCGGGCGCGGCGTGGCCGTGCGGTCGAGTAGCCCGAAGTTGAAGGCGACGAGCGGCCAGCCGGGCGACTCGCCGAGATAGTCTATGCCGGCCCACAAAAACTGCCCGGCGTAGGGCGGGTTATCGCGCAAGGCGAGCCACGCTTCGCGCGTGTGCGTGTTCTCGGTGCCGAGGATTTTGCGCGTGGGCTTTTGCCGGTAGGCGGCGAGGATTTCATTCTCGCGGTAGTTCTGCCCGACCACATCCAAGATGTCCGCGAGTCCGTTGTCGTAGTCCTTGCTGACGTTTGGACGAAATAACCCTTGCGTGACGGGTCGCGTCGGGTCGTGCTCGTGAAAGACGGCGACGAGTCCGGCGAGAATCCTCTTAGCGAGTTCGGCCTTCGGCGTGTCGTGAATCTCGTTGCCGGTGCTATAGATGACGATGCTCGGATGGTTGCGGTCGCGGCGGACGGTGTCGCGCGTGTCAATCTTCGACCACTCGTCGAAGTAGAGGTGATAATCATGCGGACGCTTGGCGACCGTCCACGCGTCGAACGTCTCGTCCATGACGATGAAGCCCATGCGGTCGGTGAGGTCTAAAAACTCAGGGGCGGGCGGGTTGTGCGCGGTGCGGATGGCGTTGACGCCTAAGCTCCGCAGTATTTCGAGACGACGCTCCCACGCGCGCAAAGGAACCGCCGCGCCGAACGCGCTCGCGTCGTGGTGCAGACAGACGCCCTTGAGTTTGAAGTTGCGCCCGTTCAACCAGAACCCGGTCGCCGGCTCGAATCGGACATCGCGGATGCCGAACTTGACCGTCTCGTCGTCGAGTGTTTGCGCGCCCGCGCGGACTCGCGCAACCGCCGTGTAGAGCGCGGGGTCGCCGGTGTCCCAATGTCGCGGGTGGGTGACGGGAAAGTCCTGTTGAAAGACGACTGATTGGCCGGGGGCGATTTGTTGTGGCTTCGTCTCGGCGGTGTGGAAGTGACGACCAGCGGGGTCGAGCAGCGTGACTTGCAGCGCGACATCGCGCGGGCTATCGGACTTGTTGACGACCGTACTTTCGACACGCACGACCGCGTGATCCGCGGCGGCGCGCGGCGTGGTGACGAACGTGCCCCAGTGTTCGAGGTGGACGGGGTCGGTGACGACGAGACGGACGTGGCGATAAATTCCCGCGCCGGTGTACCAGCGCGAGGCCGGTTGGCCGGAGTTATCGGCGCGCACGGCGAGGACGTTTGATTTGCCGGCGCCGAAATTGAGATGGCCCGTCAGTTCGTAACGAAAACCGATGTAGCCGAAGGGGCGCTTGCCGAGGTGTTGGCCGTTGACCCACACGTCGCTGTTCGCCATCACGCCGTCGAACTCGACGAAGACGCGGCGACCTTTGTCAGCGGCGGGGAGCGTGAAGTGCTTGCGATACCAGCCGACGCCCGCCGGGAGAAAGCCCCCGTCCCTACCCGTCGGATTCTCTTTCGAGAACGGCCCTTCGATGCTCCAATCGTGCGGCACGTCGAGCCGTCGCCACGCGGCGTCGTCAAACTCCGATTTTTCCGCGCCGGGCGCGTCCGCTTTGAGAAAGCGCCAGCCGGCGTCGAAGGTGGTGGTGACGCGGGCCGGTAACGATGGGGCGTCGGGCGTTTTTGCGGAAACACCCGACAACAGGCCAGCGGTGAGGAGCAAGATTATTCCGCCAGCGGCGAGATTCTTTAGTAGAGCGTTTCCCATAATTGATCTTCCGAATCAGAAGTTAATACCGAGTAGGCGAAGATTCGCGCGGCCTGCCCGAAGAGTAGGCTGTGTTGTGTGTTGGTTTTCAACGCAGAGGGCGCGGAGGCGCGGAGGACGCGGAGAAATCCATTTCATCTCCGAAATTTGAAATCTCAAATCCGATATTTCTTCTCGGCGACCTCCGCGCCTCCGCGCCCTCTGTGTTAAATCTCGACTCCCGATAAATGCTGGTCTCCTTCTACGGCATCTGCTTTAACAAATTCTTCATCTCCCGCACGGTCTTCGCGTGGGCCGCATCGCCGGCGAGGTTCTTCAACTCGCGCGGGTCGCTCGCGTGGTCGAAGAGCATCGCGCCCTCGCGCCCTTCCTCCCATTCGGCGTAGCGCCAGCGTTCGGTGCGGACGGTTTTTCCGAGCTTGCCCTGAAAGAGCGTGACGCTGTAGGCCGGGTGTTTCCAAGCGGCATTGGGACGGCGCAGCAACGCGGCGAGGCTGTGTCCTTCGACGCCCGCGGGCCGCGCAAGGCCGCAGAGTTCGACGAGCGTCGGATACATGTCGAGCAACTGCACGGTGCGCGCGCTCGCGCCGCCGCGCGCGCCGGGCACGGAGATGATGAGCGGGACGCGCGTGCCAATCTCGAAGAGCGAGTAAGCCTTCGACCACTTGCCCTTCTCGCCGAGGTGGTAACCGTGGTCGCCCCAGAAGACGACGATGGTCTTGTCGCGCAACCCCAAACGGTCGAGCGCGTCGAGCACACGTCCCACCTGCGCGTCAATGAAACTCGTCGAAGCATAGTAGGCGCGCATCATCTCGCGCGCCTCTTCGGGCGAGGCGTCGCGCCCGATGAAGAGGTCTGTGTTGCGGCGCGGGACGGAGAGTTCCGGAAAGCCCGCCGGGGCCGCCGGTCGCGGGGCGAAGTCGGGCGGGAGCGGCATCCGCGCTGCGTCGTAAAGGTCGAAGAATTTTTTCGGCGCGGTCGGCGGGCTGTGCGGCTTGACGAAGCCGACGGAGAGGAAGAAGGGCTGGTCTTTATACTTTTCGAGATACTGAATCGCGCGCGTGGCCGTCCGGTAATCGCCGTGCGACTCGCCGTCGCCTTCGAGCACGACGATGCGGTCGGATTGCGGATTGCCCGAACGGTTGGCGGGCGGGCGAACGGTCGTCGGGGCCGCTTCCGTTTCGGCTTCCGGTTCGGGAGTGGGGCGCGTAGCGGGCCGGCGCGTGCCGCGTTCGGTGATGTTGGGGTCGGTCGGCTCGCCGCCTTCCGTCCACGACGGCAGGTCGTCAATCCCGCCGTGAAACGTCTTGCCGCTGCGTAGGGTCGCGTAGCCGTTGGCCTTGAAGTGCTGCGGCAGCGTAACCCAGTCGGGATACTTCCGGCGGAAGTAAGTGTTGTTATCCATCACGCCCGTCTCGGTCGGGTAGCGGCCCGTCAGCAGCGACGTGCGCGAAGGGTTGCAGAGCGGATACTGCGCGTAGGCACGGTCGAAACGAATCCCACGCGCGGCGAGCCGGTCAACGTTCGGCGTCTTGATGATTGAGTTTCCATATACGCCCAACTCCGGGCGCAGATCGTCCGAAGAGATGAAGAGGACGTTGTACTTCGGCTTTTTCCGCGCGCCCTGCGCCGCGTGCGAGACGGCGAGCGGCGAAACAGAGACCACGCACAAAAATGCGAGCAGGACTGATACGAAGCCGCGCTTCGACGAGTTAGTCTTGTTCATATTCATAAAGGTGTTACGCGGAAGCCAGTTGAAGACGACGCTTCAACGAGTCCGCTTTCGCGGACTCGTTGAAGCTGTCTTCCGGCTGCGACACGCTGGCTTTCCGTTCTGTTTGCCTGCTCCGTCGGTTCACTTCGTGTCGGCCAGAATTCGGATTCCGTTCGCGCCGATTTCATAATCACTTCGACGCGCCGCACGACGCGCGGGTGGCGTGCGGCGCGGTCGCGCGTCTCGCCGAGGTCGGTCTGAAGGTCGTAGAGTTCGACGGGCTTATCGAAGCCTTTTCGCACCGCCTTCCAACGGCCCAAACGCACGGCCTGCGCGAACTCGCCTTCGTGAAACTCCCAGTAGAAGTATTCGCGCCCGCGCGCGCGCCGACCGAACAGAGCGGGCAGCATCGAGACGCCGTCAATCGCGTGCGGAGCTTTGACGCCGGCCAGCGCAGCCGCCGTCGGCAGGAAGTCCCAGTTGGCCCACGCTTCACGACTGACCTGTCCGGCCTTGATCCTGCCCGGCCAGCGCGCGATCAAAGGCACGCGGATGCCGCCCTCGTAGAGGTCGCGCTTGATGCCGCGAAGCTGGCCGTGGCTGGCGAAGAACTCCGGATCGAAGCCGCCCTCGTCGCGCCCCTGCGGGCCGTTGTCGCTATTGAAGAAAACGATGGTGTCGTCGTCTATGCCGAGTTGCTTTAAGAGCGCCAAGAGATTGCCGATGTCCGCATCCATCCGCGTGACCATCGCGGCGTAGTTCTTCTGTTGTTGCGGCCAGCTTTCATTTGAATAAGGCGCGTCCGTAGGAACCTCCATGCCGTTGCCGGTCTCGCGGCCCAGTTCGTTGTTGGCGTGCGGGATGATGTAAGAGAGATAGAGAAAGAACGGGCGACCCTGTTCGCGGCGGACGAACTGAAGCGCCTCCGTGGTGAAGAGGTCTTGCGAGTAAGTCCCTTTCGTCACCGGCACGCGCTCGCGGTTGCGCCAGAGGTATTCGGGATAATGGCTGTGCGCGTGCGTCTGGTTGAGGTAGCCGAAGAAGTAGTCGAAGCCCTGCCGATTGGGGATGCCGGTCGTGTCCGGTTCGCCCAACCCCCACTTGCCGATGACGCCGGTCGCGTAGCCCGCGGACTTGAGCACTTCGGCCACGGTCACATCGCTTGGGCGCAAGGGCAAACGCCTCTGTGCCGCGCCGCTCTGTCCCGGCACGGGCGCTTTCGTCGAGTTGCCACGGATGTAGGCGCGGCCCTGATGCCTGCCGGTCATCAGGCTCGCGCGCGAAGGGGCGCAGACCGGACTGGCGGCGTAAAAATCGGTGAAGCGAATGCCCTCGCGCGCCATGCGGTCGAGGTGCGGCGTTTTGATTCTCCGCTGCCCGTAGCTGCCGAGGTCGCCATAGCCGAGATCGTCCGCGAGGATGAAGATGATGTTCGGCTTCCGCTTCGCGGGCCGCGCGAAGCCGGGCGGCGAGACCGGCACGCACAGGAGCAGGCACAGTAAAAGCATGTGCGGAGTGCGGAGTGCGGAGCGATGAAATAAAAGGCCGCGCGTTCGCATTGCGGACCCGTTGAAAATCGTGTTCATGGATGAAGGATTGTGCATGAAGACAAGGCTTGAATAGCCTCGTCAGGGGCCGCGCGTCGCGCGCGCTTCGTCAATCGCTCGCGCACCGGAAGCCGAGATTGTTCAGCCCGCTGTCCGGCGTCGCGTGGCTGCGCGCGGCGACGCGATAGTTCGAGCAGAAGTTCTCGCTGCACATCCACGAGCCGCCGCGGATGACGCGCTCTACTCCCGCCTCCGGCCCTATTGGATTCGAGACCGAACTCCGCGCGTAATACTCCGCATCGAACCAGTCGGCGCACCACTCCCAGACGTTGCCGCCCACGTCATACAACCCGTAACCGTTCGGCTCGAATTTCCCGACGGGCGCGCGCGTCGTGTAGCCATCCTCGCCCGTGTCGCGCTCAGGGAAACGGCCCTGCCACCAGTTGGCGACCGGCCTCCCACCGGGGCGCAGCTCGTCGCCCCACGCATAACGCTTCCCGACAAGGCCGCCGCGCGCGGCATATTCCCATTCAGCTTCGGTCGGGAGACGCTTGCCCGCCCACTTCGCGTAAGCCGCCGCGTCGTTCCAAGAGACCTGACAGACCGGCTCATCCGGTCGGGCCTCCGAACGCGCCCCTTCGGGATGCCGCCAATCCGCGCCGTCCACGCGCCCCCACTCGCCCGTCTTGACATCGAAGACGCCCGACCAGCCGAACTTCTCCGCTTCCGTCTGGTAGCCCGTCGCCGCGACGAACTTTGCGAACTCGGCGACGGTTGTCTCGCGCGCATCCATCCAGAACGATTTCAACGTGACCTGATGAACCGGCGCCTCTTCGGGCATGTCTTTGTCGCCGCCCATCAGGAACGCGCCGCCGTTGATGAAGACCATGCCCTGTCGTTCAACGCCCGCAGGCTTGCCGGCGGGCGGAGCGTTGGCGGATTCAGTCGTCGCGCCGGGCGGTTGCCGGGCGCACCCGCAGAGCAGCGACGTGAACAGGAGGCACGTGACAATCCAGAAAAACCTTCTCATTCGATTAGCCGACTCAAGTCCCAAGGTTCCGCGCGGCTGAAAGCCGCGCTCCACTCTGGGCTTTATGCTGTCGCCTGCTTCGCAGGCTGAAGAACAGCTCTCACACTCAGAGCGTCTCGCGCTCCGCCTTCTCCATGCGCGTGTCGGGCACGCCCGTCGCGTTCCGCACGTTGAAGTCCGTGACCCGGCGAAGCACGAAGAACGGAACGCCCGCTGTTCGCTTCGCGCGCACGCCATCGAAGAGGATGTCGCTCACGTCGTCGAGCACGACGACCGGGCGCTGTTCATCCTTGATGTAGCTCACCTCCACGTCGCGCATGACGATTCCGCGTGCGTGGCGGACATAGAAGCCGTAGGCCGGGAGCGTGCCGAACATGCTCGGCTCCGGATAGCTCGCCTCGCCCTCCGGCGGTTCAAGCGCGGCGTCCGCCTTCGTGCCTCCGCCTTTGTAGACGATGCGGATGTTCGTCAGGCGCACGTCCTCAATCGGATGATTAGGCAGCCCCGCGATGATCGAGGCGTAGCGCGGGTCGGCGTCGTAGGCCGTGACGTTGCTGATGTTGACGCGGCGGATGGCGCCGGGCGGCGGGTTGTTGGGGCCGCGCGCGCGGTTGCCGAGACGGAGAAAGATGGGCGCGGTCGTCACGTCGCGCATGGTGATGTTGTTGATATTGATGTCTTCGATGAGGCCGCCGTCCACGGTTTCGATAGCGAGGCCGCGGCTGCGGTCGAAGACGCAGTTCGAGATGGTGATGTTCTTAAAGCCGCCGTTCGATTCGGTGCCGAATTTGATCCGGCCCGTCACGCGGTCGCGGTCGGGCGCGAGTTCCTGCGTTCGCTTGAACGTCCCGTCGAGGAACGTGCCGAGGTCGTAGCCTGAGACCTGACAATTTGTAATCGTCACGTTCTCGGTCGCGCGCGCGAAGCCGAGGCCGTAGGAACTTTTCAGCACGATGGCGTCGTCGTTCGGCGAGTTGACGCTCACGTTCGAGATGCGGACGTTGCGGCAGGCGTCTATATCGAAGCCGTCGCGGTTGGTGTCCACCTTGACGTTGTCAATCGTCAGGTTGTCAACACCCGTCGCAAGCAGCGCGAAGTGTCCGCCCGCGAGCATCGAGAAGTCGCGCAAGGTGACGTTGCGCGAGAGCTTCAAGGCGATGGCCTTGTTGCCGAGACCCCGCATCGCCTCGCGTGATTCGCCTTCGCCGACCGGCGACGACGCGCCGCTCAGGGTAACGGGCGCGCTCGCGCGGCGCGCGCCGGGGCCGCGTTTGGTGAGACCCTTGCCGTGGATCAGACCGGGGCCGAAGATGGAGACGTTCTCAAGACCGATGCCCCAGATGAGACTGTTCTGCCAGTGGCTGTGGCCGAAGTCCTGATACGCGTCCCACTCGTTCGGTTCCGGCAAATCGTATGCGCCCTTGTGCTCCGACGGGTCGGCGGCGAGGATGGTCGAGCCTTGATCGAGATAGAGCGCGATGTTGCTCTTGAGCCGGATCGAAAAAGTCAGATACGTCCCCGCCGGAAAATGAACCGTCCCGCCGCCCGCGCCCGCCGCCGTCTCGATGGCCTTGTTGATGGCCGCCGTATCCAGCGTCTTCCCGTCGCCCTTCGCGCCGAAAGCACGCACGTCATAGACGCGCCCGGCGGCGGGCGACTGCGAAAACGTGTGCGACGCGCCCGCGTGTAAGATCAGAAGAATTGAAAGCGCAACACACCGTTGAAGAATTGAAGACATCATTCGTGCCTCTTTCAGCCTGCGTGAGCAGGCTCGCCCGCGCGCGACTCAGCTTGTCTTTTTCGCCTTGTAGGGGGCGACCTCTTTAGCTTTCGCCGAAAAATATTTGCACGGCCCGCAACCTTTAAGACCTTTCAATCCAGCGACCACCGAGGCCGCGTTGAGTTCGGCTCCGGCGGGACTGGTGTGCGTGTGGTCGCCGCCGAACAACTCCTGAACTTTCTCCTGTCCCAACGCTTCGTACTTGTCGGCGACGATGGTCGTGAGGTCTAAGAACTCGACGCCCTGTGCGCGTGCGATTTCCGACGCCCATTGACGAAAGCTGCCGGAGCCGCGCTCGACCTTGCCCTCTTTCCAGATGTTTCGCACCGTCAACGAAAGGATGGTGGGCCTCGCGCCCTTCGACTTCACGTCGGCGATCATCTTCCGCATGTACCAGCCGTAGGTGTGGACGACCTCCTTGCTCCCATCGGGCTTTGTGATTTCCTGCGTCTCTTCGCCCACGCCCTTCAGCGAACCGCGCGCGCGACCCGTGTCCAAAGGGCCGCCGTCGTTGTGGCCGAACTGGATGAGCACCGTGTCGCCCGGCTTCAACTGCTCTAACACTTTGTCCCACAGCCCTTCGGTCAGAAACGTCCGGCTGCTGCGGCCCGCGCGAGCGCGGTTGAGGACGTTGATCTTCGTCGTGTCGAAGTAGCTGACGAAGGGATCGCCCCAGCCGAGTTGCCCCTTGGCGTTGTTGTTGGCCGTCGAGTCGCCGACGACGAAGAGCGTCGGGAGCTTGGGGTCAAACGGGTTTTGCGCGGGCGGTATGGACGCGGGCGTTTGCGTGTCCTGCGCGAGAGATGTGATGGGCAACAGGCAGAGGACGATCAGCGCAAGGAGGAACACCGACCGTTTAGAGGCGGGCAATGCCCGCCGGTTCGACTTACCCGAAGCCTGAACCGGCGGACAGCGCCCGCCTCTAAACGATTGGCAAAGTGATTCGAGAATCGTCCTGTTCGTGGAACGTGCCCGCATGTGTTTATCTCCCTCCGCTTCAGCGTTTGCCGTCGGTCGGCCCCGGCCAGTCGTCCGTGCGGAACGGTGTCGCCGGCAGCCCCGTCTCGTTCGTCAGATTCGGGCGCTTCGGGTTGTTGTTGAAGGCGTAGCGCACGGCGACTGGCTGCGGCATGGCGGACGACCAGACTTCGACGCGGTTCTTCCCCACGATCTTCGCCTCGGCCCAGTGCCACTTGCGATCCGCTCCGGCGATGGCGAACTCTTCGAGCCGGTCGCCGTCGCGGATTTTTAAGCCCGCGCCCACGTCGTCGAACGTGAGAATGATTTTCGAGCCGGCGACTTTCGCATCGCGCAGCATGGGGCCGCCTCGCGTCAACTTGCGCCCATAGACATCGGCCAGCGCCCAACGAGCCATGCGTTTTCCCACGTCGAGTTTATTCTTCGGGTGGATGTCGTTGGCTTCGCCGATGTCAATCGTCACGATCAGTCCCGTCTTCGGCGTCGAGAGCGCGGTGCGCCGCTGCGCCTCGCGGATGTGGCTCCAAGCCTCGTCGGTCGGCTCCGTCTTGACGGCGCGGTAGTTGGGCAGTTGAATGATGCCGAACGGAAAATCGCCCTGCCCCCAACGCTCACGCCACGCGCGGATCATCGTCGGCAGGAGGAGGCGATACTGCTCGGCGCGCGCCTCGTTCGACTCGCCCTGATACCAGAAGACGCCGCGCAGGGCGAAAGGTATCAACGGCTCGATCATGCCTTTGTAAATGGACGCCGCAACGCGATAGTCGCGGAGCGCGTCGGGCACACCGGGCGATGGTTGAGGCCGCGCGCCCGACGCTTTGGCCTTCTCGGCGGCCTCGCGCCATTGTTTGATCTGCTCGTCGTACTCGGCCCTCACGCGCGGCCTTTCGGCCTCCCAGATTTTGGTGCGCTCGACCGTGGGCCGCAGGTCTGCCGACGCGAGCAGATGCTCTTCCGGCGTCCACGCCTCCGCCTGCGAGCCGCCGTAGGACGAGTTGATGAGACCGATGGGAACCTTCAACTCCTTCAGCAACTCGACGCCGAAGTAGTAGCCGGCGGCGGAGAAGTCGCGCGCTGACTCCGGCGTCGTGGGCTGCCACACGGCGAGCGGAGGGGCTTTGCGCTTAAAGCCGACTTCGCGGCTCACGTTGAAGAGCCGGATCGCCGGGTGGCTAGCGGCGGCGACCGCTTCTTCGCCGCCGGTTGACTCGAACAGACGCCACTGCATATTCGACTGCCCCGACACCAGCCACACCTCACCGACGAGGATGTCCTTTAGCTCAATCGTATTCTTCCCCACGACCGTCATCGTGGCAGGCGTCGCATTCGCCTTCAACGCGTCGAGCACGACGCGCCATGTGCCGTCGCTGCCGACGGTCGCTTTCTTCGTCTGCGCTCCAAATCTCACGGTCACGATCTCGCCGAGGTCGGCCTTGCCCCAGATGGGGACGGCCCGGTCACGCTGGAGAACCATCCCGGAGGAGAGCACGTCGGGCAAGGTCACGTCCGCGCGGGTCGCGGATGCCGATAAACAAATCAATGCGGCGGCGATGAGAAGTTTGGTTTTCATTTTTCCGAGAGCGTTCAATGATGGCGATTGCGGATTGAGTGTACAGGTCAGTACCGCCTGCGGTAGCGGGCGGGTTTGGTAACGGGAGCAGACCCGCCCGCTACCGCAGGCGGTACTGACCTCCTCTAATCAGCCCCGGAGGGGCGGAATGTTTGTAGCCGACACGTTCCACAACCTTCGCAGCTCCGTAGGAGCGGAATGTAACATTCCGCTCCTACGGAGCTGCCCCGCTTTATTTTACTCGCGGACTACAAACATTCCGCGCCTGACGGCGCTGGCCCATCGTTGATTGCATTACCAAACCCGCCGTTACTTCTTGCTGACATCTGGCCGGTCAACGTTCTTGCTGTGAGAAATCTTCACCGGCTCGCCGTTCGCGGTGTGCAGTTTGACGTTTTTCATCGTCCAGTTTTCGGCATATTCAATAAAGCCTGCCTCCTTGCCCTCCGCCGTGACGTTTGAGAACTTCACGTCGCGGAGCATCTTTTCCGGCAGGCCGCTCGCCGTGAAGATGCGTTCGGCGCCGACGATCTCGACGTTCTCGATGCGGATGCGACGAAACTCCGCGAAGCCGCGTTCGGGCGGCGTGACCGGCGTGTTTAGGACGATCCAGTGCGGCGGCACGTTCTTCATCCCCTCCGGAATCGTCGCGTAGCTGTAACTCGGATTCCAGTTGAGCGTAAAGGTGAACGGCAGCGGCACGTTCTCCATTTTCGTGTCGCGGATGAGTACGTCTTCGACATAACCGCCGCGCGTGCGGGCCGACTTGAAGCGGATGCCCTCTTTGGTGCCGATGCCGTGGTTGCCGTAGCCAACGACGTGGCGGATGCCGCCCGAAGTTTCGCTGCCGAAGGAGATGATGCCGCCGCCGCGCCGCGTGACGTTGTGGCGGATGACGATGTACTCGGTCGGGCGCGCAACACGTAGGCCGTCGAAGTCCCGGCCCGCCTTCAGACAGATGTCGTCGTCGTTGTTGTCTATGTCGCAGTTTTGCACGAGGACATAGCTCGACGAGTCTATGTCAACGCCGTCGGTGCTGGGGCCGCCGTTGTCGCTGATCTTGATGCCGTCCACCGTGACGTGATCCGAGTAGACGACCTGCACCGTCCAGAAACCGGAACGCTTGAGGCTCAGGTTTTCAATCGTCACGTCCGAAGAGCGCCAGACGACCAACAGGCGCACGCGCTCCGCGTCGTAGTCCGAAGCCCAGCGCAAGCCCTTCGGCTCATACTCGCGCCGCAAGGCCCAATACTTGTCCCACCACTTCTGCCCTCGCCCGTCAATCACGCCCTTGCCGGAAATCTTGACGTTCCGCTGGTCGTTGACGTTTATCAACGCGGCGGGCCACTTCATTTCTATTCCCGCGACGCGCGTAAAGATCGAAGGATAGTCCGCGTCCTCTTGACTGCCGAGCAACGCGACGCCTTCATCAACTCTCAGATGCACGTTGCTCTTGATGAAGAGCGCGCCCGTCACGTAGTCGCCGGGTTTGAACGTGACCGTGCCGCCGCCCGCGCGGGCGCAGGCGTCAATCGCTTTTTGAATCGCCGTGGTCGAGTTGGTCGCGCCGTCCGGCTTCGCGCCGTGTGCGTTCGCCTCGCAGACGCGGCGGCGCGCGGG
>JBGTBQ010000052.1:0-14910 GCA_041749275.1 Pyrinomonadaceae bacterium | reverse complement strand
ATCACTTTCTTCGTGTTCTCGTTGACCACCAAGAGGTTCTTGTCCGTATGCGCCTTCTTCTTCCCACTGTACTTTTCTCTTTGTTTGAGTGGGTCCACGGGTCGTTGCAGTCTTCTTTCGGTTCCATCAATGGCGAGATTGGCCCCACCTGCCGTCGTCTCCGGATTCGTGGCCACCAGACGAGCCTCTCGTTCCGGCTTCATCCCCAACTCAGCCAAAGTCTGTTGCAAGACCGGCAACAGGCGATGAATCCAATATGGCAATTTGCAATTGGATGCGACCACATCAACGACCGTTTAGAGGCGGGCAATGCCCGCCGTCTCAAGTTGAACCGGCGGGCATGGCCCGCCTCTAAACGGTCGCACCCAATTGCAAACCGCTGTAATTGGTTTGCGCCTGACTCAAGCCGAATTGAGTCTATAGTGCTCCCCAATGTCAAGACCACAAAACGGTCAATTTAAGGTGGTCTCCGCTGCTTGGTTGATGCCTTGCGGTAGACTGCTGCCGGCGTTTGATAGTCGAGCGATGGATGCCGCGCAACTGGCGCTGCCGCCGCGGGCTGATCTGTCGCTGGTCGGGTTCGATCAACTGCCGCTTTTGCTCAAGCGAGCAGTCCAGCTTTTTTTTTCACCCAGTCCAACTCGACTTTGAGTTGGCCGATCTGCTGGTAGAGTTGCGCCTTGAGTTCCGCGTCGGCGTGCGCGTCCCGTTCGCGCCGCGTCGAGAAGGAATCCGGGATGGCTGCCAGAGCTTGCTTCTTCCAAGCCATCACCTGATTGGGATGGACGCTATATTGCAAAGCAATCTCATTGACTGTGTGTTGAGCTTTGATGGCGGCAATCGCCACCTTGGCCTTGAAGTCCGCGCGGTAATGTTTGCGTTGCGTGCTCATCTATCGTCGCTCCCAGTTGAGCAGCGAGTTTACCACCTTAGCGGCTGGTCCTAATTTCGGGGAGCATCATAAGGTTCCAGAAAACCGCCGAGACGGCGAAGTGAAGCGGGCGTTTCGACCGGCGCATGATCGAGGACGCGCAACAGTAATCCGTCAGGTGTCGCACTTTAGTTGAAGGCGTCGGCGGTCGCTTCTCACTATTCTCACATAAAGGCTGAAAAGTTTCGGGCGTGCCGGTTGCATCTGCTTTGCGGCAGCAGTTCCAATCTTCTTCAGGAGAAATATATGTTCAAAAGTATTCTGTCGCTCGCGCTCGTGGGTGTGCTGGTTCATTGCGCCGGGGCCGCGCCCGTCTACGCCGCCACGAAGGAAGAGAAGCAGGCGCGCTTCACCGAAAAAGTAAAGACCGGCATCGCCAAACTCGGCACGGGCGAGGCCGCGCGCGTGCGGGTCAAGCTGCATGATAAGACGAAGCTGGAAGGCTACATCAGCGAAGCCGGCGAGGCGGACTTCGTCGTCGTCAATGCGAAGACAGGGACGACGACGAGAGTCGCCTACCCACAGGTCAAACAAGTTCAGGGCAATAACCTCTCGACCGGCGCCAAGATCGCCATCGGACTCGGGGCCGCGGTCGCGGTGCTGGTCATCCTTCTCATCTTCGAGAATTACGGCTGACCGCTCCCTCCTTACGTCACGCGGAGCGCCACGTTTCGCCGCCTCTGGCCCGCGCCCGTAAATCTTCTTCGGACGCGGGCCGCGCCGCGTCCTTACCCTTCCGCGCCATCTCTGGCGTGTGCTAAATTGTGCGCCCAATTTCTGACTGGCGCGTCCCCCGGTTCTCAGGTGTGAGGAACGTGGCGGGTTGCGGCGCGGGCACACCGCCTGCCATTCTATGCGCCGTATCCCACGCGAGACGAGGTGAACCGATGTCAACAGGGGCCGTACAATCTCCGCCGGGCGAAGGGCGCGACACGAAGAAGAGGGCGAAGAAAGTCGAGCTGCCGCCGTCGCTTCTCCACCACAAGCACCTGCTGTTCAACCGCGAGCTGAGTTGGATTGAATTCAACCGCCGCGTTTTGGAGGAAGCGCTCGACGAGACGCACCCGCTGCTCGAACGCCTGAAGTTTCTCGCCATCTTTTCGTCCAATCTTGACGAGTTCTTTATGATTCGCGTCTCGGGTCTGATGGAGCAGCTTGACGAGAACGCGGCTCAACTTTCGCCCGACGGCTTGACGCCCGCCGAGCAGCTCGCCGAGATCAGCGCGCGCCTGAAGCCGCTGGTCGCCGAGCAGGCGCGCGCTCTGCGCGAGGACGTGCTGCCGAAACTCGCGGCGGAGGGTGTCCGCGTCACGCCCTACAAGGAGTTGACGAAGGACGAGCGGCAGGCGCTCGACGAGTACTTCACCGAACATGTCTTTCCCGTCCTAACGCCGCAGGCCGTGGATTCGAGCCACCCGTTCCCGTATATCTCGAACCTCAGTCTCAACATCGGCCTGATGGTCGAGCCGGCGGAAGACCCCGGCGGCAAGTTCCCGCCGGCGATGATCCGCAACCCGCGCTTCGTCCGCATCAAAGTTCCGCCGGTCGTGCCGCGCCTCGTCCCCGTGGGCGATTCGGGCACGCGGTTCACCTTTCTCGGCGAGTTGATCGCCGCCAATGTCGCCGCGCTCTTCCCCGGCAGGCGCGTCGGCAAAGCATATCTTTTCCGCGTGACGCGCGACGCGGACATCGAGATTCTGGAGGATGAGGCCAACGACCTGCTGCGCGTGATGCAGGAACAGTTACGCAAGCGTAGGTTCGGCGCCGCCGTGCGGCTCGAAGTCACGGAGAACATGCCGGAGGAGATGTCGCGCTATCTGGCGGGCGCGCTCGAACTGTCAGCTTCGGACGTGTACGTCATCAACGGCCCGCTGAACATCCCCGACCTGATGTCGCTCTACGACTTCGACAAGCCGAGGCTGAAGGACGAGCCGCTGCGCGCGACCGTCCCGTCGCCGCTGAAAGAGGGGCAGACGGTCTTCGACGCGATTAGGAAACAAGACATTCTGCTGCACCACCCCTACACGTCCTACAACGTGGTGACGGACTTTATCAACGCGGCGGCGCGCGACCCCGACGTGCTCGCCATCAAGATGTGTCTCTACCGCACGGGGCGCCACTCGCCCATCGTGCAGGCGCTGATGGAGGCGAGCGAGCGGGGCAAACAGGTGGCGGTGCTCGTCGAACTCAAGGCGCGCTTCGACGAGCAGAAGAACATCGAGTGGGCGCAGCGGCTGGAGCGCGCGGGCGTGCACGTCGTCTACGGCATACTGGGTTTGAAAACGCACTGCAAGCTCGCGCTCGTCATCCGGCGCGAGGGCGGGCGTCTGCGCCGCTATGTCCACGTCGCCACGGGCAACTACAACCCGACGACCTCGCGCATCTACACCGACCTCGGTCTGCTCACGGCGAACAAAAAGTTCGGCGCCGACGCCACCGAACTGTTCAACTTCCTGACGGGCTGCTCGCTCCAGTCGAAGTATCGGCGGCTGCTCGTTGCCCCGGTCAACCTGCGCGAGCGCATGATGGAACTGATCGGACGCGAGGCGGCGCACCAGCGGCAGGGGCGCCCGGCCCGCATCTTCGCCAAGATCAACAGCCTGACCGACACCCAAATCATCCGCGCGCTCTACGAGGCCGCGCAGGCGGGCGTAAAGATTGATCTCATCGTGCGCGGGATGTGCACGCTCCGGCCCGGCGTCGAGGGGTTGTCCGAGACCATCACGGTGCGGAGCGTCGTCGGGCGCTTTCTCGAACACAGTCGCGTCTTCTACTTCCTGAACGGCGGCGAGGAGGAGGTCTTCATCGGCAGCGCCGACTGGATGCGGCGCAACCTCGACCGCCGCGTCGAAGTGGTCGCGCCGGTGGACGACCCCGCCCTCAAGCGCGTGCTGAAGGAGGAGATTCTGGAGCCTTACCTGCGCGACGACATGAAGGCGCGGCTGCTCCAGTCCGACGGCTCATACAGGAGGACGGAGCAGGATGACGGCGGGCGTTTCAACTGTCAGGTACATTTTCAGGAAGGGACGCGCTGAGGCGTTTACCGGGGCGATTGGCGCCGGCTGGCGTTCTCTCATCACAGCGCCTGCTCACCTTGAAAAGGTAGAGGGCGAAAGTGAAAGCGAGAAAAGCGCCTTTCTCCGATGCCCGCTCCCTTCTTGTTTTTGCTTTCTACGAAAGTAGCAGCCGCTCAATGGTCTGGACGAGCGAAACGAAGTCAGAGGTCTGGCTGACATAACGGCTTGCGCCGGCTTCGAGGGCGCGCAGCTTGTGGTGGCCGGTGCGGTCGAGCGAGAAGAGCAGGACTGGGGTCAGCGGGTTCGACGCGCGGAGCTGCCGGCACAGCTCGATGCTGTCGCCGTCAATGTAAGTGTCGTTGAGAATGAAGAGGTCGAAGCTCTCGGCGGCGGCGAGCTTCAGGCAATCGGCGACGGTCTGCACCGTCCGCACCTCGTATCCCTTTTGTTCCAGCAACAGAACGATGAGGTCTCCCACATCACTGTTCGCTTCGGCGCACAGGATGCGTCCCTTTTGCGACGACATCAGTTTCACTCCGAGAAACGATTCTCAGGGGGAATTGTCGGGAAGGTCTTAACTTTAATCGAGGGGCTAACGTGCGTCAAGGTCGCTTGCGTGCGTGCGCCGCGGCGTGATTGGGCAGGAGAATAGAGTTGATCGTCCGCGCAATTTCGAAGAGGCCGTCGGGTTTCGTCAGATAGGCCAGCGCGCCGGCCTCGATTGCCCGTTGGTGGTCGCGGGGGAAGGCCAACGCCGAGAAGAAGAGAATGGGCGTCTCCGGCGTCAGCGCCCGCAGCTTCCGGCACAACTCGATGCTCGTCCCGTCTACGTATTCGTCATCGAGCATATAGAGATCGAAACGCTCGCGGCGCGCCAGCTCAAGACAGTCGTGGATAGTCCGGGCGGGGACGACTTCATGCCCCTGTGCGCCAAGCATCGTACTGATTAGTTGACAGGTGTCTTCGTGGGGTTCGGCGCACAAAACGCGCCACTTCTCGGATGACATCGGGGAACTCCTTATGCGCCGCGGAGAGGAAGCTTCAGGGAGTCGAAAGTGTAAACGCCAGAGGGTCGGATATTGGTCGTGAAGCGTACTGGAAACTCCCGTATGTCGGGGCGACTCTTGAACAAGAGTTATTAAGCCTCAATTCGGGCGGGAGGTCAACAGTTTTATCGGGCGGAGGGCGCCGGAGCAGCCGGCGTCGCCGGAATGGTTTCGACGGGGGTGTTTGCCGGATTATCCGCGTCGGATATTTCCGCCGTGACGGCCTCTTCGGCGGGCTTTAGCAAGTCCGCGACCAACCCGGTGCTCCCTTTGTGTTCGAGCCAGTGGCGGTAGGTGACGGTCAGAATGGCAATCAGAGGGATCGCCAGAAAGATGCCGGCCAGCCCCGCCAACTCGTGCCCCGCGAGGATGGCGAGGATGACGGCGAGCGGGTGGAGGTGGATGCCGGAGCCGATGATGCGCGGATAGGTGTAGTAGTCGTGGACAATGCGTAGCACGCCGAGGAAGATGAGCACAGCCACGACCTGACCGCCGGAGGCGAAACTCGCCAGCGAGACGGCAATGACGGCGACGACGAGCGGGCCGAGGAGCGGGATAAATTCCAGCACGCCCGCGATAAAGCCGAGCACCAGCGCGTAGGGGACGCCGATCAGGATAAAGCCGAGTGTGCAGACGGTGCCGATCAACAGACAGGCGATGAGCTGCGCGCGGATGTAGGCGGCGAGCGTCGAGTTTACGTCCTGAAAGAACTCGTCGCCGCGCCAGCGCAGACGGCCCTGCGGCAGGATGCTCAAAACTGAGCGGCGGAAGCTGTCGGCATCCTTCAGAAAGAAGAAGGCGAGGATCGGAACGAGGACGAGCCACGGCAGGTAGCCGAGCAGATGAATGAGATTATTAAAGCCTTCGCCGGTGACGTAGGCGCTGGCTTCGTTCAGGACGCGCTCGGCGGCTTCATTGGCCGACCGGCGCAGGGCGGGCGGGATGTTGAGCCGTCCGTAAATCTCATTCAGGCTCTCGGCGCGCGTGCGTGCGTTGGTGAGATAGACGGGAGCCTGTTTGGCGAACTCGGCTAACTGGCCGCTGATGCGCGGCAGCAGCAGCCATGTCGTCAGGGTCAGCGACCCGAAGATGACGAAGTAGACGATGCCGATGGCGACGTAACGCGGCATCGTGCGTTCCTGCCCGCGAAGCTGAAAGGGGCGGCGCACCATCTCGACGAGGGGCGCGATGAGGTAGGCGAAGAAGACCGACAGCACGATCATCAGCAGGACGCCCGTCAGCGCCCGGAAGACCCAGAGCACGCCCTCAATCGAGTAGTAGAGAACCAGCGCGAAGAGGATGAGCCACATCGTCGTGCGCGTCGCCGCGCGCACCACGACGCGCGACCGAGCCTCAGTCGCGGCGATGGCCGCGGCCTCTGCGTCCGATCTTTCATTCGGCAGCATCGGATTCTTCTTCGCCAATGGCTCGGCTCCCGCGTTAGTGATCCCAGTCCGCGTCGTATTCGTCCATCGGTTGAAGGTGCGGGGCGGAAGGCTCCCACACCAGCCCGCGCCACTCGTCATTGGCGTCTATGAGGAGCAGCGCCGCCAGCGGCTGGACGGGGTTGCGTTCGAGCCGCAACACCTCGGCCACGGCGCTGACCGTGAGGCCCTGCGCGTCGGGCACGGTGAGTTGGACGCGGCTGCCGACTTCGGGGAGTTGCGACAGATGGACGAGCGCGCCCGATGGCCCGACGTTCTCGGTCTCACCCTCGGCCACGATGTGCTCGCCCGACTCCTCGTCATCCCACTCGGTGCGGACGGGTATCTTAATCATGTAGCGCGGGCCGGAGCGTTGCTCGGTCGTTAAATTCGCTGGCATCTGGGGTCTCCTTGTTAAATCGCATATCTAAAACTGGTAGTGGCTCAATAGCGAGAGATGTCAGAACCGCCTGCGGTAGCGGGCGGGCTTACTGTCACAGGAAATCCGCCCGCTACCGCAGGCGGTTCTGACCTGTCACCTTTCTTCTTTGCCGCTCTTCTTTGCCGCTTCATTCCTCTTCCTGCGCGCGCAGTTTTTCCAGGACCGAAAAGTCTTCAAGCGTCGTGGTATCTCCCTGCACCGACCCTGAAGAGGCGATCTCGCGGAGGAGCCGGCGCATGATTTTGCCGGAGCGCGTCTTGGGGAGCGCGTCGCTGAAGCGTATCTCGTCGGGGCGTGCGAGCGCGCCGATCTCTTTGGCGACGTGGCGGCGGAGTTCTTCGTTCAGCGCATCGCTCGAATGATGCTCGCCTTCGAGCGTGACGAAGGCGACGATGCCGGAGCCTTTCAACTCGTCTGGACGAGCGACGACCGCCGCTTCGGCGACCGCCGGGTGCGAGACGAGCGCGCTCTCGATCTCCATCGTGCCGAGGCGGTGGCCGCTCACGTTGATGACATCGTCCACGCGCCCCATGATCCAGAAATAGCCGTCCGCGTCACGGCGCACGCCGTCGCCCGCGAAGTAGACGCCGGGAATCTCGGACCAGTACTGCTTTTGATAACGCTCGTCGTCGCCCCAGATGGTACGCAGCATCGAAGGCCACGGACGCTTGATGACGAGATAGCCCCCCGCGCCGGGGCCGACCTCTTCGCCCTGCTTCGTCATCACGGCGACTTCGATGCCGGGCAGAGGCTTCGTCGCCGAGCCGGGCTTGGTCGGCGTCGCGCCCGGCAGAGGGCTAATCATAATGGCGCCCGTCTCGGTCTGCCACCACGTGTCCACGATGGGGCAGCGGCCCTTGCCGATGGTCTCCCGGTACCACATCCACGCCTCCGGGTTGATCGGCTCGCCCACCGTGCCGAGCAGGCGCAGCGATGACAGGTCGTGTTTCAGCGGCCAGCGTTCGCCCCACTTGATAAAGGCGCGGATAGCGGTCGGCGCGGTGTAGAAGATGTTGACGCGGTGGCGCTCGATGATGGACCAGAAGCGGTCGGGTTCCGGATGGTTCGGCGCGCCCTCGTACATCAAGACGGTCGCGCCCACCGAGAGCGGCCCGTAGACGACGTAACTGTGGCCCGTCACCCAACCGATGTCGGCGGTGCACCAGTAGGTGTCTTCGTCCTTGATGTCGAAGACCCACTTCGTCGTCAGGTGCGTCTGCAAGAGATAGCCGGCGGTCGTGTGGAGGATGCCTTTCGGTTTTCCGGTCGTGCCCGACGTGTAGAGGATGTAGAGCGGGTGTTCGCTGTCGAGTTCTTCCGCCGCGCACTCGCCGCCGACGGATTCGATGACTTCGTGCCACCAGTAATCGCGCCCCATCTCCATGTGAATGCGCGAGCCGGTGCGCTTGACGACGATGCAGCCCTTCACCGTGGGCGTCTGTTTCAAAGCTTCGTCCACGGCATCCTTGAGCTTTACTTCGGAGCCGCGACGGAAGCCGCCGTCCGCCGTGACGACGAGTTTGCAGCCCGCGTCGTTGATGCGGTCAACCAGCGCCGCCGAAGAGAAGCCGCCGAAGATGACCGAATGCGTGGCCCCGATGCGCGCGCACGCCAGCATCGCAATCGCCAACTCCGGGATAAGCGGCAGGTAGAGCGCCACGCGGTCGCCCTTCTCGACGCCTGCGCGCTTGAGGACGTTGGCGAAGCGCGCGACCTCACGATGAAGCTGCCCGTAGGTCAGCGTCCGCTGCTCGCCCGGCTCGCCCTCCCAGATGATCGCGGCTTTGTTTCGTCGCCAAGTTTGTAGATGACGGTCGAGACAGTTGTAAGCGACGTTCGTCTTACCGCCGACGAACCACTCGGCGTGCGGCGGCTCCCACTTTAAGACCGTGTCCCATTTCTTGAACCAGTGCAGTTCCGATTCGGCCATCCGCGCCCAAAAACTTTCGGGCGACTCCGAAGCCTCGCGCCGCAGGGCCTCGAACTCCTCCATGGATTTGACGCGCGCCTGCGCGGAAAACTCCGGCGGCGGCGGGAAGACGCGCTCCTCGTGGAGCACCGACTCGATGTTCATCATGGATGAAGACATAGCCCTGAAGCTCTTCTCCCCTCCGGCTAGGTTTGGCGGTGTGCGCTCTTGGTGTACCAGAATCCGCCGCGCGCGGCAAGCTTGCGTCTGAAAGCGGGTGTGACCGGAAACAGTCGGTACGAGCCTCAAGCAGCAGGAAACAGGCTGATGATTTTCTTGTTACCGACTGTTTCCGGTTACACTCTCTGAAAGCGGCGATTTACGTGAAGCCGCGCGCGTCAATCCATCACATCATCCGCCGCGTCAATCCATCACATCAATTCGCCACGTCAACCCGCCGCATCAATCCCCCGTGTCAATCGCATCAACCCGCCGCATCAACCCGCCGCGTCAATCGCGTCAACCCGCTGCGTCAATCCATCACATCAATTCGCCACGTCAATCCATCACATCAATTCGCCGCATCAACCCGCTTCGTCAATCGCGTCATTCCTCCGTGTCAATCGCGACAACCCGCCGCATCAACCCGCCGTGTCAATCGCGACAACCCGCCGCATCAATCCGCCGCGTCGCGGCGATTGAATTTAGCCCGGCCTTTCAAGGCCGGGAAAGCGCAAGCGAATCATCGCCGTCGCGTCAGCGACGGTTGAGACAGGCGGCGGTTGCGGGGTTGGTTCATGCGTCGCTGACGCGACGCCGAACGCAACCGGCACGCTGACCCGGCGTTGAAACGCCAAGCTCAATTCAATCGCCGCGACGCGGCGGATTGAACAAGCACGCTTCGATTTACATCACGCCCCTTTGCCTGTATTTTGAGCCGGTTACTTGTGTGTGGGCCTGTCGCCCGCCGCCGCTCAACCGAAAGAAGCGACGCCGTCGCCTCACGGCAGAACAGGAGCCTCCGAGTGTCAGTTCCCACCGTTCGCGTCTTCGTCAGTTCGACGTGGCTCGACCTCGAACCGGAGCGCAAGGAGGTCGAGACAGTCATCCAACGGATGCGCGCGACCAAGTTCGTCGGCATGGAGTATTTCGGCAGCCGCGACGAGACCACGCGCCGCGCCTCGCTCGACGAAGTTGACCGGAGCGAGGTCTACGTCGGCATCTTCGGCGCGCGCTATGGCTCCGGCATCACCGAAGACGAATACCGCCGCGCACGCGAACGCGGCCTGCCCTGCTTTATCTACTTCAAAGACGATGCGACCGTCACAGACGAGGGACGCGAAACCGACCCGGCGAAAACTGAGCGGCTGAACGCGCTGAAACAAGAACTGCGCGCCACGCACATCATCGGCCCCGACTTCATCAACCCGCACGACCTCGCCGCCAAAGTCACCCCCGACCTGCACCGCTGGCTCTTTGACGAATACCTGACTCCGATTTTGGAACGCGCGGCGCGAGGCGAAGCGCCGCACGCACAAGCTCAGGCATTACTGTCCGCTGTCTTGGACGCGAGCACCCTCAGTCAGAGTTTGTTGGCGCAGTTGACGGCGCAGCATCAACTCCGCGCGCCCGTCGGCGATTTCGTCGGGCGCGAAGAGGAGATTGCCACGTTGACCGGGGCGCTCCAACGCGGAGGGAGTGCGGGCATCAGCGGCATCAGCGGCATGGGCGGCATCGGCAAGACCGAACTCGCCCTCTACGTCGCCGCACGCCTGCGCGACGCCTACCCCGACGCGCAGCTTTTCATAGACATGCGCGGCACGGAAGAACCACCGCGCGACCCGGCGGACGCGCTCGCCGACTGCATCCGCGCCTTCGCCGGTCTCGAACACCGCCTGCCCGAAAGCATTGACGATTTGCTCAGGCTCTACCACGCCACGCTCGACGGCCAACGCGCGCTCGTCCTGCTCGACAACGCACGCGACGCCGCGCAGGTGCGCCCGCTCTTGCCGCCCGAAGGCTCGGCCCTGCTCGTCACTTCGCGCGAGACGATAACGCTGCCCGGCATGAGGCGACTCACGCTCGAACAGCTACCGCCCGCGAAGGCGCGCGAGCTTTTGACAAGCATCGCGCGGCGCGTCCCGGCGGACATCGCCGACCGGATTTGTTACCTGTGCGGCTATCTGCCGCTCGCCATCCGCGCGGCGGGGAGCCTCTTGGATGTCACCGCCGACCTCGACCCCGCCGCCTACGCCGTGCAACTCAGCGACGAGCGCACGCGCCTCGCGCGCATCGGGACGGAGGGCGTTGACCTCGGCGTTGAAGCCTCGTTCAGCCTCAGCTACCAGCGTCTCGCGCCGGAGGCCGCGCGCGTCTTCCGCCGTCTCGCCGTCTTCCCCGATGCCTTCGACGCCGCCGCCGAAGAAGTCATCTGCGAAGATGCCGGCCACACACATCTCAGCAATCTCCTCCGCCGCGGCCTCGTCCTCTACGACGCCGACGCCGCCCGCTACCGCCTGCACGACCTCGTGCGTCTCTTCGCCGACGCCCGCCTGAGCGAAGAGGAACGAAACGCCGCTCAGATGCGCCACGCCGCGCATTATCTTGAACTTCTTCGAGGGGCTAAGGAACTCTATAAACAAGGCGGCGAGGCCGTCACGCGCGGGCTGGCGCTGTTCGATTTAGAGTGGCGCAACATTGAGGCCGGGCAGTCGTGGGCGGAGAATCTGTCGGGCGAAAGCGACACGGCGGCCTCGTCGTGCAGTGACTACCCTGATGCCGGGGCGTACCTGCTCCACCTGCGCCAGCACCCGCGCGAACAAATCCGCTGGCGGGAGTCGGCGCTGGCAGCCGCCCGCCGGTTAAAACATCGAGAGGCGGAAGGGGCGCACTTGGGCAACCTCGGCATAGCCTATGCCGTCTTGGGCGAGACGCGCCGCGCCATCGAGTTCCACGAGCAGGCGCTTGCAGTCTTACGTGAGCTTGGCGACCGGCGGGGCGAGGGCAGCGTGCTGGGCAACCTCGGCCTCGCCTACGCCGTCTTGGGCGAGACGCGCCGCGCCATCGAGTTCCACGAGCAGCACCGCGACATCACCCGTGAGATCGGCGACCGGCGGGGCGAGGGTGCCGCGCTGGGCAACCTCGGCATAGCCTACGCCGACTTGGGCGAGACGCGCCGCGCCATCGAGTTCTTCGAGCAGCGACTGGTCATCGCGCGCGAGATCGGCGACCGGCGGGGCGAGGGTGCCGCGCTGGGCAACCTCGGCAACGCCTACGCCGACTTGGGCGAGACGCGCCGCGCCATCGAGTTCCACGAGCAGTATCTTGTCATCGCGCGCGAGATCGGCGACCGGCGGGGCGAGGGCAACGCGCTTTTCAATACCGGGCTTGCGCTCGACACACTCGACGACCGCGCACAGGCTCTCGCGCACGCCGAAGCGGCGCTTGAGATTTTTGAGCAGATCGAGTCGCCGTCTGCCGCAAGGGTGCGGGGGTGGCTGGAAGAGTTGCGCGGCGAGAGCGAGTGACGCGGCGCCGATTTCACATCGTAAACGCTCTATGAGAGTTGAGATGAATGCGCCAACCAACATTTGGCGGCGGAGTGAAACACCGGCTCGCGCCGGGAGCGTAACCGCCTGGGAGCGCCGGCGTCCCGCCGGCATTGAGCGCCGGCAGGCGCGAATGAAGTTTACCCCCTCATTCCGGCTTGAGATTCGGGGCGGCCCTTGTTCGCGCTGCGCGCTCATTGCAAGCGAGACGCTTGCGCCCCCGGGTTTCTTCGCTCGCCTTTTCGTCGGGCGCTCGTTTATACTGCGGGTGCCTGTCCTTTTGGCCTGAACTTAAACCTTCCGGCACGGCGAGCGCGCTGTCTTTCAGTCTTACCAGAAGTCGCCGAGCGCCAATCAGAAATTGACGGGTCACAGTTTTCGAGAAGTCGGCCACGGATGCGCGCAAACGTGCGGCGCTTCCGCCGACCTCAATTTGAAAGACGGTAGTTTGAGGCCGCCGGGCGGTGAGTTGAACGGGAGCGCGCGAACGTTGCGGGCCGCCGGCTTCACTCCCGCCGGGAGGATGCGAAGGCCGGAAAGAGGTTGCTCGAAGACGTGTCCGAGCGACGCGCCATTTTGTTTCACGGCGCGCGGACACTTTCGGAGACAGCCACTTCCGGGCCTGACGCTCCGTGGCGGCTTTTGGCGGACGGAGTTTGCAGGTGAACGGTAGTATGCGGCCCGGTGAGACGCGCCAGAATGCGTCTTCGTCGAGCGAGTGTCGAGGCGGCGTGGGCAGCTCAAACTGAGCCGTCGCGCCGCTTCGTCGCATAAAGCCTCTTCACGTGCCATCAGGTTATTCGGAAGGTTCCGCCGGAACTCACTGCCGCCCGCAACCGGGTCGTAAGCCACAGCGGCTTCGCCCTTCACTTTCACAGCCGACGCACGCGCTCACACAGGCCACGGCGGCCACACGCGCACACGTCAAGCTAAGGATTTCCAAACGCGCGACCACGGACGCGACCCGTCTCGCTCACGAGTGCGGGAGGCGCTCACCGCCACTAGACAGGAGAAGAGTTTCAACAACATGCCGAAAGAGCTAATCGTCAGCGTCATCGGACGCGAAAAGAAGATCGCCATCGTCGAGAACGGACGCACCACCGAGTTCTACATCGAACGCGGCGAGGGCAGTCAGGGAATCGTCGGAAACATTTACAAGGGGCGCGTGATGCGCGTCCTGCCCGGTATGCAGTCGGCCTTCGTGGACATCGGGCTGGAGCGCGACGCCTTCCTCTACGTCTCCGACTTTTTCGACGAGGAGGAGGAGTTCGAGCGCATCGTCGTTGACAAGAAGAAGAGCGAGGGCGCCGACGACGAGGCGGCGACGCGCGCCGCTTCCGAACGCATCGAACGCGCCCGCGTCGAGCGCGAGCGGCGGATGGAGGCCGCGCACGAGAACGCCGACCCCGATGCCGAAACGGACGAGACCGAGACGGACGAGGCCGAGACGGACGAGGCGGAAGCGCCCGTCGTCGCCGCCCCCGCCACAGCCGTCGAGCCGCCCGTTGCGACAACCGGCGAGCAAGCCACGGCGGGCGAGGAGCATGAGGCCGGCGGTCGCCGCGGGCGTGACCGGCGTCGGCGTCGTGGAGGCGGGAAGGAAGCCCCGCCGGAAGCGCCGGAAGCCACCGTCGTCTACGAGACCGAAGACATCACCACACCCTTCGCGGCGGGCGCGGACGACTTTCACCGGATCGTTGACGAAGATGACGCCGCCGCCGAAGACGGCTCGATGTTCAAGGACGCGCGTATGCAGGAGCGTCTGTTCGACCAGATACACGCCGTCGAGTTCGACATGGACGAGACGAACGGCGCGGCGGAGGTCGGCTCGGTGCTGGGGTCGGGCGCAACCGGCGACTCCTCTTTCGAGCGGGTCGCCGACGACAGCGACGACGCTCCGTCCGCGCCCCGTTCGCGCCGCTCCGTGCAGCGCGAAGTCGCCGCCTCGGTCGGGCGTCTCGCCGACGAGGTAGTTGAAGAAGACGCTTTCGCCGCGAGCACGCAGGCGTTCGAGCGCGTCAGCGACGATGATGCGGCGGAGGCCGTGGTCGCGTCTCCCGACACGACGGTCGCCGAAGCGAAGGGCGGCAGGCGCGGCGCCAGTCGTCCCGCCTCGAAGCGCTCCGGCGCGAAGAAAGCGGCGGCAGGCGGCAGCGAAGAGAATGAGGCGGGAGGCGCGGCTGCCGAGGAAGGCGATGCGGCGTCGGAGGGCGCGTCGAAGAAGCGCCCCTCACGTTCGCGCGAGTCGGCAGCCGGCAAGGTGTCGAAGAAGACCGCGAGCAAAAGCGCGAGCAAGAAGACCGCAAGCAAGAGCCGCGCGCGTAGCACGAAACCCGCCGAGGCCGCGGGCGACGGCGCGACGGAGGGCGGCCCCGACAACGCTTCACTCGCGGACGCGAAGGCGAAAGTCTCCGACCGCCCAGACCGCGGCGAGTTCGCGCGGCGCGGTGGTCGCCGACGCCGCAAACCCGGCGGGAAACCGGAAGGCGAGAACGGTAACGGCCACGATGCCGGACAGAACGGCGACGCGGAGGTCGTGACCGAAGTGGAAGAACCACGCGTCGAGGCCGCGCCGGTCGAGGCGGCGGTCGAA
>JBGTBQ010000051.1:0-6505 GCA_041749275.1 Pyrinomonadaceae bacterium | reverse complement strand
CAGTTCCTGAACGTCCAGTTCGACGACGCTTCCGGCCACCACTTTCTTAAACTTCCTTGTCCTGTCCTGTTCCCACGCGAGCAGTTCGTCGTAGGTGACGTGCTCGCCGGGTTGACCGGGCAGCGGCACGATTTCGGCGGGTTGGAGTTTTGGGATGTCGGCGTGCATGTGGTCGAAGTTTTCGCGGATGATGGAGAGCAGGCGGCGACGACTTGCGACCGGGCCTTTGATGTTGACGAAGATTTTCCTGTCCTGCACGTCGGCGCGGACGAGCGCGAGGTTGTCTTCGAGCTTGAGGACGACGCCCGTGCGCCAGCGCGGCGTATGGTCGCTCAAGACGTGCGTGCGGACGATGAAGCGCGGCAGCCAGCCTTCGGGCAGCACCGGGTAGTGATACTCGAAGTTCAGACACTCTTCGGGGTTGAATTCGCGCGCCGCGGTCGGCTCCTGCTTGTCGAGCAGTTCGGGGACGAGATAGCGCGACTCTTCGTCGGGCAGACTGAAACACAGCTCGAATTTCTTCATCAGTTCGAGGATGAAGGGGTACATCTCAGCGGGATACTTTTTCTTGTCGAGGATGCCGCCGAGATCGCCGAGGCAAATCTCGCCTCTTTGCAGTTGGAGCTTGTCGGCGTTGAGGATTTTGTAGATGCCGCCGGTGAGCCAGTGGGGGTTGAGGACGTGCGTGTCTCGGAGGCGCGGGTCTTCGCGGTAGTTCAGCGCGATGCCGAGGCTGTTCAGGTAGCCGGCGAGTAATTCCTGCGCCTTCTCGTCCGCCTCGCCAAGCTTCGCGCACTCATTTTGGTATTGCTTAAAGCTGAGGTAGTTCTCTTTCATCCCGGCGAGCCGGTCTTTGATGGAGAACCAAGCGGCGGGGAAGGCGTCGCGCAGGTGTTCGAGCGCGTCGGTTTCGTCGAGGACGAGGCGATGCAGTTCGGCGATGCCGAGATTGGCCTTGCAGTCGGTCTTGACGAAGCCGCGGATGAAGGGATACTTGCGCTCAAGGGCGCTGCGGTTCACGTCGAAGGGATGGTCTTTGATCTTGTTCAGCACGATGATGACGGGCGACTCGCCGCCGAAGCTCTGGATGAGCTTGAGCCAATAGTCGGCGTCCTCGTCTTCGCCGCCCGCGCGCCCGTTGAGGACGAGCAGGTAGAGGCTGCGCTCGGTCAGGAAAAACTGGTGCGTGGCGTGCATGATCTCCTGCCCGCCGAAGTCCCAGACGTTGAGCCGCACCTCTTCCTTCTTCCTGCCAACCTTGAGCGTCCATTCCGTAATCTTGATGCCCTCGGTCTTTTTCTCGACCCTGAACTTGCGATGCACCAGCCGGTTGACGAGTGAAGTCTTGCCCACTTCGCCGCGTCCGACGAGGATGAGCTTGGCCTCGTTGAGCGGACGCCGCTCGCCCCGCGTGCGGAAGTAGTATTCCAGAATCCCGGCGGGTTTCGCGGGCGTGGCCTGATATTCTTCCCACGTCGGCCCCAACACTTCCGCCGGCAGGCCGAGAGCGCTGTTCCCATGCAGGTAGAGCCGCTCAAGCTGTTCGAGATTCCGGAGCGATTCCGGCAGCGTCGTCAGTTGGTTGGCGTCGAGGTACAGCCCCTGAAGCTGCGCCAGTTGGGAGATGGACTCCGGCAGCGTCGTCAGTTGGTTGCCGGTGAGGTACAGCCGCTGAAGCTGCGACAGTTGGGAGATGGACTCCGGCAGCGTCGTCAGTTGGTTGTTGTCAACATCCAACCTTTGAAGCCGTGTTAGTTGGGAGATGGACTCCGGCAGCGTCGTCAGTTGGTTGCCGTTGAGGTACAGCCCCTGAAGCTGCGACAGTTGGGAGATGGACTCCGGCAGCGTCGTCAGTTGGTTGTTGTCGAGGTACAGCCCCTGAAGCTGCGACAGTTGGGTGATGGACTCCGGCAATTCGGTCAGGCCAAGCCCATACAGCAATAGGGCAGTCGCGTTATCCTTGCGCGCCTGCTCGATGCGGGCGGTCGCTTCGGCGAAGTTGCCGGCGGTCGTGGGGGGGTCGGGGTGGGGCCGTTCGCTCATGCTCGTGACTCCTCAGTTCGATTGCGGATTGCGGATTGCGGATTGCGGATTGAAAGACAAGTTGTTTGCTAATCCGCAATCCGCAATCCGCAATCCGCAATCCGCAATCGTGTGTGCGGGCGATTGTCAATTCCGTGCGGGCAATGTTATATCTCCACTTCACCCGGAATGGAATGGTTTTGCTGTACAGGCCCGGCGCGTCGGACGGCCCCTGACAGCGATTGCGAACGAAGGAGAGGTCAGTACCGCCTGCGGTAGCGGGCGGGTCTGCTCTCGTAACCATACCCGCCCGCTACCGCAGGCGGTACTGACCTGAACTCGGAAAGGCACATCTGGCATCATGGCTGAAAACACTCCCATCACGGTCGCGCACGGCGACGGCATCGGCCCGGAAATCATGGCGGCGACGCTCCACATTTTGAAAGAGGCGGGCGCGCGGCTCGACATCGAAGAGATAGCCATCGGCGAGCAGGTCTACCTCGCCGGCAACCCCGCCGGCATCGCCCCCGAAGCGTTCGACTCTCTGCGCCGCACGAAAGTTTTCCTGAAAGCGCCAATCACCACGCCGCAGGGTGGCGGCTACAAGAGCTTGAACGTGACGGTCAGAAAGACGTTCGGCCTCTACGCCAACGTGCGCCCGTGCGTCTCGTATCACCCGTTCATCGAGACGAAACATCCGGTGATGGATGTCGTCATCGTCCGCGAGAACGAGGAGGACGTGTACGGCGGCATCGAGTACCGGCAGACCGCGCAGGTGACGCAGTGCCTCAAACTCATCTCGCGCCCCGGCACCGAGAAGATCGTGCGCTACGCCTTCGAGTACGCCCGCGCGAACAACCGCCGGAAGGTGACGTGCTTCACGAAAGACAACATTATGAAGATCACCGACGGCCTCTTCCACAAAATCTTCGAGGAGATCGCCCCCGAATACCCCGACATCGAAAACGAGCACTGGATCGTTGACATCGGCGCGGCCAAACTCGCCGACACGCCCGAAGCCTTCGATGTCGTCGTGCTGCCGAACCTCTACGGCGACGTGCTTTCGGACGTGGCGGCGCAGATCGCGGGTTCCGTGGGACTCGCCGGTTCGGCCAACATCGGCGAGTCCATCGCCATGTTCGAGGCCATCCACGGCTCGGCCCCGCGCCGCGCCGGGCAGAACGTGGCGAACCCTTCGGGGCTGCTGTTGGGCGCGGTGCTGATGCTCGTCCACATCGGACAGGGCGACATCGCCGAGCGCGTCCACAACGCATGGCTCCGCGCGGTCGAAGAGGGCGCGCACACCTACGACATCTACAAAGAAGGCGTGAGCCGCGAGAAGGTCGGCACGCGCGAGTTCGCCGAAGCGGTCGTCGCGCGACTCGGACAAAAGCCGGAGACGCTGAAGGCCGTCGCCTACAAGTCCGAAGGCGGCGCGGCCCCCTTCGCGGGCGGCGCGACGCGCGAAGCGGCGGGCGCGGAGAAGGCGCTCACTGGAGTTGACCTCTATCTCGACTGGACGGGCGGGACGCCGGACGAGTTGGGCGCGGCGATGGAGAATCTGGCGGGCGACGGTCTACGCATCTCTTCGATTGCGAACCGCGGCGTCAAGGTCTGGCCGGGCGGCAACCCCGAAACCTTCTGCTCCGACCACTGGCGCTGTCGCTTCGTCTCGGACGCGCAGGGCGGCGCGGTCACGCACGCGCAGGTCGCCGCGCTCCTCGGTCGTGCGGCGGGCGCGGGCCTCGACTTCATCAAGTCCGAGAACCTCTACAACTTCGACGGCCAGCCCGGCTACTCGCACGCGCAGGAGTAAGGGGGTCGGGTTCAGCCGATCATGTGTGAAATGAGTGTTGGTCTTCACCACAGAGACACGGAGAACACAGAGATAGCACAGAGAAAGACAAGCCTCCGTGCCCCCTCTGTGTTCTCTGTGTCTCTGTGGTGAAATTCATCTCCGCTCCGCTCAAGAAAGATGAAACTCATCACGATGGAAAGGACAACATAAAATGTCAGCCACAGCCCCCGCGCGACCCGGCAAGGACGAGTACGCGCCCGACTACGAAAAATACACCGCGCTCGTCCCTGAAGGCGACGTGGTCGAGACGCTGACGCGCCAATTAGACGACACGCTGTCGCTGCTGGGCGGCATCAGCGCTGAACAGGCCGACTCGCGCTATGCGCCGGGCAAGTGGAGCGTCAAGGAGGTGGTCGGCCACATCATTGACGCCGAACGCGTCTTCGCCTATCGCGCGCTCCGCATCGCGCGCGGCGACGCGACGCCGCTCCCCGGCTTCGAGCAGGACGGCTACATCGAGACGGGAAAGTTCGGCGCGCGCGACCTCGCCGACCTCGCCGAAGAGTTCGCGCTCGTCCGGCGCTCGACCGTCAAGCTGCTCGGCAACCTCGACTCGGACGCGTGGCTCCGGCGCGGCACGGCGAGCGACAACGCGGTGAGCGTCCGCGCCATCGCGCACATCATGGCCGGGCACGAGGCGCACCACGTCAACATTCTCCGCGAGCGTTACCTGAGTTAAAGAATGAGCATCAGGGCCGTAAAAAAGCCGAAGCGGGATGAGCCGAGGGCGAAGACGAGGAAGCGGCAGACTGCCTCATCCCTCATCCTTCATCCCTCATCCTTTCCGCTCGTCGCGGTCATCATGGGCAGCACGTCCGACTGGGAGACGATGCGCCACGCGGCGGAGGTCTTGAAGGACTTCGATGTGCCGCACGAGTGCCGCGTCGTCTCGGCGCACCGCACGCCGCAACTGCTGGCGGAGTTCGCCGCCGGCGCCGAAGCACGTGGGTTGGAAGTCATCATCGCGGGCGCGGGCGGCGCGGCGCACCTGCCGGGCATGGTCGCGGCGCAGACGATTATTCCGGTGCTCGGCGTCCCGGTCGAGAGTCGCGTCTTGAAGGGCGTGGATTCTCTTCTCTCAATCGTGCAGATGCCCGCCGGCGTCCCGGTCGGCACGCTCGCCGTCGGGCAGGCCGGAGCGACGAACGCGGGGCTGCTGGCCGTGGCGATACTTGCCCTCGCGCGCCCCCGGTTGCGCGAAAGGCTCCACGAATTCCGCCGCGCGCAGACCGAGAAGGTGCTCGGCGCGACGCTCCCCACGCCATGAAGCCCATCCTCCCCGGCGCGACTGTAGGCGTGCTCGGCAGCGGCCAACTGGGCCGCATGTTCGCCATCGCCGCGCGCCGGATGGGTTATCGCGTCCATACCTTCTCGCCGCTCGCCGACACGCCCACAGGCCAAGTCTCCGACAAAGAGTACCGGCACGCTTACGAAGACCTCGACGCGGTGCGCGAGTTCGCGCGCGGCGTCGAAGTGGTGACGTTCGAGTTCGAGAACGTGCCCGCCCTGTCGGTGGAAGCCGCTTCACAACTCGCGCCCGTCCGCCCGTCGGGAGCCGTGCTGCACACGACGCAGAACCGCCTGCGCGAGAAAACCTTTCTCGCGCGACATGGCTTCCCCGTCGCACGCTTCCGCCATGTCACTTCGGTTGAATCTTTGCGCGCGGCGGTCGAAGAGATCGGTTGTCCGGCGGTCTTGAAGACGGCGGGCTTCGGCTACGACGGCAAGGGTCAGACGAAGATCACTTCGCCCGCCGAGATTGAGCAGGCCGTCGCCGCTCTCGGCGAGCAGGAGGCGGTGCTCGAAGAGTTCGTTGACTTCGCCTGCGAAGCGTCGGTGGTCGCCGCGCGCGACGAGGGCGGCGACTTCAAACACTACGGCGTCATCGAGAACACGCACCGACGCCACATCCTCGACCTCTCGGTCGCGCCCGCGCCGTCCGTCGCGGAAAAGTTGGCGCGCGAGGCCATCGAGATCGCGCGCGGCGTGTTGGAGACGCTCGACGTGATCGGCGTGATGTGCGTCGAGTTCTTCGTGGCTCGTCACAGCCGGCTTCTCATCAACGAACTCGCGCCGCGCCCGCACAACTCCGGCCACCTCACCTTCGACGCTTCGGCGACCAGCCAGTTCGAGCAGCAGTTGCGCGCCGTCTGCAATCTTCCCCTCGGCTCGACCGAACTCTTGCGCCCGGCGGCGATGGCGAATCTGCTCGGCGACCTCTGGCAAACGGGCGAGCCGGACTGGCCCGCGGCGCTTCGCCTGCCCGGCGTCAAGCTCCACCTCTACGGCAAACAGGAGGCGCGCGCCGGGCGCAAGATGGGCCACCTCACCGCGCTCGCCGCCAGCGCCGAAGAGGCGACCCGCGTCGCCCTCGCCGCGCGGCTCAAAGCAGGAGGCAGGTCGAGCGATGTCAGACCGTCTTGAATAACAAAGTGAGATCAGGTGATCGGCGGTTAGTGGCAGACGGACTGGTCTGGCAGCAATTCTCGGTTTAGAGCATGTCTAAAAAGCCCCGTGAGGGGCGAAATGTTTGTCGCTCGTCGGGTGCGCCGAGGTCTCCAAGCTCCGTGAGGAGCGGCATATAAATGTCTGTCGCCCCTCCGGGGCTTGAAAGAGAAAGGGGGC
>JBGTBQ010000050.1:0-8498 GCA_041749275.1 Pyrinomonadaceae bacterium | reverse complement strand
GGTCGAGGCGCGCGCCAGAGCTTCGAGCATCGAGGGCACGCGGCGGTCGTCGTGCAGCGCGATGGCGCGCGTCGCGGCGGCTGCCGTCTCTTCCGGGCGCGAAGTTTCGGCGAGGCCGCGCAAAAGATTCAGGCTCTCGTCGTTCGTCGCGCGTCCCGCCCAGTAGACCGGATAGCCGCTGTACTCGCGACGGCGCGCGAGGTTGTAGACCTCGATGCGCGTTACCGACGCATCCGCGCCGACCGTGCGGAGCAGAAAGACGCCGAGGTTGCGCGTCTCGAAACGCGCGTCGGCGGAGTTGGAAGAGATGACGGACGAGCCATCTATCTGGATGTGTAAGCCGTCGTCGCCAATCCACTCGAAATCGGTCGCCACGCCCGGCCTCACGTCGAACGAGTAGGCCGTCCAGTAAGGCGTCCGCGGCGCGGCGGCGGCGGCGCGGGCGGCGGCCTCCTGCCGCGCCTGCAAGGTCGCGCCCTCGACGGGGATGAACTTCTGATCCTGCGGCGAGGCCGGGACAGACGCCGGCGGCATAAGCATCAACAGCGAGAACGCTAAAGTGGCGAGCATCGGAAAACCCCTTTCCTTTTCACGACGCCGCTCAGTATTCGGCGCCTTTCCAGCCTGAATAACTTTGAGGTTCGACCCGCCGCATCGCGGCGATTGAATTTAGCCCGGCGTTTCAACGTCGGGAGAGAACGCCGGCACAATCGGCGTCGCGTCAGCGACGGTTGAATTGTTTTCTCAAGCGTCGCTGACGCGACGCGGCGCTCCGGCCACACTATCCCGTCCCCGGTGTCGAACCGCCGGGCTAAATTCATCGCGCCGCGATGCGGCCCTTTACTTGAGCATGTCCTGAAGGAACTGGAGCACCACCGGGTCTTTGCTCCGACTGAGCACGGAGATGGCTCTCTTCCTGCGCTCCAGCGGCTCGGTGTTGCTGCGGACGACCTGCATCAGCTTTTGCAGGGCGCGCTGGTTCTGGTTGTACTTGCCGACGGCTTCGAGGATGTAGTTCTTGAGATCGTTGTCGCGCTCTGAGTCGTAGAGTTGGAGCAGCACGTCGAGGTCTTGCTCGTCGTTGCGGTTCGGGATGGCGTGAATGGCCTGCTTCCTCAGTTCCGGGTCGGACGCGCCGCGCGCGACTTCAACCAGTTTGTTGACGGCGCGCGGGTCTTTGCGGTTGCCGAGACCGGCGAGCACGTACTTTTTGATTTGAACGTCGGCCACGCCGTCGTAGATGCGGAAGAGCTGGTCAACCACATCATCGCCGCGTCGCTGACTGAGCAACGAGACGCCGTGTGTGCGCGCCTCAAGGTTCTTGCCGTTGATGATGGCGTCGGCGAGGATGACCGGCGCGCGCGGGTTGTCGAATCCGGCGAGCGCGTGGAGCGCGGAATCGGTCGGGCTTTCGCTCTCGTAGATCGGACTCATCGCCTGCTCGCGCAGCACGTCGAGGGCGCGCTCGTCGCCCGTGCGACCGAGCGCCGCAATTGCACGCATCCGCAGCTTCACGTTCTGTTCGTTGCGCGCCATCTGAACGAGCGACGGCACGGCCTCCTGCCCGCCGTACCTGCCGAGGTAGGTGATGGCCGCTTCCTTCAGGACGACGCACGTGTTGGCCGAACGGAGCGTGTCGTTGACGAAGGACGAGCAACGCGCGCGGTCGGACTGGCAGAGGCTTTGGAGCGCGATGACCTTCAACTCGCAGTCGGCGTCGGGGCGCTGCTGTTGCGGGTCGAGGCTGCCGGGGTCGAGTTTCGAGCGCACGATGAGGCGCAGCTTCTCCGCGTCGTCCTTCCAGACGGACTTCGCGTGCTCGGCGATCAAACGCGTCAGCACGCCGTTAGCTTCCGCGTACTTCCTCTGCTTCTCGTAGGCGTAGGCGAGCCAGTAGAGCGCGGCGTCAATGTTTTTGTCCGCCGGGTATTCGGTGACGAACTTGTTGAAGGTCGAGGCGGCGGTGACCCACTTGCCTTCGTTGATCTGGTCGCGCCCCGTGATAAAAGCCTTCGCCGCCGGGTCGTTGCCGTTCGATTGGATGAGCCGGTTCAGCAGCTCGCGTTCGGGCGTGAACTTCTGCGCGGAGGCCGTCAGGCTCCCGGCCAGCATCGCCGCGCCGAGCACTAAGCAGACGGCGATGCGCGGGTGTATGTTTCGGTGATCGGGGTTGATTAACATCAGCATGATTCTTTCTTCCTTAAAATTAATATTCCGTCGGTGTGCTCGGCTCCGAATTTGTGCGATGCCTTAGTCGTCATAGACGTGCAGCGCCGCGATGATCTCCTGCTTCTCCATGCGCTCCCTGATCGAGCGCACTTCGCCGCGCGAGGGGCGCTCGCGCAAATTAGAAATATCCAAAAGGTAAGGCTCCAGCGAACTCAAGACCTGCTTCGCTTTTTTGTTCCCCTCCGCGTCCGCTTCCAGTTGAAGCGAGATATTCTCGTCGAGGAGCTTGCGCGACAATTCCCTCTCGTAAGCGATGTCGCCCAAGCCCTCGGTCGGGCGCGCGTTCTTGAACGAACGCAACAGCACCTGCGCTCGCTCGACGTGGCGCGCGACCGCCTCGTCATCCGCGTCGAGCAGCGCGACCGCCTCCGCCATGTCATCGGGCGCTGACCGATCAACGACAAAATTCAAGTCGTCCTTCACGGCATGAACGTCTAACTCGACGACTCCGCCCTCGACGTGCTGGGCGGATGGAATAGTCACGCCGCGCATTCGTTTATTGTTCGTCGCGCCGGGCGCGTTCGCCACGCCGGCTTGATTCACCATGCCATTGCCCGGCGTCGTAGCCGCCACGGGACTCGACATCTCGACGGGTGTCGGGGGTATCAGTGATGGCGCCACGGTCGGCGCGGGCGGAATCACGGCGGCTGTCTCGCTGGTGGAGACTGAACGTTTCGGAATCGCTTGCCAGAGCAAGCCGGCGGCGATGCCGACGACCAAGAGCGACGCCAACGACATAGCGAGCGTCGGACGCAGAGAGAAGACGGCCACCGCCGCGGCAAGTCGCTCGCGCAGCTTCGATAGAAAAGTTTGCGGGCGCGGCTCCGGCATCTCTCCGGCGATCCGGGCGCGCACGCCCTGCCAGAGCGCGGGCGTCACTTCAAGGCCGCGGTCGTAGCGCAGGAACATCTCCTGCTCGGCGCGGAGCGCGTCGAAGGCTTCGGCGCAATCCGCGCACGACGCGAGGTGCGCTCGCATCCGTTCGCCAGTTTTTTCATCCGTCTCGCCGTCGAAGAACTCTTCGAGCAGCGGCAGGCAGTCCATGCATTTCATCACTGCTCACCCCCGAGATAAGGGCCGATCCGCCGCCGCATCTCGGCGCGCGCGCGGTGGAGGTCGGTCTTGACCTTGCCCAGACTGAAACCCGTTATCTCCACGATCTCCTCGTAACTCCGTTGCTGAAAAATTTTCAAAGTGAAGACGACCCGCTTATCTTCGTCGAGGCGTCCGAGCGCCTTTTGCACCACGTCGCTCAACTCCTTGTCGAGGAGCGCCCCGGCGGGCGAGCGGTGGTTGTCTTTCAATTCAGCGACGACGGGATCGTCAATCTCGACCTTGCGCTGTTCACGCGGGCGCGTCCGCAAAGATTCGCGCGCCACGTTCTTGGCGATGGCGAAGAGCCATGTCGAGAGCTTCGCCTCGTCGCGGAAACCGGCCAGACCCTTGTAGGCGCGGACGAAAGTTTCCTGTGTCAAATCCTCGGCCTGCTCGCGCTGGCCGACCATGTCGTAGATGAAGCGGAGGACGGGGCGGGAATAGCGTTCGAAGATAAGGCGGAAAGCCTCCTCATCGCCGTGACGGGCGCGCGCCACCAGTTCCTCTGGACTATTCATCAAGGCCCCAGTGTACGCGCCCGGCTGTGCCGCTTCCAGATTGACCATGTTAGCCGCCAGTCGCTCCATCTCTAACTCCGTCAATAAGTGACCGTGCGGGAGCGAAAGTTTCAGAAAAGTTACGGGCGGGTTTGCGGGACGACGGTCGAAGGATACTCTCTCATCTTTCCCAAGTCACGAGTTCCGAAGAAGTTATTTCGTTCGCTGGATGTCAAGGTATCAGACACCACGGAGCACGACCACAAGCTGCGTTCACGCAGCTTCCCCGCGAGGGAGAATAGCCCAGCCGTTCGACGGCTGGGTGCGATGACGGCAACGATAAAAGCCCGTTGAAACGGGCTTCTCATTGGCGGCTTAAGCCGGCAAAGGAAGCCCGTTGAAACGGGCTGTCGTGATCGGGCGTCGTAATTCCCTGCCGCTCGAAGCGGCAGGCTACGCGCCCTCGCGGGCAAGGCTGCTGAAGCAGCCTCGCAGCCGATGAAGAACCTGTCGTTCGATAAAGAATCTGGCGTTTAGAGACTCTTCCTGAACAGGTACGACATCTTGATGAAGAAGGTGCGCTCGTTGCGGTTGAAGCCCGTCTCGCGCAGGGCCGAGTAGGGGTTATACCAGTGGTAGTTCATGTTGTCGTTGTAACCGGCGTAGAAGGCCGTGCCCGGACTTGGCGTCCAGCCGAAAAGGAACTGACCGGCGAGGCGCTGCGAGAGCGTCGTGTAGTCCACGCGCGCGCGCGCGGCGAGGAACTTCGTAAACTGATACTGCGAGCGCAGCGAGAGGATGTTGTCGTCGAATGAGACGCGCCCCGTGTCGTAGCGCGCGAGCCGGTTCTTCGTCAAGCTCAGGGTGTTCCGCAGCGCGCTCGTCGGTTGGTAGGTGAAGCTCCCGCCCATCTCCAAGAGGCCGCCGCGTCCGGGGTCTTGTACCGAAGAACCGGCGAGCGCCGACGGGCTGACGCGCGGAAACTTGCGGCCCGAACCGAAGTCGAGGTCGAGATGGCCCGCGCGATAGTTGGTGTAGACCGAGTAGGCGTACTTCTTGCTCGGCGTCCGGTTGAATGAGAGGAAGAAGTGGTTCTTGTTCGACGAGCGCTCGTTGTCGCCCGTGAAGGTGCGCCCGCGCGGGCCGAACTCCTCCTCGAACAGACGCTCATAACCGAACTCATAACCGATGTTGAAATAGCTTTGCTTGGTCATGCTGAGTTCGAGGTGATACTCGCTCTCCCAGACCTGCATCCGGCCCTGCCAATCGTAGTTGATGTGCGAATAGGAGTAGAGACCCCACGAACGCAGGGTGCGCTTCTCCTTCGGCGTCGAGAACCAGCCGACGAAGAGACCCTGACTGTTGGTGTTCGTGCGTTGAAAGAAGCCCACGTCCGAGCGGTAGAAGCGCGTCCGGCCTGACGTGCTGAGTTCGACGTAGAGGTTGCGGCCCGAATATTCAACCTCGCCGGAGTAGGCGAAGGCGCTGCCGACACGTTTCTCGAACCTGTTGTCCGCCGGGTCGAAGAAGACGTTCTTCGAGTTCGCGCCCAAGACCTGAAACTCGGCGGTCACTTTGTTCGTCAGCTTGAAGCGTCCGTCGAAGCCGCCGAGGTAGTTGTAGCGCTCGTCCACGAACGAGTTGGCGGTGCCGATAAAACCGATGTGCGACTGTTTGCCCACGTCGCGCTTGACGCGGACGATGCCGAAGTTGGCGTTCTTGTCGAGGATGTTGAAGAGCGGCCCGCGCTGCGCCGCGAGCGCGGCCCGACGCGCGGGGTCCGGCTCGAATGATAAATCTTCGGTCTCGCTAATGAACCTTCGGTCGTCGTAAGAGAGGTTGCCGGGCGCGTTGTCCGAGGCGTACAGCAGGCCGAAAGTGTTCCGGCCCTGCTTGCCCGTCAACTTCACGGCGATGTCGGGGTCTACGATGGCTCGCGTGTGGACGGTCTGGATGCGCGTCTCGAAAATCTCCTTGCCTTCGAGAAAGAACGGACGCCGCTCGGCGAAGAAGATGGGGAAACGCTGGTTGGCGGTGACGACGAGCTGGTCGGCCTCGACCTGCGCGAAGTCCGGGTTGACGGCGAGGTCTAAAGTGAGTTGCGGCGAGATGCCGAACTTCGCGGTCACGCCCGCGTCGAGGTCGAGCGGCTCGTTGATGAAGGTTCCATTGTCGAGCGGGTTGAGGCCGATCTGGTTCAGGCGGTGGCGCTGCGCGCGGCTGATGGTGCGGTAGCGACGGCCCGTCTCCTGCACGGTCAGACTGGGAATCACTTCGATGGTGCGCTCGGTGGCGATGCCTTCGAGACCCGTCAGCTTCCCGGCCTGATTGAGGTTGCCCGTCACGTCGCGCGAGAAGGGCATCCACGAGTCCAGCTCGTTCGAGATGCGTTTGATGCGGCGGAGAAAGTGCGCGCCCCAGAGCTTATCTTTACCGGCCTCGTAACGCAGCGACTTGAAAGGGATGGCGACTTCGACGATAAAGCCGTCCGCGGTGATCGTGCCCTTCGACTCCATCACGATGTCAACGCTGTAATCCTCGCCGCGCCCGTCGGTCAGGATGCCGTCGGCCTGCACGCCCAGCGGGCTGAAGAAGATGCAGTAGGCGCGTCGCTGGTCGTTGAAGGTGTCGAGAAAGAAACCGACGTAGTCGTCCTGAAAAATCTGGTCGCGGCGCGGCGTGGTGGCGCGTACCTTGTCCGGCTCGTCGTAAGCGTGGAACGCGATGTAGAGCGTCTTCGCGTCGTACCCGATCATCACCTCGGTCGGTTTCGAGGGCGCGGAGTTGTCGCCCGGATCAATCTGGTAAAAGTCTTTGAGGACGACGGCCTGCTTCCAGACGGCGTCGTCGAGTTTGCCGTCAATGACGGGCACGGCGTCGAATTTGGGGATGCGCGTGGGCTGCGACTTTTCGGGCGGCAGCACGACGTTCCCGACCTTCTTCACGACGGGCGCGGCGGCTCCGTCGGCCTTCGGCGCGGGGGCGTCCGCGGGCGGTGTGGTCGTGCTGGCGACGGTCGCGGTCGTGGCGGCGGGCGATGCGGTCGGCTGCGCGGTGGGCGAAGGCGTAACCGACTCGCCTGAAGCTTGAGGCGTTGCGGACTGCGCGCGCGTGCCGCCTGAGAAACAGACGAAGAACAGAGCCAGTGAGAAGAGCGCAAGGCGCCGTGAAACTGTGTTCATGGGGAAATCCAATCTTGATTCAAATACTTCGAGGGTAGTTCATTCGCGCGCCGGCACATGTGTTCGGCTCGGCCAGTTAGTGCCGCGCCCGTGCGAAAGGTTTCAGCTATTCTTGACGGACTGACGTGCGGCGAGAGCGTCGTTACCGTGCTCTACCTGCGAAACACCGCGAGTGTTGAGGACGTGGCATTTTTTTAGCAGTCTCTGTTTCAATGGTTCGGGCAGAAATCATGCGGCAATCGCCCCCTGAACTTTGCTAGCTTGCAAAGCACCGTCGGCCCTCAGCATAAATTGTGAGACACTACCGGGGCAGAATGCTGTATGAGAGTCCATGCCCGAGCGCTTTGCGTTCTTCATTATGGCGAAGAGAAACAGAAAGAGTCCGCGCGGGACTCTCGTGTTGTCAAAAATCCATGCTTCCACGCTTTACCGGGGAGCTACCCCAAACAGAACCAATAGTACTTTCGACTTGAATTCACGCTCCCTGATGGGCGCGACGCATGATATTATCGAATGCGACGGACGAGACGAAACCCCTCCCGCCGCCCGCCGACGACACTAATAAAGCCGGGAAGTTGAGGACAGAGATGCGCCCCAGAGTGAGCGGCCCGCTCGCGTCAAGCGAAAGAGTCAAACAGCCGAAGCCACAGCCAGCCCCCCCGACCGAACCCGAAACGTCTTCGATCCATCAGACGATCTCGCCGGAGCAGGTCGCCGCCGCCACGGTTGCGCCCCCGCGCGTGCCGCGCAAGTTTTCGCCCGCCGAGTTCAACACCGCGATGGTGCATTTCTATCGCGGCGAGGTCTCGCGCGCGAACACGTGGCGCAACCGTCTGGACACAACGACCAACTGGGCTGTGCTGACGACGGGTGCAACGCTCTCGTTCGCCTTCTCATCGCCGACCAACCCGCATTTCGTCATCGTCATCAACTCGATCCTCGTCTCGTTCTTCCTCCTGATGGAAGCGCGCCGCTACCGCTATTACGAAATCTGGTCGAGCCGCGTGCGCGTGCTGGAGACCGGCTATTTCACGCAGGTGCTCGCGCCCGACCTCGCGCCTGAAGAGGGATGGGTCGAGCATCTTATCAACGACCTCAAGACGCCGCACTTTACGATCAGCGAGTGGGAAGCCGTCGGGCGGCGACTGCGCCGCAACTACCTCTGGATTTTCGCGCTGCTCGCCGCCGCGTGGAACCTGAAGGTCTACATCCACCCGGTGCCGGCCTACGATTTCAACGCCTTCATTGACCGCGCGACCGTCGGCGTCGTGCCCGGCGCGGTCGTCTTCTTCGTCGGCGTCGTCTTCAACCTCGGCGTCTTCATCTTCGCGATGGCGACCGTCCGGCTGCGCGAGGCGGTCGGCGAGGTCTTGCCCGAACACGACTACTCGTTCCACCCGATTCAGAAGATGACCGACTGGACGCGCGCCGCCGCGAACAAACGACAGACGGCCACCGTCCGCCGCGCCAAGCGCGCACGCGAGCGCACGCGCGC
>JBGTBQ010000049.1:0-6258 GCA_041749275.1 Pyrinomonadaceae bacterium | reverse complement strand
GCCGACGCGCAGGCCGCCGATGCGACGCGCCCGCGCGTAGTAGGCCGCGCCGACGGCGACCGCCGCTTCCGGCGCATCGTTCTTGAGCACTTTCGGTCGCCACCTCTGACCCTGTTGCGGGAACCAACCGGCGATGGCCGCGACGATACGCTCGCGCGTGAGCGGAGGATGAAAAAAGCCGCCGTTGAAGAGCACCGCATCCGGTCGCAACATCGCGGCGACATTGTCCACGCTTGTCACGTCAGACGCTTTCGCGCGTGCGCGTTCGTCGTCCGTGTCCGCCCGTTCGTCGTCTGTCAACGCCGACGCGGCCTCGGTCAAAAACGCGGCAAGGTGCTTTGTAATCGCGGCCTCGGTCGCGTAGGGCAGGCCGAGTTCACGCAGGCCCGCGCGTTTATCGCGCGCCGGCAAATCGCCGCGCGCGTTGAGCGGCAGAAAGCCTTCGGCCAGCACCTCTTCAACCTCGGCCCGCGTGAGTTCGGTCGTGAGCGTGCCGCCGACGAGCGCCCGCCCGCCGCCGAGCACCGTGACGTGTGAGTGCTCCACGGTCGGGTCGCTCAGAAGTGTTTCTTTGGCCGCGCAGCATTGCCGCCGGAGCGCCTGTTGCTGCCGCACCGTGAGCCGCGGGTGGTTCAACTTTTCTTCCACGCGTCGCGCCAACGCCAGATCAACATTGTCGCCGCCGAGCAGCAAATGCTCGCCGATGGCCGTGCGCTCGAACTTCACCTCTTTGCCTTCGATGCTGACGCGAATCAGGCTGAAGTCGGTCGTGCCGCCGCCCACGTCGCAGACGAGGACGAGTTGACCGTCCTTGACGTGTCGTTTGAGCGCGCCTTCGTGCGCGGCGATCCACGCGTAGAAGGCGGCGAGCGGCTCTTCGAGCAGCGTCAGGTTTTCCAGCCCCGCCGCGCGCGCCGCCTCGACCGTCAACTCGCGCGCCTCCTCGTCGAACGACGCGGGCACGGTGAGCACAATCGTCTGTCGCTCGAACCGTGCGTCATCTTCAATCGTGCCGCCGCCCTTCGACGCCACAACATAGTTCCACGCATCGCGCAGATGCGCGAGATAGCGCGCCGTGGCCGCGACGGGCGAACATGAGTTTTCGTTTTGTTCCGCACCCCACGGCAGGATGTCCGCGGTGCGATCTACCGTCGAGAGGCAGAGCCATGACTTGGCGGATGAGACCTGACGACCCGGCACGAGCGCGCCCTGCTCGCGCGCCAGCACGCCGACGACCGTGGCTTGCGCCTCCGTCTCCCACGGCAAGCGCGAGCCGCCGGACGCCGAATCAACGTTGCCGACGAAGTAGAGGAATGACGGCAGAGAGGGGAGCGCGCGCACCTCGCCTTCGGCGACGAACTGCGGCGTCTCGAACACGCGGACGGGCGGGACATCGCCACGGGCGGGAGTCTCTTCGGTATCAACGTAGGCCAGCGCGGAATTGGTCGTGCCGAGGTCAATGCCGATGAGATAGCGGGTCGAGACTTCCATGAATGATGATGCGGCTCGCCTGCTCCACGGGCTGAAAAGATCCGTGCGTCGAGTTTGTCTCAATCGTCAGGCGGACGAAGCCTGCGACTCTTCGCCTTTCTCTCGAATGTTGAATTCGAGCTTCCAGCGCCCGGCGCCGTCGCGCGCGACGCACCAGACTTCGAGCGTCCCGACCTCGGTCACGCGCGTCTCAAGACGGACGGGCAAGATCGTGTCATCTTTCCCTTCCAGTTCAAGCGTGACTTCCAGCGGACTCGACTCCTGAATCTCATCGCCCCAATCCTCGACGATGCTTCCGATTTCATCCTGCTTGCGGACGGTAGAGCTGAGGAAACGAAACTCCGCCGGCTCGCCCACGACGAGACCGAACTCGCGGCCCTGGATCGTGGCCTCGGCGCCCTCCTCCATGCCGAAGGGCACGACGCAGAGCGCCTTGAGCGGCGCGGGCATGCCGGGGATGGCCGGCATCGCGCTCTCGATGCCGACGTAATAGGTGCGCGGGGCGCCGCCGCGGATGCGGACGCCGCGACCCCGTTTCGCTTTTCCGTAGTAGGCCGCGCCGCGCGCGACGGCGTGGTCGAGGTCGGGCGCGTCGAGCACGCCGCTCTGGCCTAACGGCTCGTAGCCTTCGGCCTCAAGCCAGTTGTCGAGCACCTCGACAACGCGCGCGCGCAGCATCCCGGCTTTCATCACGCCGCCGTTGAAGAGAACGTGCGTCGGACAGGCGAAGCCGCTCGCGCCGCGACGGATCGCGCCTGCATCGGGGCTGCTCGAAGCCTGCTGCGCGAGAAAACGCGCGAGGTGCTTGGTGATTGCCGCGTCGGCGGCGTAAGGCAGACCCAATTCCTGAAAGCCGATGCGGCGTTGCCTGGCGGGCATCTCGTCGGCGCGGACGATGGGGAAGAATCCTTCCGTCAATACGCGCTCAAGGTCTTCGCGGTGCAATTCCGTCTTGATCGTGCCGCCGACGAGCTTCGACCCCTTGCCCAGCAGCGTCACGGGTTGCTTCTGGCTCTTCGGCTCGGCGAACAGTTTCTCTTTCGCCAGCCGGCACTGATGCCACAAACCCTGCAACTGCCAAGTGTCAACCCGGTGCCCCTCCTCTTCGAGCCGCTGTTGCAGCAAACGCGCGAGCGCCAAATCCATGTTGTCGCCGCCGAGCAGGATATGCTCGCCCACGGCGACGCGCTTCAAAGCGAGTTCGCCATTCTCTTCCGAGACTGTAATCAAACTGAAGTCGGTCGTGCCGCCGCCCACGTCGCAGACGAGGATGAGATCGCCGACCTTGACGCGCTTACGCCAGTCGTCGCCCTGCGCGTCAATCCACGCGTAGAAGGCGGCCTGCGGTTCTTCGAGCAGCGTCACACGCTTGAGTCCGGCTGCTTCAGCCGCGCGCAAGGTCAGCTCGCGCGCCTCTTCGTCAAACGACGCGGGCACGGTGAGCAAAATTTCCTGCTCGCTCAAAGCCAGTTCCGGGTTCTTCTTCGCGTTGACGCGCGCGTCCCACGCCTGCCGCAGATGGACGAGATACGCCGCCGAGACTTCGACCGGCGAGAGCTTTCGCACCTCTTCGGGCGCGCCCCACGGCAGGATCGGCGCGGTGCGATTCACCGCCGCGTAAGAGAGCCACGACTTCGCCGACGCGACCAGACGCACGGGGTTCTCCGCCCCGCGCTTGCGCGCCAACTCGCCCGCGAAAGCTTGCGGCTCACGCTCCCACGGAAGCGCGAGCGCGCCCTTCGGGAAATCGAGTTCACCGGGCAGATAAAGAAATGAGGGCAGCAGCGTGCGCTCTTCGACCTCGCCCGCGTTGACGAGCTGCGCGACGCCGACGACGCCGATCCGCGCCTCGTCTTCGGGCGCGGCGGTATCGAACTCGGCGAGGGCCGTGTTGGTCGTGCCCAGATCAATGCCGACAATGTAACGTGTGTCCAAAACAGTCCTCCAACGATTGCGGATCACTTCACCCAACGTCGAGAGACGGGCATTGCCCGCCTCTCGACGGTCGTGGGTCAGGTCAACCGAAACTTGCTTTATGAAATCTCGACTTCGGCGGGCGCAACGATGGCGCGCCCGGACTCCTGTGTGGCGAGCGGGGGCAGGTTGATTTCCGTCACGCGCCACCCACGGTGGCGGAGCAGACCGCGCAAAGGTGGTTGCCCCGCGACGTTGCCGATGAGTTTGACGGACGCGGGATCGAAGCCGGCTTCGACCGTCACGGGGCCGTCTTCCTCGCCCTCGATGATTGGCTCGAGTTCGACGTATTGCTCGATCATCTTGCGGCAACCGGCGTGCACTTCCCGCACCGCCGCGCCGACCTGCGCGTCGTTGTAGGGCGTGATGTCCTCGCCAAAAAAATCAATCAGACGCCCCTCGCGTTGCAGCAGGGCGAGCATCTGCACGGCGCGGTCGGTGGAATCCTCGACTGGCCGCACAGGCGACGGCTCAACGGGCGATGCGGGCGCAGTCGTTATTTGCGCCGGCGTTTTGACGACTTCCGGCGCGATGTCCTCCGGCACTTCGCCGCGTGCGAGGATGGAAAAGAAAGAGCGGGCGGCGTATGAAATGCGTTGACCGAGACTTAACATGATGATGCCTCCTTTTATACCGGCATAAATAAGGCCGGCAACCTCTCCGGTAAAAGAAACGAATATGCTATAGGCCGAAAGTGGATTTAGCAAACGGCGTGGGATGGTGGAAACGCCAACCAAATTTTGGCGTGCCGCTCGACGGTTTTAGCGCAAACTGAGGTAGGCTAAGAAAAGTGGACGCCATCAACCGAAGCTTTTAGCCTGCTCATTGGAGGCCGCCACGATGGAGAAGTTACCCAAGCAGGTTGATACAATCGAGTTCCGCCGGCAAGCGACGACGTGAATGTCACACTTGGCGTCCACTATTGATGACCTACCTCAGTGTTCAGCGGGGTCGGAACATCGTCGCTCTTGGTCGGATCATCGTCGCCGATAGTGATGAAGACAAGGCGCGCGTCGGGGAAGCGGCACGTATACAACTTTTTTTACGGTCGGCGCGCGGGTCAAATGTCGAACTCACCGCGCCGCAGTGCTTCGGCGATCCGCTGGATGTCGGGCGCAAGCGGACGGTCATGCGTGAGGCGCGGGACGCGTGCGCGGACGACTTCGTATGCGCGGCGCACGCCTCGGCCCGGTCGGAGCGGGGCGCGGTACTCCAAACCTTCGGCGGCGCACATCAGTTCGATAGCGACGACGTGCTCGACATTCTCGACGATGGCGCGAAGCTTGGTCGCCGCCGTCATGCCCATCGAGACGTGATCCTCTTTGCCGCCATCGGTCGGGAGATTGTCAGTGCTCGCCGGATGCGCCAGCACCTTGCACTCGTTGAGGAGCGCGACCGCCGCGATCTGCGCGACCATGAAGCCGGAGGCGACGCCCGCCTGCGAGGTGAGAAAGGCCGGCAGCCCTTCGTTTAAATCGGGGTTGACGAGGCGCTCGGTGCGGCGCTCGCTGATGTTGCCGAGCGAGGTCAGCGCGATAGCCGAGTAGTCGAAAGTATATGCGAGCGGCGCGCCGTGGAAGTTGCCGCCCGAAATCACTTCGCCCGTGTCGGCGAAGACGAGCGGGTTGTCAGTCGCGCTTCCCGTCTCGATCTCGGTCGCGCCGCGCGCGTGCCGGAGCGCGTCGCGCACCGCGCCGTGCACCTGCGGCATACAGCGCAGAGAGTAAGCGTCCTGCACGCGTGGGTCGTTAGAGATGTGCGAGGCGCGGATTTCGCTCTCTTGCAGAAGCTCGCGCAGGCGCGCCGCTACTTCTTGCTGCCCCCTGTGCGGGCGCGCGGCGTGGATGCGCTCGTCGAAAGCGGCGGGCGTCCCCTTCAACGCTTCGAGCGTCATCGCGCCCGCCACGTCCGCGGCGCGCACGAGACGCCCGGCCCGTTCAAGCGCAAGCGCACCGACGGCGGTTAAGGCTTGCGTGCCGTTCAGCAGCGCCAGCCCTTCTTTCGCTTCCAGTCGTAGCGGCTCAATGCCGGCCCGTCGCATCGCCTCGCCGCCCGGCATCGTCTCGCCTTTATAAACAGCCTCGCCCTCGCCGACGCACACGAGCGCGAGGTGCGCGAGCGGCGCGAGATCGCCGCTCGCGCCCACCGACCCTTTTTCGGGGATGACCGGATGCACGCTCCGCTCAAGCATCGAGAGCAGCGTGTCAACGACCAACGCGCGCGCGCCGCTGTAGCCGAGCGCCAGCACGTTCGCGCGCAACAGCATCATCGCGCGCGTCTCACCCTCGGAGAGCGCCGGCCCCAGTCCACACGCGTGGCTCCGCACGAGGTTGATCTGAAGGTCGCGTAGTTCGGCGGTCGGGATAGAAATGTCCGACAGCTTGCCGAAGCCCGTGTTCACGCCGTAGACGACGCGCCCCTCCTCGATGATGCGCTCGACCGTCCGGCGCGAAGCCTCCATGCGCGCACGCGCCGACGCGGCAAGCCGCACGCCCTCCGCGCCCCACGCCACGCTCCCGACCTGTTCGAGTGAAAATCTTTGACCGTCGAGTTCAATCATAAAAGAGCAGATGTCAGATGTTGGATGTCAGATGTGGGTTAAAGACAAAGACTCGTACTGACATTCGACAATTAATACCTCTGACATCTATTTCAGCACCGGCTCCTTGTGCGGGAACTGCGTGCGGTGGATGTCGTCGGGCGTCTGTGTGCGGTGGATGTCGGCGCGTTTCCACTCGCCGGTTTGTGTGCCGGCGGGGCGCGGGGCGGCGCGCGTGCGCTCGCGTGCGCGCT
>JBGTBQ010000048.1:0-4428 GCA_041749275.1 Pyrinomonadaceae bacterium | reverse complement strand
ACCCAGCCAGAGCAGAGGCCGTGGTCGCCGTGACAGCCGCGACGAACGCGGCCCGCGCAGCCCACGCGGCGAACGTGGAGGACGCAGCGAAGGCGGCGAGCGCGGCGGCCCTTCGCGCGATGGACGCGACAGTAAAGACAGTAAAGACGGTAAAGATGGTAAAGACGGTAAAGATGGTAAAGACGGACGCGATGGCCGTGAGAGCCGTGGTCGCCGCGAGCGACAACCGACGATCACCGACCTGCTGCGCGAAGGGCAGGAGATCATCGTCCAGATCGCCAAGGAACCCATCGCGCAAAAGGGAGCGCGCATCACCTCGCACATCGCGCTGCCCGGTCGCTTCCTCGTCTACATGCCGACCATCGAACACGTCGGCGTCTCGCGCAAAATCGAGAGCGACTCGGAGCGCGTGCGCCTCCGCAAGCTCATCCAATCAATCGTCAAGACCGAAGACCTGCCGTCGGGCGGCTTCATCGTCCGCACCGCCGGCGTCGGCATCTCCGAGCAGGATTTGCGCGACGATGCGCGCTACCTCATCCGCACGTGGCGCGACATCCGGCGCAACGCCGAGCGCGTCAAGGCGCCCGCGCTCGCGCATAAAGACCTCGACCTCGTGCAGCGCATCCTCCGCGACCAGCTCTCGGACGACTTCACCGCCATCCGCGCCGACAGCGAAGAGGAGTATCTCGCCATCGTCGAGTTCGTCAACCGCATCCAGCCCAAGCTCGTCAACCGCGTCAAGCTCTACACGCGCGACGAACCGATCCTCGAAGCCTACGGCGTGCAGGCCGAGATTGATAAGGCCATCAAGCCGCGCGTCTGGTTGAAGTCGGGCGGCTATCTCGTCATCAACCAGACCGAGGCGCTCGTCGCCATTGACGTGAACACGGGCAAGTTCGTCGGGCGCGGCGGCTCGCGCCTCGAAGACACCATCACGCGCACCAACATGGAGGCGGTCGAAGAGATTGCGCGCCAGATACGCCTGCGCGACCTCGGCGGCATCATCGTCCTCGACCTGATTGACATGGAAGAGCGACGCAACCGCGCGCGCGTGATGCAGGCGTTGCAGGACGCTTTGCGGCAGGACAAGTCGCCGACGAAGGTGCTCTCGTTCAACGACTTCGGCCTCGTCATTATGACTCGCAAGCGCGTCAAGCAGTCGCTCGAACGCACGCTCTGCTCACCCTGTCCCTATTGTCAGGGCGCCGGTCTCGTCAAATCGCCGCAGACGATCTGCTACGAGATCCTCGAAGAGGCGCGCAGCCTCTCCCGCGCGCAACGCTCCGAGCGCGCCAAGCAGACCACCCTGCGCGTCAACCCCGAAGTCGCCCGCGCGCTGCGCTCGACCGAGCGCGACGTGCTCACGGAGATCGAGGACTACCTCGGGGCGGTTGATGTTGACAGCGACGAGCACGTCCATCAGGAGCAGTTCGATTTCGCGCTCATCTAAGTGTGTGGTATGCGGTAAAGATAAAGAGGCTTAGGATATAAACATCCCAAGCCTCTTTTTTCTTCTTCCTTCCCGCGCTCTTTGAACTTGTTGCCAAAGGCACTTTGAGCGAATGCGAAAGTCTGTAACAGCAATTCTCGGTTTAGAGCATGTCTAAATAGCCCCGTGAGGGGCGAAATGTTTGTCGCTCGTCGGGTGCGCCGAAGTCTCCAAGCTCCGTGAGGAGCGGCATGTAAATGTCTGTCGCCCCTCCGGGGCTTGAGAGAGAAAGGGGGCGGCACGGGCTATAAACATTCCGCTCCTCACGGAGCTACGGCGCATGGCTTTGTAGACACGCTCTGAGCAATGGACGACGCGGATTAGCTCCTTGACTGGCCTGAAACTGTTGAAAGTATGGGCCACCTGCCGGAGCGCTTCAGCCACCGTCGGTGCGATTCCGACGCCATCAGGCCAAACCGAGAATTGCTGAGTCTGTAATTGAGCGGTCGCCATCTTCGACGAATCCGACTTTTGCAAGAAGTCTATTTTCATAACGTATGACCGTTCGCCAATTGCGAGCGGAAGACATATTTAACGACAGACTTTGGGCGCGTGCTATGATGCCGGCTTCGGCGTGGGCGACTAAATCGAAGACGCCCCGCGCTGATTTCGGTAACTTCATGCGTGTACTGACCGTGGGTAAGCTCCGTAATTTTTGGAAGGGCCTGCTAGCTGGGGGCGCGGCGAGTGTGGCGACGCTGGCGGCTGTGAATGCGGCGGTCAAGCGCGACGCGCCGGAGCCGGAGACGGGCGCGCTCGGCGGCGAGGAGGGCGTATATGGGTGGGAACACGGGCGGATTTTCTATCGCGTCGCGGGCGATGAGTCCGCCGCTCCCGTCGTCTTCATCCACGGCATCGGCGCGGGCGCGCGCGCTTTTATGTGGCGGCGCAACTTCGAGCCGCTCTCTACGGACTACCGCGTCTACGCCCTCGACCTGCTCGGTTTCGGCTATTCGGACAAGCCCGCGAACGCGCCCTACTCGGCGGAGCTTTATGTCAGTCTGATCGCGGATTTCCTGCGCGACGTGGTGGGTCGCCCCGCGCACGTCGTGGCGAGTTCACTGAGCGCGGCCTTCGCCGCCAGTGTCGCCGACGAGCACCCGAAACTGGTCGCGTCACTCGTCCTCATCTCGCCGACCGGCGCGGGCAACCTGAGCGCGCGGCCCGGCATGACGGGCGCGGCCTTCTACAGCCTGCTCCACTCGCCCGTCCTCGGCGCCTCCTTCTACAACACCCTGACGAGCGAGCGCAGCATCAGCGACTATGCGCGCGAGCAGCTCTTCCACGACCCGCGCTTCGCCACGCCGCGCCTCGTCGCGCACTACTACGCCGTCAGCCACCTCGACGGCGCGCAGTATGCCGCGACCGCGTTTCTGTCCGGCTATCTCAACACCGACATCCGCGCGCCCTTCGCCCGCCTCACGCAACCCGTCACGCTGGTCTGGGGACGACAGGACACGACGAACCCCATCGAACAGGCCGTGACGCTGCTCGGCCTCAACCCGCGCGCGCGCCTCGAACTCTTCGACCGCTGCCGCATGATGCCGCAGGAAGAGCACGCCGAGCGCTTCAACTCACTGTTGCGTGAAACTCTACGGAGGTTAGGCGGCTAACGGCGGGCGCGCGGCGGAAGTCTCCCTACTGTTGCGCGAGAAACTCGCGCAGCACGCGCTGTTCATTCTCGTCCTTGATGCGTGTGAAGAGTTTGTCGCCGAGCGTTTTGATTGTCGCCGGTCGGTCGAAGGGCAGGCGCTCGTACATCTTGCCGCCCTCGAAATGGCAGGGCGTGCAGCGCGACTCGAAGATGGGCCTCACTTCTTTTGCGAAGTCCACCTTCTTCGTCACTGCCGCGGCGGAAGTTAAACTTGCGGACTCGCGTGCGCCGGCATCATGCATTGCCGGCGCGTGAGCGCCGAGTTTCTCGCGGCTATACGTATAAGAAACGAAGGCCAACGCCAGCGTTATCAAGAGCGCGCTTACACGTATCATCTCATGCCCCCTCTGAAACTCGACTCGGGGCGGGCGGCGTTACTTCTTCTTCACGTCGTAGGCGAAGATCGTGTCCTGATCGCGCAGGTAAAGCCGCCCCCCGGCGACGACTGGGTGCGCCCACATCGGCAGCGATTCCTGCGGGAGACGGAAGCGCCCCTTCTCGCTGTAGCCCGTGGGGCTGGCCTCGACGAGTCCGACCACGCCGTTCTCGCTTAAGGCGTAGAGCATCCCGTCGGCGAAGACGAGCGAACCCTTGCCGACGCTGCGATCCTTCCAAGCGACCTCGCCCGTGTCGAACTTCATCGCCGTCAGGATGCCGCCCGAAAAACCGTAGAGATGGTCGCCGATGAGAACCGAGCTGCTGTGGTGGTTCCGCATCTCGCGCGTAAAATAAACTTCCTGCGCCTTGCCGTCCGCCTTGATCTCGACGAGGCCGCCGCCGTTGCCGTAGTCCGAAGAGACCCAGACTCGGTTTCCACGCACGACCGGCGTCGCGGCGTTCGCCACGTTGTTCGCGGCCTTCGGATAATCCCACAAGAGCTTGCCGTCCTTCGCGTCCAACCCGACGACGCGGTTGTGCGTGAAGAAGATGACCTGCATCGTCGAGCCGACCTGAACGGGCATCCCCGAAGAGTAGCCGGAGCGGTCGCTCTGGCTCTTCCAGATGAGAGAGCCGTCCGCCTTGTTGAGCGCCACGATGGAGGCGTCCTTCCCGCCCGCGTTGACGATCACCTTTTCGCCGATGACGAGCGGCGACTCGCTGATGCCCCACGTGATGTTCGAGCCGCCAAACTTCTTCAGCACGTTCATCTGCCAGATAAGTTTTCCGGTCTTCGCATCAACCGCCGAGAGGTCGCCGTCGCCGCCGAGCGAATAGACGCGGTCGCCTTCCACGGTCGGCGTGCCGCGCGGGCCGTCGCCGCGGTCGTTGCGAAACGCGCCGCCGT
>JBGTBQ010000047.1:0-20621 GCA_041749275.1 Pyrinomonadaceae bacterium | reverse complement strand
CCTCGCGCAGCCGTTGGAGTTCTTCGGCGGCGCGCTCGCGCCCCACCTCGTGGAAGGCGCGCGCCCCGAGCGTCGCCTCGGCGTAGGCGGCGGTGCAGAGTTCGATCTGATGCGCGCCCGCGCCGTGCGACGCCTCGATCTGCCGCGCGTCCGGGTCAATGAAGAGGCTGACGAACTGCCCGCCTTCGCGGAGGCGTTCAACCGCGCCGCGCACCGTGTCGAAGTTCTCGGCGACGTTCAAGCCGCCCTCGGTCGTAATTTCCTCGGCGCGCTCGGCGACGAGCGTCACGGCGTCGGGCCGCGCATCGAGCGCGATGGCGACCATCTCCTCGGTCGCCGCCATCTCCAGATTGAGGTAAGTCGTCACGACGCGGCGGAGCACGTAGATGTCTGCATCCTGTATGTGGCGGCGGTCGCCGCGCAGGTGAACGGTGATGCCGTCGGCCCCCGCCTGCTCGCACATGGTAGCCGCCGCGACAACGCTCGGCTCCGGCGCGCGGCGGGCCTGTCGCACGGTGGCAACGTGGTCAACGTTGATGTTGAGGCGCGCGGTCACGGAGAAAGAATATACGTAAACTTCGCGTGGGCAAGTGCCATTTTCATTGGGCTGCGTCGTACCACTTGGAGAGAGCGAGATCGAACTTCTCGTCAGATTCGCTGCCCGGCGAGTTCCGGCGACACGTCGCTTTCGACCTCTTCATCAAGCAGCGTGGGCCTCTCGGTGCGAACGCGTGCGGCGGCTTCGCGGGTGCGTGCGAGGGCCTCTTCGTAGAGGCCGCGCTTGTCGTTGCGCCGCACCTCGCGCAACTCATTGAAGCCTTGCAGTCCGGTCAGCAAGCCCACCTTGCTCCCCTCCACGTCGTCCCAACGCACCGCCCGTTCGAGCAGCCGCAGGTTCGCCTTGTGCGCGAGGTAGAGCAACTCCACGTCGAACCCGAAACGGTCAATCAGCGCGCCCTCGAAGATGGGCCGGCACACGTCGGTGCGGAAGGCTTTGAAGCCGCATTGCGTGTCCGAATAGGGTAGCCCCGTGGCAAGGCGCATGACGAAGTTGAAGACGCGCCCGCTCTGCTCGCGCCGCCACGGCTGATGCACCCCGATCAAACTACGGTCGAGCGCGCGCGAGCCGAAGACGACATCGTATTGCCCGGTGCGAATGGGCGCGACGAGTTTAGGCAGTTCGGTGATTGGCGTCGAAAGATCGGCGTCGGAAAAGAGCGCGATGGGAGATTGCGCGGCAAGCAGACCCGTGCGGACGGCGTAGCCTTTACCGCGGTTCGGCTCGACGCGGATGACCCGTCCGATGCCGCGCCCACGCGCCGAGGCGAACACGTCTTCGGCGACCTCGACGGTCACATCCCGCGAACCGTCGTCCACGACGATCACTTCGCTGTCGCCGGGCTGCTCGTCGAGATAAGCGAAGATTTGGTGGAGCGTCTTGCCAATGCGTCGCGCCTCGTTGTACGCGGGGATGATGATTGAGAGAGAGAGAGACATTTTTAACAGCGCCGCCAGCCGCCGAATATAGCACAGCCCTCGGCGCGGCGCGATTGCGGAGGGATTGCTGTTCGACCAGTATGAATTAGCCACAGAAACAGCCAGATCAAGAAAGAACCGGAAGAAAGTACAATGCGAAGTTGATTGAAGAAGGAGGAGCGGAACATTCAACACTCGATTCAACGCATCCTCGCTTTACTGTTTTCTGACTCCGTGGCTAATCCTTTTCCTGATGCGCTCTAGGCGGACAACTCGCAGACGAGCATTTCGAGTTGGAGACGCGGCGTGGCGAGCGAGGTCTTGATGGCGAGGTCGGCGGCGGCGATGCGCCGGATGCGGCGCGCGAGTTCCGCCGAGTCGGCGCGGCGCGCGGTGGCGAGAAAGTCCGCGCGCTGGTGGTACGGCATCTTGACGAGGTTGAAGACTTCCTGCTCCGGCGCGCCGCGCGCCATCAACTCTTTGGCGAGCGCGAGCCGGTGATAGCTGCTCGCCAGCAATCCGATGAGCATCACCGGCTCGGCCCCGTCGTCGAGCAGGCGTTCGAGCGTTTCGAGCGCGCGTTTGCGATTGCGCGCGATGAGGTGGTCGGTCAGCTCGAAATTGGACAACTCGCGCGAGCGCCCGACGAGCGCCTCGACCATCTCCATCGAGATGTAGCCGGAGGGCTGCGCCGCGGTGGCGAGTTTCTCCAACTCGGTCGCCAACTGCCGCACGCTGGCCCCGGCGAGCGCGATCACCTGCCGCAACGTCCGCTCGTCCGCCGTGGCCTTCAACTGCCTGAGCCGATCCTTCGCCCAAGCGGCTAGCTCCCCATCCGCAAGCGCGGCGAACTCGACGCTCGTGCACGCATCGAGCAGCGTCTTGCTGAGCTTCCGCCGTTTGTCCAGCTCATCGGCGACGAAGATCACGACCGACGTTTCGGCGGGGCGCATGACATAGCGCGCGAGCGCCCCCTCGTCGCCCTCGCGCAGCCGCGCGAAGTCCGTCACGCGCACGACTCTCCGCGCGGCCATCATCGGGAGTTGCTCGGCGGCGGCCAACGCCTGCTGCACGTCCGTGCCCGCCAGACTAAAGCTCGACTCGTTGAACTCGCGGAGCGCCGCGCCTTCGAGCGCCGCGTCCGCGATGCGCCGCGCCGCCGCGGCGCGCAGGTAATCCTCCGGCCCGAACAGCAGGTAGAGCGGCTCGATGCGCCCGCCCTTGATTCTCCGCCACAACTCCTCGCGCTTGATCGTACCCATCTGCTCTCGCTCGAATAAAGCTAAAGGCTGAACGCTGATGACTGACAGCTTTCTATGGTTCCTCGTTGACGCCGAAGCCGTTGACGAGCGTCGAGACGAGGCTCTCGGCGAAGGTGCGCGACATGCGCTCGATGGCCGGGTCTTCCTCGTTGAAGAAGGAGCGCGGGTCGTCGGTGAACTCGAACTCGCCGCGGAAGACGAAGTTCTGATTGTCGTAGAGGACGCGGTTCCTCACGCGGTCGCGCACGGTAACGGCGGCAACCACCGTCACCTCGAAGATACGCGCGCGACCCCGCGTGTCGAGCAGCACGCCGCCGAAGCCGAAGCTCTTGATGACGCCATCCACCACGGCGTCCGCGTCCTCCGGCTCGCTCTGCACGCGCAAGCCCTTGCCGCGACGGATGATCTCGTTCATCACCGAGTCGGTGAAACGCGTCTCAATGCGATAGCGCAGCGCCTGATTCTGGAACGCCGGGACAGCGATGGTGCGGATGTGCGAAGGCATCCCGCTCCGCTTCACCGGCTTGTAGCACTCGCGGAAGCCCGACGCACACACGACGAGGCCGACGAGCGCCGCGACGCGACAAAATTTAGCGGCAAAGCTCCTACCCATTTTCGACACGATTGTTTTCATCATCGGACGGGCACGATACGACAAAGCAGTGACGAGTGACAAGCGACGAGCGCGATCAAGAGCCTGGAGTCGGAAACCGATTGTGCTCCGGACTTCAGACTTCAGACTTCAGACTCTTGAACGCGTCGGCCACGCGCACCGTCTCGACCGCCGCGCGCACGTCGTGGACGCGAACGATGTGCGCGCCGCGCAGGACGGCAGCCGTAACGCTCGTCATCGTGCCATGGAGTCGCTCGTCCACGGAAGCGCCGCCGAGCAGCGCGCCGATAAAGCGTTTGCGTGACGTGCCGACGAGGATGGGGAAATCAGTAAAGCTCGCGGCGAACACATCGAGCCGCGCGATGAGTTCGATGTTCTGCTCGTGGCTCTTGCCGAAGCCGATGCCGGGGTCAATGACGATGCGTGCGCGTTCGACGCCGCGCCGCTCGGCCTCCGCGACGCTGTGGCGCAGGGATGCCGTGACCTCGCGCATGATGTCGGCGACGGGCGGGAGCGCGTGCATCGTCTCGTGCGTGCCGCGCGAGTGCATGAGGATGAGTCCGGTGCCCGTGCGCGCCGCCTCGTCCGCGAGCGATGGGTCGAAGCGGAGGCCCGAAATATCGTTGATGATCTCCGCACCGGCGGCGAGCGTTGCGCGCGCGACCCCGGCTTTCGTCGTGTCAACCGAGAGAGGAACTGTCGCGGAACGGGCGAGCGCTTCAACGACGGGGACGACGCGCCTGATCTCCTCTTCGATTGACACGGGCGCGCTGCCCGGTCGCGTTGATTCGCCGCCCACGTCGAGAATATCCGCGCCCTCGGCAATCATCTCCTCGGCGCGCGCGACGGCACTATCAATGTCGAAGAACTGTCCGCCGTCGCTGAAGCTGTCGGGCGTCACGTTCAGCACGCCCATGATGAGCGTGCGCTCGCCGTAAGCGAGCGCGCGCCGTGCGAGTTTCCATTCGCGTTGTCGTGTCATGCGGAATTATCGTCGCGCTCCGGCGAATCGGCCTCGATGCGTTCCAGCCGCGCGTGTGCGTCGCCCCGCGCGTGATGCTGCTTCTGATTTTGCGCGTACCTGACGACCCACGCCAAATCTCTCGTGCCAAAGCTGACCACGCCGTAACCCGTCTGCCATTCGAGCAGCTTGCGGTCGGCGACCTCGTGGTTGACGTGGTGCGCGCTGGCCCCTTTCAGTTTGCCTATCCACTCGCTGATGAGCAACGTCGGCGGCACGCTCACGACGAGGTGGACGTGATCCGGCATCCCGCCAATCTCGTGAAAGCGCACGCCCGGCGTTTCCAGCACACGATGCTTCAGGTAGTGATGCAGACGTTTCTCGATCTCAACCGTCAACACCGGCGCGTTCTGTTTCGTGTGCCATGTGAGGTGCAGGTTGATTTCCGAATAGACGTTTCGCGGCATACCAGTGAGGCTCCTTCAAATTCCATGAGGCCGTTCAAATTCAGCGAGGTCGTTCAAATTCGGCGAGGCCATCCAGATTTGTTGCGGTCGTCCAGATTCAGCGAGGCCATCCAGATTCAGCGAGGTCGTTCAAATTCCGTGAGATCGTCCGGATTCGTTGAGGTCATCCCGGTTTGTTGCGGTCGTCCCGACGTTAGCCGCGTTCACGCGGCTTGCCCGCGAGGGCGCATAGGCCAGCCGTTCGACGGCTGGTACAACGCCCGCGCCAACCGTTTCCAGCGCGCTTCAGCGTGCTTCCTCCGGCTGGCTTTAGCCGCCGTTGGTGGTAAACCGTTCGAGAAGGCCGTTAAAACGGCCTCACGGATTTTTTTACCGCCGTTCGACCAGCCGTGAACGGCTGGCCTAGTTGCCCACGAGGGCAAGCCGCGTGAACGCGGCTGAAGCGATGATCAATTCAGGGCGAATGGTTCGGGTTCGGGCAACGGTTCGACCGGGAGCCTACTGTGTTGCCTGAACCCGCCGGCGTCCGCTCCGCGGACTGAAACTTGGACTGCCATGGTTCCGAGGGTGAAAAGAAGAAGGGAAGAGGTGAACCCTCTTCCCCTTTCGCTTTTCCCTTGTGCCCCGGCTTTATGCCGTCGCCGGGTTGCTGCCGGTAATCGGCGGCAGGATAGGCTTGAGCGGGTTGGCCGTCGGCTCTTTGAGCTGCGGGCGGTCGCCGTCGTCCTTTGCCGCCGGCGCGTCGTCGTCGAGCGAGAGGCCCGCGACGATGCGGCGAATCTGCACGCCGTCGAGCGTCTCGCGCTCAAGGAGCGTTTCCGACAGACGTACCATGGTGTCGCGGTTCTCCTCGATGATCGCACGCGCACGCATGTACTGGTCGCCGATGATCTTCTTGACCTCCTGATCAATCTTGATCGCGGTGTCTTCCGAATAGTCGCGGTGCTGCGCGATCTCGCGCCCGAGGAAAATCTGCTCCTCCTTCTTGCCGAAGGTGAGCGGGCCGAGATCAGACATGCCGTACTCGCAGACCATCGCGCGGGCCAGTTCCGTCGCGCGCTCGATGTCGTTCGACGCGCCCGTCGTGATGTTGCCGAGGAAAACCTCTTCGGCGATGCGCCCGCCCATCAGAATGGCGATCTGGCCCACAAGGTACTCCTTCGAGTAGTTGTGCCGGTCGCCTTCTGGCAACTGCTGCGTGACGCCCAAAGCCATCCCGCGCGGGATGATCGTCACCTTGTGCACGGGGTCTGCGTTCGGCACCTTTAACCCGACGAGCGTGTGGCCCGCTTCGTGATAAGCCGTGACGCGCTTCTCCTCGTTGGTGATGACCATGCTCTTGCGCTCCGCGCCCATGAGCACTTTATCTTTCGCCAACTCGAAGTCCGTCATCATCACGATCTTCTTGTTATAGCGCGCCGCGTTCAGCGCCGCCTCGTTGACGAGATTCGCCAAGTCCGCGCCCGTGAAACCCGGTGTGCCGCGCGCCACGATGCTGATGTCCACGTCGTCGCCGAGCGGAATCTTGCGCGTGTGAACTTTGAGGATGCCCTCGCGGCCACGCACGTCCGGACGCGAGACGACGACGCGACGGTCGAAGCGACCGGGACGCAGCAGCGCCGGGTCGAGCACGTCGGGCCGGTTCGTCGAGGCCATCAGGATCACGCCGTCGTTCGACTCGAAGCCGTCCATCTCGACGAGCAGTTGATTCAAAGTCTGCTCGCGCTCGTCGTGACCGCCGCCCAAGCCCGCTCCGCGATGACGGCCCACCGCGTCAATCTCGTCAATGAAGATGATGCACGGCGCGTTCTTCTTGCCCTGCTCGAACAGGTCGCGCACGCGCGAAGCGCCGACGCCGACGAACATCTCCACGAAGTCGGAACCCGAAATCGAGAAGAACGGGACGTTCGCCTCACCCGCAACCGCGCGCGCGAGCAAAGTCTTGCCCGTGCCCGGCGGCCCCATCATCAGCACGCCCTTCGGGATGCGCCCGCCGAGCTTCTGGAACTTCTGCGGCTCCTTCAAAAATTCGATAATCTCTTGCAGCTCTTCCTTCGCCTCGTCCACGCCGGCCACGTCCTTGAACGTGACGCGCTTCTGCTGGTTATTCAAGAGCTTCGCGCGCGACTTGCCGAACGAGAGCGCCTTGTTGCCGCCCGACTGCATCTGCCGAAGCATGAAAATCCAGAAGCCGATAAGCAGGAGGAACGGCCCGTACCAGACAAGGATGGACCAGATCGTGCCGCCCGACGCCGGCTCGATCTGCGCCTCCTTCACGAGCGGCGCGCCGTCCGCGCCCTTCTCGACGGCGAGCGACATCAAATCGCCCTTGATCTTGTCGCCTTCGATGGGCGTGCGGAATGTCGTGGCCTTGTTGTCCTTCGGCACCGAGACGACTTCATTCTGCTTGATCGTCATCTTCTCGATTTGGCCGGCGCGCATTTTGGCGAACAGTTCGCCGTAAGACAACTGCGTCGCGTCGCGGCCCGGTTTGTTGACGACGAAGTGATAGAGCATCACCGCGCCAAACAGAATCAGAACCCAGAAAATTAATTGTCTTGCTGTGGAACTCAAATCCGTCTCGCCTCCGACGCCGATGATAACCCATCACGGCGCCTTTTGTCGCTCTCCGAAAGCTCTCCCGCCATCCTCCGACCGCCGTTTCCCCTTGAGCGAACGATAAATTTTATACGGCGACCACGCATTTTTGGATGCTTTACGGCCACTTGGCGTTGTGCTTTTCAGCCCGTGCAAAGAGCGTGTTGAAATTGTCGAGCCTTTGTTACGGATTCACCCCCGCTCAAGTTTTGCCAGGTACGGCAGCTCGCGCCAACGCTCCTGAAACCCCAGCCCGTAACCGACCACGTAATCCTCGTGCATCTCGAACGCGCGCCAGTCCGGCGCGACGGTCGTCCGCCGGCTGTCGGGCTTGTCCACCAGCACGCACAGACGCACGCGCCCCGCCCCGCGCGATTCCAACTGCTTGATGATGTATTCCTGCGTCACGCCGGTGTCGAGGACGCCTTCGACCAGAACCACGTCGCGCCCGCTGATATCAACCGGCGTTGTGAAAGACAAATCCTGTACGCCGCCCAGCCGACGGTGATCGTAACGCAGGAAGGATGTTCGGAGCGGAACTTCGACCGAACGCAAAAGGTCGGCGAGAAAGACGAAGCTGTCTTCGAGGACTCCGAGGAAAGTAAGTTCCTTGTCGAGCCGCGCGGCGGTGATCTCCGAGGCGAGCGCCCGGACGCGCGCGTTGATCTCCGCCGGGCCATGTATCTCTACGGGTCGTTCATTCATCGCGTTTCGCCCCGGCCCTCTGGCCCTTGCGCCTTAACACGAAGACCGCCGGTCGAAACCAGCGGTCAAGCTCGATCTCGATTGTAAGGTTCGGGTGGGACTTTTTTCAACCCTTTTCTCCGCGGAAGAGGAGCCGGCCCCGCCGTCGCTCGACGAGCGAGCCGCCCGGCAACTCCGCGACGCGCCCGCCGCGCGTGCCCACCAGCAGTTTTTCGACCGCGAGAATATGCGCCAACTCCACCCGCCTGAGATCGCCCCGGCCACGCGCGACCCACAAACGCAACGCGCGTCGCCTCAGTGCCGCCGGGGCCGCCGCGAGAACTTCGACACGCAAAGGCTTCACATCGCGTCCACAATCAGCCGCTCTCTCGACATCCCCCTCCGGCCCGTCGTCCGACGCTTCTTCGAGCAGCCGCGCGGCAAACACTTCGAGCGCCGCCGCATCCTCGCGGAGCAGTTCCGCCGCGCGTGCAAGCGCCTCCGCCGCACGCGGGTTGAAGGTTTCGAGCAGCGGCAAGAGGCGTCGCCGCACGCGCACGCGCGCGAACCGTTCGTCTTCGTTCATCGCGTCCGAACGGAACTCGACGCCATGCTCGCGGCAATACTCTTCCGTCTCCGCGCGCCGCGCCCAACTCACGAGCGGGCGCAATAGCGAAACATCCGACGCCTCTTCAAGCCGGCGCTCCGGCCTGATGCCGCCCAAGCCCTCCGCACCGCTCCCGCGCAGCAGACGCAGCAACACGGTCTCCGCCTGATCGTCGAGCGTGTGCGCGGCGAGCACCGCCCGCGCCTCCGCTTCGCGCGCCGCCTCCGACAGAAACTCGTAACGCGCACGCCGCGCCGCCTGCTCAAGATTGTCCCGACGCAGCCTCGCACGCTCTCCGACCGAAGCACGCGCGATGACCGTTTCATAACCGAGTCGCCCGGCCAACTCCGCCACCCAGCGCGCATCCTCCGCGCCCCGCTCGCCCCGCAGTCCGTGATCCAGATGCGCGACCGTCAAACACAGTTCGAGCCGCCCGGATTTGAGCAGCTCATCCAACGCCAGCAGCAACGCCGTCGAATCCGCCCCGCCCGAGACGGCGACCACGACTCTCTCGCCCGCCGACGGCCACGCGCGCCGCCGCCATTCCGCCAGCAACCGCCGGGCGAAATTGTTCGGTCGTTCTCTACTCTCGCTCTGCCGTCGTCTCACGGATGATAGTGCCGCCGTTGATATTCGCGCGCACCGCACTACTATCATTCCGCCGGCGCGCACGCTGCAACCCGCCGCGCACCACCGACCCCCGAAGAGTTAAAGCAAGTGCCGAACGCATAGCAGAAGGCAGCCGCGACGCGATGACGTTAACGGCTGCCTTCTGCTATCCGCCCGCTGCCTGCTGCCCGCTGCCTGCTGTCTGCTTCACGCCACGATCATCGTCCCCGTCCCTTCGTCGGTGAAGACTTCGGAGAGCAGCGCGTTCCGCAAACTTCCCTTGATGATGTGCGCGCTGCGGACGCCGCGGCGGAGGATTTCGGTGATGTTCTGCAATTTGGGGATCATGCCGCCGGTCGCCACGCCGTCCGCGACGAGCGCCGTCACCTCCGCCGCCGTCAACCTTGAAAGTTTCGTCGCTTGCTCGCCGGGCCGGAGGTAGATGCCATCCACGTCCGAGAGCATGATGAGCTTCTCCGCCTCCAGCCTGACGGCGATTTCGGCGGCGATGGTGTCGGCGTTGATGTTGAAGACGCTTCCTTCGGCGTCGGCGCCGAGCGACGAGACGACCGGCAGGTAGTTGTGATCCAGTAGGACGCGCAGCAGCCGGTCGTCAATCTCCAACACGTCGCCCACGTGGCCGAAGTCCACCTGCTCGCTGATGCCCGTCTCCCGGTTCAGAATATCCTTCGGGGGCCTGCGCTTGGCCTGCACGATATTTCCGTCCACGCCCGACAGGCCGACGGCGTGAATCCCGCGCACCCTGAGCGCGGCGAGGATGTCCGTGTTGATCTTCCCGGCGAAGATCATCTTCGCCATGTCGAGCGTCGCATCGTCCGTCACGCGCCGCCCGTTGATGATCTTCTGCGCGACACCCATCTGCTCGGCCAGTGCCGTCAACTGCTTCCCGCCCCCATGCACGACGCACACGCGGATGCCCACCTGATGCAGCAGTGCCAGTTCCTCGGCCAGTGACGCCAGATTCTCCGGCTCCTCCGTCACCTTCCCCGAAAGCTTCACGACGAAGGTCTTGCCCTTGAACCGCTGGATGTACGGCAAAGCCTCGCGCAATAGATCAAGTCGCTGCTTGCTCATACTTTCACCTCCGGCGAAAAAAGAAGCGGTCACAGACGGAGCGGATTGTGTCTTTCCCATCCGGCTGTTACCCCAAAAGTTTTGTCATGATCGCCTTCTGCACGTGCAAACGATTCTCCGCCTCGTCAATGACGACCGATGCGGTGGAATCAATCACTTCGTCGGTGACGATGCAGTTGCGGCGGACGGGGAGGCAGTGCATGAAGATGCCGCTCTCGGTGCGACGCATCTTCGCGGCGTCAACGATCCAGTTCGCGCGATACTGCGCGCGTTCCTCGATGTCTTCCGCCGCGTTGCCGTAGAACATACGCCCGCCCCAGCTCTTCGCGTAGACGACCTCGGCTCCGTCGAAAGCCTCTTCGATGTCGTTCGTCACTGTCACCTTCGCGCCCGCGTCGAACGCGTGCAGGTTGATGTCCTGAATCAACTCCTCGTCGAGTTCGTAGCCGGGCGGGTGCGCGATGGTCAGTTCGTGCCCCATCTGCGCGGCGGCCAGCGCGAAACTGTTCGGCACGGCCATCGGCAGCGGCTTCGGGTGCCACGCCCATGTCAACGTGACGCGCTTCGGCCCCTCGCCCAACTTCTCGCGCACCGTCAACATGTCGGCCATCGCCTGACAGGGGTGATGCATCGCCGATTCGAGGTTGACGATTGGAACCTCGGAATACTTCGCAAACGCCGCGAGCACCGGGTCGAGCCGTTCCTCCTCCCAGTCCTTCAGCGCCGCGAACGTCCGCACGCCGATCATCGAAGCGTAACGCGCGAGCACGCGCACGAACTCCGCGACATGCTCGGTCTTGTCGCCGTCCATCACGACGCCTTCGCGGTGCTCCAGCGTCCAACTCGTCCCGCCCGGCTCCAGCACGACCGCGTTCCCGCCCAACTCGTACACGCCGACCTGCATCGAGGCGCGCGTCCGCAAACTGGGGTTGAAGAAGACGAGCGCCACCGAACGGCCCGCGAGAGGTTTCGATGCGTCGTCGCCGCGCTTAAAACTCGCCGCCGCGTCGAGCAAGCCTTCAAGCTCTTCGCGCGTGTAGTCGGCCGTCGTCAAAAAGTGCTTCGTCATTCTGCGACTAAGACCTCTCGCAAGGCTTCGACGAACAACTCCGCTTCATCCACTCGCAAACAGAGCGGCGGCAACAGACGCAACACACGCGCGTCGCTCGACGTGCCGGTGATGATGCGTTTTTTCAATAACGCACGCTGCACCTCTCCGGCGATTGATTCGACGAACTCAATGCCAAGCAGGAGGCCGCGGCCACGCAAGCCCGCGATTTTCGGGACGCCCGATAAATTCTCGCGCAGGTACTTCTCCACCGCCCGCGCGTTCTCAAGCATCCCGTCCTCTACAATCGCGCCGAGCGTCGCTTCGACAGCCGCCATCGCCAGCATCCCTCCTCCGAAAGTCGTTCCGAGGTCGTTCTCTTTAATCGCGGCGGCGACCCGTTCAGTCGTCAAACACGCGCCGACCGGCACGCCGCTCCCCAAAGCTTTCGCCAGCGTGATGATGTCGGGCACGACCCCCGCGCCCGCCTCGCTCCCCGCGAAGAACCATTCCCCCGTGCGCCCGACGCCCGTCTGCACCTCGTCATAAATCAAAAGCATCCCGCGCTCATCGCACAGACGCCGCAGCGCAGCGTAAAACTCCGGCGCGGCCAACGTCACGCCCGCCATTGACTGAATCGGTTCCAGCATCACCGCCGCGACCCTCTCGTCCGCCAGCGCCGCGACCGACTCGATCAAGCCGAACTCCGCGCACAGGTGGCCCGGCACGTTCGGTCGCCCCAACGCGCGGTACTTCCCCAGAAACGTCGCGCTGATCGAGTCCGCCGTGCGCCCGTGGAAGCCGCCCGTAAAGGTGATGATGTTCTCGCGCCCCGTCTTCATGCGCGCCATCCGCATCGCGTTCTCGTTCGCCTCCGTGCCGGAGTTGCAGAAGAAGGCTTTCGTGATTCCTTCGGGCGCGCAGCCCACGAGTTTCTCCGCCGCGCGCGCGCGCACGCCGGAGTAGACGACGTTCGAGTAGAACAACAGGCTCTCCGCCTGCGACTTGATCGCTTCAACGACGCGCGGGTGCGAGTGGCCGGTCGCGCAGACCGCGTGCCCGCCATACAAGTCGAGATACTTCTCGCCCTCGCTCGTCCAAACCCACACGCCCTCCCCGCGTTCGACCGCGAACGGGAATTTCTTGTACGTCGCAAGCTGAAAGCGCTCCTCGCGCTCCGCCGTCTCTTCAAACATGGTGGCTTCCGTCTTCATCCCGCACGCGCTCCGTCCGGCACGTCCACTTCGGGCGACGCCAACACCGGCCTGAGACCGTCCGCGTGCCCGATGTCCAACAGCATCCCTTCCGAAATCTCTCCCGCCATCCGCCTCGGCTCAAGGTTGACGACGAAGAGCGCCTGCCGCCCTTCGACCTCTTTCGGGTTCGCGCGCTCGCGTTTCATCCCGACGAGAATCGTCCTCCGGTGATCGCCGAAGTTGACCGTGAGCTTGACCAGCTTTTCCGACCCGGCCACATCCTCGACGAGTTCGATTCTGCCGACACGAATGTCAATCCGTTCGAGCGCGTCGAATGTGATGTGAGGTTTGACCGGCGCGGGTTTAAAAGCCGAGCTTTGATGATCGCTCATGGATTGCTCCCCGGCATGAGCAGCCCCGCCCGCTCGTCGAAGCCGAACATCAGGTTCATGTTCTGCACGGCCTGCCCCGCCGCGCCCTTCACGAGATTATCAATCGCCGTAAAGACGACGAGATGACGGCCCCGCGCCGCCACGCCGATGTCGCAGAAGTTCGTCGTCTTCACCCAGTTGATGTCGGGTGAGCCTGCGACGAGACGCACGAAGAACGAGCCGCCGTAATAATCGGAGAACAGAGACCGCGCCGCTTCCGCGGTCAACTCTTTTTTTGTCTCGACGTAGATCGAAGCGAAGATGCCGCGCGCGACGGGGAGCGAGTGCGTCATAAACACGAGGTCGCTCGTCCAGTCGCCGACCGCGCGCAACGTCTGCTCGATCTCCGGCACGTGCTGGTGCGTAAAAGGCTTGTAGGCGTAGAAGGAGTTCGAGCGCTGCGGGTGGTGCGTGTTCGCCGCCGGCTTCGCGCCGGAGCCGGACGAGCCGGTCTTCGCATCCACGACGACGTGACCGCCGATGATGTCCCCCGCAACGAGCGGCGCGAGACCCAAGAGCGTCGCTGTCGCAAAACAGCCGGGGTTGCTGATGAGCCGCGCCGTCTTGATCCGTTCGCGGTTCACTTCCGTCAACCCGTAGACGAACTCGCGCTGCAATTCGATGGCCGTGTGCTCGCGCCCGTAGTGCGCGGCGAATTCTTCCGCGCTGTCGAGACGAAAATCGCCGGACAGGTCAATGACCTTCACGTTCGCCGGCAGCCGTGGCGCGATTTCCAACGCCTGTCCGTGCGGCAGCGCGAGAAAGACGCAATCGAGTTCGCGCAGGCTTTCAACCTCCTCCGGCGCTTTCGAGCAGACGAGATCAGTCAGCCCATGCAGGTTGCGATGAACCTCGCCCACGCCCTTGCCCGCGTGCTCGTTCGCCGTCACCAGTTCAACTTCCGCATGTGGATGGAACAGGAGAATACGCAGCAATTCCGCGCCGCCGTAACCCGAACCGCCGAAAATGCCGATGCGAATTTTACCGCTCACTTCCCTGTCTTCCTCACTTCCCGCGTCGAAGCATCACGCCAGCGAACTTCAGAGCGCCGCCGGTCGTAATGCCTGACGAGAAGCAAACAACCGGAGGTGAAAAATATGTCCTGCAAAAAATCCGCCAGAGCTTTCGTCGGCATCGGGCTGGCACTGGTCATCAGCGGCATCGTGACCGCCAATCTGGCCCTCGTCCTCGTGGGCCTCGTCTTCCTCTTTCTCGCCCTCAAGGCGCTGCGCCCCTGCCGCTGAAGGCAGGCCGCGCTTACGCGATGGCCTTCGCCGGAGAGCATTCGATCTTGCTCTTGATGAGGTCGAACAACCGCGCGCCGTTGCGCTTTGCGTTCCCGGCGGGCACACCTATCTCGCGCTCGATATAGTCTTCGCCCATCTGCGAATCGGTCACGGAGCCGGCGACCACGTCAACCTTCAGCCCGCGCCGCTTGAACAGTTCGACGCCGCCCCACGCGCCGACATAATCCGAGGCGCAGAAGACGAGCGCGGCGGTCGCTTCGCGCAGTTCCGCGTCATCGAACACCGAATCCACCGAGTAGCCGCCGAGGATGCCGTCGCCCAACTCGATGACGATCATGTCGGGCGCGCTCTCGTCGAGGCGCGCGATGATCGCCTTCGCCACGGGCGCGAGGTCGCCGACCCCCACGGTCGAGGGCAGCCCGCAGTCGAGAAAGCTCGCCGTCGCTACCGCCCCGTGGTCGCTCATGTTGAGCGTGTCGCGCAAGGCGGCGACGCCCGACAGCTTCGCCGCCGCGACGCGCATCCCGGCGCGCGTCGCCTGCCGCACGATCTCAGTCGCCGCTAACGTCTTCCCGCTGTTCATGCACGCGCCCGCGACAATGACCAGCGGCGCAACCCGTTCGGGCAGCGTCGCGCGCAGAGGCAACGCCCCATCCGCGATGTTCCGCACGTTCATCTCCTCATCGTAGACAAAACCGATCACGCGGACGCGAATCGCATCGCTCAGAGAAGAATGATGTCCCGTACACTCGCCGATCACGCCGCCCATGTTTAAGAGATGCAGTTCATCGTCCGCGCCCACCGTTTCGGGCACATCACCGACAAACCCCTTGAGCGCGCGGCGGCTCCCCAATGCCCCGACGATCACGTCGCCCGGATTGATCTTCGCCATTCTGCCGGAAGGCAGCTCAAGCTGATTGTAGGTCGCGCTGTCCGTCAACGCCTGCACCACCACCACGTCGCCCACGCGCGCGCGCCGCCTCTCGCCCACGACCGCCAGCGTCTTTTGCAAGTCCAGCCCCGACACGACCGAACCGACCTTGTCAGCTTCGACGATTGTCACCCGCACGCCCAAAGTGTTTGCCATCGTATTCCCGCCCTTCTCCATAACATGATCCGTCTCGTTGATTCCCGACCGCGTGTCTCTCAAGCGCGTTGAGCCAACGGCTCAGTCGCGGCCCAACTGCGCCCGCGTCCGCAGTCGCAGCGCATTGAGTTTGATGAACCCTTCGGCGTCGCGCTGGTTGTAAACGTTCTCGGCCTCGAAGGTGGCAAGCCGTTCCTGATACAAAGAGTTCGGCGAGCGACGGCCCACAACGATGACGTTGCCGCGATAGAGTTTCACGCGCACTTCACCCGTCACGGACGTTTGCGTCTCGTCAATCGTCTTTCGCATCAACTCCGACTCCGGCGCGAACCAGAAGCCGTAGTAGGCGCTCTCGGCGAACTTCAAACTCAGCGCGTCGCGCAAACGCAGCACCTCTCGGTCAATCGTGATTGATTCGAGCGCGCGGTGCGCCGCCTGTAAGATCGTCACGCCCGGCGTCTCGTACACGCCGCGCGACTTCATCCCGACGAAACGATTCTCCACAAGATCAACGCGCCCGACGCCATGCTCGCCGCCCACGCGATTCAACTCCGTGAGCAGCGCGACCGCGCCCAACCGCTCGCCGTTCACGCTCACGGGCACGCCGCGCTCGAAGCCGACGACGACGTACTGCGCCTCGGCCTTCGCCTCCTCCGGCGCTTTCGTCATCTGGAAAATATCGGCGGGCGGCTCGGCCCACGGGTCTTCGAGGATGCCGCCCTCGTAAGAGACGTGCATCAGATTGCGGTCGGTCGAGTAGGGTTTTTCGGCGGTCGCCGTCACCGGGATGTCGTGCTTTTTGGCGTAGGCGATCAAATCGCTCCGCCCTTTGAACTCCCACTCGCGCCACGGCGCGATGACCCGAATCTCCGGCTCCAACGCGTAGTAGGTCAACTCGAAGCGCACCTGATCGTTGCCCTTCCCCGTCGCCCCGTGCACCACGGCATCCGCGCCCTCGCGCCGCGCGATCTCAATCTGCCGTTTGGCGATGACGGGCCGCGCGAGCGACGTGCCGAGCAGGTAGACTCCCTCATAGAGCGCGTTCGCTTTCACCGCCGGCCACACGTACTCGGTGACGAACTCCTCGCGCAAGTCCTCGACATAGAGCTTCGACGCGCCGGTCGCGCGCGCTTTCTCCTCAAGTCCCGTCAGTTCCTCGCCCTGCCCCACGTCCGCGCAGTAGCACACGACCTCGCACCCGTAACGCTCCCGCAGCCAATGAAGCATCACCGATGTATCCAAGCCCCCCGAATACGCCAGAACAATTTTTTTGATCTCTTGTGTCATCTCGTTTCCGTTCAAGTCAGAAGTCAGAACGCTGAAGTCAGAACAAAGTCTGCTCTCCTACTCTGACTTCAGCGTTCTGACTTCTGACTTCTGACTTCTATTGAAACAGCTCCCAGATTTTTTTGATTACCGCGCGCTGGGCCTTGCGGTCGGCGACGGCGATGAAGATCGTATCCTCGCCGGCGAGCGTGCCGATGATCTCCTTGATTGCCGCGCGGTCAATCTCGACCGCCACCGCCGAGGCCAGACCCAGTTCGCACTTCACCACGACGAGATGCTGGCCCGCCATGTCCATGTCGAGGAGGCCGCGCCCGCCCGCGCCGTTCGCGCCCTGCGGGACAGCGTAGTGGCCGTGATGCTTGACGACGCCAAGTTCGACGAGGTCGCGCGAGATGGACGATTGCGTCGCCACGATCCCCGCGCGCTCCAAACGCCCGGCAAGTTCCTGCTGCGTCCCAATGCGGCGGGAACGAATCAGGTTCAGTATCGTCTGTTGTCGCCTCTCTTTTTCCATCGCATTGCTATGCACTTTACTTGCATAACTCGTGCATAGATGCATAATCTAGCAGGAAAGATGCATAATAGCAAATTTCCGGTGTGGGTGACGGAGAATCCATGAGCAAAGAGAAACAGCTATGGGGCGGGCGCTTTACGGGGGAGACGGACAGCGGGTTCGCGCGTTTCAATCGCTCGTTCGGCTTCGACCGGCGGCTCTTCGAGGCGGATGTGCGCGGGAGCCTCGCGCACTGCGAGGGGCTGCGCGGCGCGGGCGTCTTGAGCGACGAAGAGGCGGCGCTTGTGGCCGATGGACTGAAGACGTTGATGGCCCGCGCCGCCGAGCAGGGCGAAGCCTTCTTCGCGGATGAGTCGGCGGAGGACGTGCATTCGTTCATCGAGGCGCGGCTCATCGAACTTGTCGGCGACGCGGGCCGACGGCTCCACACGGGCCGGAGCCGCAACGATCAGGTAGCGACGGCGATGCGCCTCTGGCTGCGCGACGAGATTGACGACCTTGAGGCGGCCCTGCGCGATATGCAAAGCGCGCTATTGGACTTGGCCGAGGCGCACCGCGACGCGGTGCTCCCCGGCTACACGCACTTGCAGCGCGCGCAGCCCGTTCCGTGGGCGCACTGGTGTCTCGCCTATTTCGAGATGCTCGCGCGCGACCGCGAGCGCATGTGTGAAGTCCGGCGGCGCGTGAACGTGCTGCCGCTCGGCTCGGCGGCGCTCGCCGGGACGAGTTACCCGATCAACCGTGAAGAGGTCGCGCGCGCGCTCGGCTTCGGAGGCGTCGCGCGCAACAGCCTCGACGCCGTAAGCGACCGCGACTTCTGCGTCGAGTTCGCCTGCGCCGCCTCGCTCGTCATGGCGCACCTCTCGCGCCTCGCGGAAGACCTCATCATCTACTCAACCGCCGAGTTCGGATTTATCGAACTCGGTGATGCCATCTCGACCGGGTCGAGCATCATGCCGCAGAAGAAGAACCCGGACGCGCTGGAACTCGTCCGCGGTAAGACGGGCCGCGTCTACGGCCACGCCATCGCGCTCTTGACGGTCGTCAAGGGGTTGCCGCTCGCCTACAACAAGGACATGCAGGAGGACAAAGAGGCGGTCTTCGACGTGGCCGACACTTTGCGCGGCTCGCTCGCGGTGACGGCCACCGTGCTCCGTAACGTGCGTCTGCGCGAAGGAAGGGCGCGCGAGGCGGCATCCGTGGGCTACATGAACGCCACCGAGATGGCCGACTATCTCGCGCGGCGCGGACTGCCCTTCCGCGAGGCGCACGAGGCCGTGGGGCGCATGGTGCTCCACGCACTCGGCAAAGGATTGGAGCTGCACGAACTAGAACTCGAAGAGTTGCGAGAGTTCTCGCCGCTCGTCGGCGAGGACGTGTACGATGCGCTCTCGCTCGAACAGACACTGGCGACAAAGGCGCAGACGGGCGGCGCGTCGCCCGAACGTGTGCATGAAGCATTGGTCGCCGCACGCGCCGGCCTGACGGACGATTGATGAGCGTTATCGTGCTCGCCGTCGCCGTATCTTCCGCGGCGACGGGCTGGGTGTGGGTGTGGGTGTGTGCTGAAGGGCGAGGCTTTCGGGCGTGATGCGTTCCTGCACGGCGTACATACCGCCCTCTTCGATCTTGATGATGACGATGGGCTTGACCGCGTCGCGCGCGGCGTTGAAGGTGATGAGACCGGTGACGCCGGGAAAGTTGCGCGTCGCGGCGAGTGCATCGCGGACAGCCGCGCCGTCGGTCGCGCCGCCCGCGCGCTCGAAGGCGTCGAGCATGATGCGCGCCGCGTCGTAGGCCGTGGCGGCGAAAGCGTCCGGCTGGCTCCCGTAGAGACGCCTGTAATCGGCGACGAACTGCTGCACCAGCGGGTCGGGATCATCCGCCGAGTAGTGGCTTGAAAAGAAAGAGCCGACGATGGCAATCTCGCCGATCTCGTAGAGATGGCGCGAGTCCCAACCGTCGCCGCCGACGAGTGGGACCGTCAGCTCCAACTTCTTCGCCTCGCGCGCGATCAGCCCGGCCTCGCGGTAGTAGCCGGGCAGAAAGACCACGTCCGGCGCGGCCTCTTTAATCTTCATTAGCTGTTCCGTGAAGTAGCTATCGCCTTCGGTGTAGGTCTGCTCGATGACGACTTCGCCGCCGCGACGCGCGAACTCGTCGCGGATGAAGCGGGCGAGCTTGGCCGAGTAAGCATCCCCCGCGACGAGGAGCATCGCGGCCCGCCGCGCGCCCAAAGTCCGCGCGGCAAACTGCGCGAGGGCCGCGCCCTGAAAGGGGTCGGTGTAGCAACTGCGGAAGATGTAATCGCCGCGCGTTGTGACCTCCGGGCTGGTGGCGGAAGGTGTGAGCATGGGGACGCGCGCCTCTTGGGCGATGCCGGCGACGACGAGCGAGCGCGAGCTGACGATCTCGCCGAGGAGCGCGTGGACTCTCCTTTCGTCCACGAGCCGGCGGACGACACGTTCGGTCTCGTCCGCGTCGGAGCGTGTGTCCTGCACGATCAGTTCGACCTGCTTGCCGCCGATGCCGCCCCGCCCGTTTACATCCTCGACGGCCATCTGCATCCCGTTCATCGCCGAAAGGCCGTAGCGCCCCGTGTCGCCGGTCAGCGACATGACGGCGCCGATTCGGAGGCGGTCGTCCGGCGGCGGGTCATCCGTTCCCGCCGCGCCGCGTCCGTTGCAGCCGCAGGCGAGCGCGGCGAACAGAAGCAGTGTTGATAGTTTCAGTTTAAGCCGGCGTCGCATAGATGAGCTGTTCGATTGATAGACGGTCACCTCTCGCTTCCGCCACATTCTCGCCCGTCATTCGCAAGACCGGCAAGTCTCTTGAACACCAACGGCTGCCAACCTTGACCTTGAACACCAAGACACGCAGGCGCAAAGAAAACGTCCACTACTTTCTTTGCGCCTGCGTGTCTTAGATGGTTAATTCCGTTCGCGTCTTCAGATTCAGTTGCGGTGGAGACTCACTCGCCGAGATATGCTTCCTTGATGCGCGGGTCGGCGGCGAGTTCTTTGGAGGGGCCTTCCATGACGATGCGGCCCGTTTCGAGGACGTAGGCGCGGTCGGAGTGGCCGAGCGCGGCGTGCGCGTTCTGCTCGACGAGGAGGATGGTCGTGCCCTTGCCGCGAATTTCGTCAATGGCCTCGAAGATGGTGTGGACGACGAGCGGCGCGAGGCCGAGCGACGGCTCGTCGAGCAGCAGCACCTTGGGCTTGCTGAGCAGGGCACGCCCCACGACCAGCATCTGCCGCTCACCGCCCGACAGGGTGTGGGCCGTCCGCTTGCGCCGGCTGTCGAGCGACGGGAAGAGGGTGTACACCTCCTCGACGTCCTTGGCCGGGTCGTCGCCCTTGCGGAACATGGCCCCCAGGCGCAGGTTCTCCTCGACGGTCAGCTCGGCGATGACGCCGCGGCCCTCGGGCACGTGCGC
>JBGTBQ010000046.1:0-7781 GCA_041749275.1 Pyrinomonadaceae bacterium | reverse complement strand
CGGCGTCGGGCGCGCCAGCCGCCGCCTCGTCCTTGTCACCGAAAGGCGCGGCGACGGCTTCGCGGGCGTGCGCGAGGACGGGCGTCGCGCCTCGCTTGCTCTGGAACGAGTCGGGAGGGTCTACGCCGACATCTTCCCGCTCGACGAACGCCGGCGCGAGGAAGTCTTCGAAGCGGTGCGCGCGGGACGCGCCGCGCTGCTGCCGGAACCACGTCTGCGCGACGCACGCGCGCCATCGGATGAAGCCGTGAAACTCATCAACGATTTGATTGATGGCCTCACCGCGGGCGACGCCGGGCAACAGTGCCGGGAGGCGTTGTGGTCAGTCATCAAAGAGGCGGAGACGTTGGAGCGCATGGAACGGCGCGTCGAATCGTTGCGCGAAGAGGTCTGGCAGCCGTTCGAGCGGCGCGCGCGCGTGCTGCATCATTTCGGCTACCTCGATTTCTTCGCCGAGCGCGTCAGCGAACGAGGCCGCTGGCTCGCCGACCTGCGGCTCGACCGCCCGCTGCTCGTCGGCGAATGTATCGGGCGCGGCCTCTTCTCGACGCTCGACGCGCGCCGCGTCGCGGGCCTCGTGGCCGCGCTCGCGGCGGATGCCGAGCGCGACTTCGGCCAGTTGGAGTTGGACGACTCGCTCATTACCGCGCTCGCGCACTTCGACCGCATCGCCTACGACGTGGCGACCGTCGAATGGCAGCAGGAACTCGAACCCGCACCCGAAATCAACTTCTCCGCCGCCGCGACGGCGGCGCGCTGGGCCGGGGGAGTAAGCTGGATGACGCTCGTCCGCGAGACGCGCGCCGAAGAGGGCGACCTTTTCCGTATGCTCTCGCGGACGGGCGAATCGCTGCTGCAAATCGGCGGGCTGGTGGATTCACACCCCGAAGCCGCGCGCGTGGCCTCGACGGCAGCCGAAGCGATCTTGAGAGAGCCGGTGCGCGCGGAGTCGGTCATCTGAGAGAGATTCACTACACGCTCGACGACACGCCCGCCCGCCCGCGCCCAGTTCGGTGCGGAGGCGCATCGCGTGTTAAGTTCAAGCGCCTCGCTTCTCCCCGCCGAGAGTTCGGTCGGCGAAAACGTTTCGTGGAGCGTATGCGAAAATGTCATACAAACTTCCCCCTGCTCTTTTACTTTTCGCTGTCCTTCTGTCGTCCATCATCGTTTCGGCGCAGGTAAAAAAGTCCAGCGCAAAGGTTGTGAGCGAACGGCGCGACCGCGAAATCGCGGCGCGCTTCGCGCCCGTCTTTCAACAGGGTCTCGGCGACCGGCGGCGCGCCGACCTCATCACCAACTTCGATTTCGACGGCGACTGGCGCGGCGACAACAACTGGTCGCACACCGATCAGGAATCTTTCCGGATGCGCGCCTTCGTCTACTACGCCGTGAGCGAGACGCCGACACATTTCTTCGTTCACTACGCCGTCTTCCACCCGCGCGACTACAAGGGCGGGGCCGCGCGCGGCGCAATCCTCAGCCAGTTGATCCGCGAGGGGGTGCGGCGCGGCGGCAAGTATGACCCGACCGGACTTTCGCAGGATGCCGTGCTCGCGCACGAGAACGACATGGAAGGCTGCCTCGTCGTGGCGGCGAAAAGCGGTGACGATCCGGCGCGCGCCGCGGTCGTCTTCGTCGAGACGCTCGCGCACGACCGCTTCCTGAAGTATGTCCCTGAAGGAAGCCAACTCGTCGGCTTCCAGAGGGTGCGTGTGGAGGGACAGTATCCGCTTCTCTACGTCGAACCGAAGGGGCACGGCGTCTCCGCTTATGATCCCGACGACGACGCGAAGCGTTCCCGCGACGGCACGTTAGAGTACCGCTATGCCGGTCGCGCCGAAGACCCTTCGGGCCGGAGCAGCGGCATGGTCGGATATGAACTCCTCTCCATCTACGACACGCTCTGGCCGCGCGCGCGGAAAAGCCCCAACGTGACGTTTGGGGAGAAGTATAACTACGGCACGCGGAGTGTGAGCGTCGTGCACAAGTCGGGTCGCGCCGTCACACGCCGCGTCAGGCTGGGCGTGTTGGGGGTGGCTTTTAAAGGCGGCGTCGGCGCCTCGAACGTAGCCCGCCCGCCGTGGGGCTGGTTCGACCGGGAAGAGCGTGAGCAACCGCTCGGCGCGTGGTTCTTCGACCCGGCGTCAGTCGTCAAGCGACATTTCAATTTGGGCGCCGACTTCTCACACTCGTACCTGCACGCACCTTTCCTCGGCGTGCGCCGTTAGCAGAAACGGGAAGTCAGAAGTCGGAAGCGTGGCTGATACAGCGTCAAATTCTCTTTCATCCTTTTGACGTATCGTTCCCCTTCCCGCGCGGGCGCGCCTGTGGCTCTCGAAAATCCGTATCGCCGCGCGGTTGCGTAGAGAGTGTCAGCGCGATTTCACGAGAGGTGAAGAAAGCAATGAGCAACAATGGAGTGGAGCCTGTGGTCTACGTGGCGCTCGGCGATTCGACCGGCGTGGGCGTCGGGGCGACGAGTGGGGGCGGCTACGTCGCGCGCCTGTTCACGCGCATCGAGCGCAGGCGGCCCGGTTCGCGCGTCGTCAATCTGTGTGTGAGCGGCGCAACGACTGAGGACGTGCTGCGTGAACAGGTGGGGCGCGTCGGGGAGGAAAGCCCGACGCTCGTCACGCTCGGCATCGGCGTCAACGACGTGCAGCGGCTGATGCTGGAGGAGTATGAACGAAACCTCGCGGAGATCATCCGCCGCATCCGCGCCGTGACGGGAGCGCCCGTGGTTATGACGAACATTCCCGACATCGCCTGCGCGCCCGGCGTGCCGGATTTTATGCGCGTCGAGCTACGTCAGCGAATCAACGCCTTCAACAGCGCACTCAACCGCATCGCCGAGAGCAATGGCCTCGCCGTCGTTGACGCTTACACCGAGAGTCACGAACTGTTGCCCACCCGGCCCGACTTCTTCTGTGCCGACCTCTTCCATCCATCCGACGAGGGCTACGAATTCTGGACCAGTCAGATGTGGCCCACCGTGGAAAAAGCCCTTGGTTAGAGATTAGTCCCTCTTTGCCTTTACCTTTTGCCTTGATTAAGATGTGTGCGGAACGGGCACGCGGCTTTAGCCGTATGGCTTGGGTAAGGAGGTCTGGAATTTTTATGGCTGATACGAAAGACCCGCGCTATAACACGGGAAACCCGGTGTGTGATGCGCTCCGCTTCATGTGTGACGCTTCGTTCGCGGCGCTTCCTCGTGACGCGGCGCAGAAACTAGGCGAGCTTGAAAAGAATCTCTGGGGAAGCCTGCGTTGGTTCGCCGAGAAGAACATCGGGTGGATTGACGAGAGCCTTGACGCCGCCGACCGTCTGCGTGCCGAGTGGCAACGACGCGGTCGCGGTGAGACAACATCCCCGGCTTCAGCCGCCGACGAGCCGGAGCCGATTTCATAACGGTTGATAGAGATTAGCTGTCAGCCGTTAGCCAAAGACAAAAAGCTAATCGCTAACAGCTAATCGCTAACAGCTTTCCGAGGTAAACGATGCAGGTTCTTCTAGCCGAGGAGTTCGGTTTCTGTTTCGGCGTCGAGCGCGCCGTCGAGATGGTCGAAGATGCGCTCTCGGAGGGCGCGACGGTGCGAACGCTGGGGCCGCTCATCCACAACACGCAGGAGATACAGCGGCTCGAAGCCGATGGCGTCCGCACCATCAACACGCCCGGCGAGGTCGCGGAAGGCGTTACCGCCGTCATCCGCGCGCACGGTGTTACGCCGCAAGTGCAACGCGAGTTGGAGGGGCGTGCGACGAAAGTGGTTGACGCGACCTGCCCGTTCGTCACAAAGGTGCAGAAGCTCGCGGAGCGCGCCGCCGCGGAGGGGCGCGATGTCGTCGTCGTCGGCAGCCCCGATCACCCGGAGATGATCGGCGTCGTGGGCTATGCGCCGCACAACTCGCACGTCGTCCGCGACGCGAGCGAAGTGGCGAACTTGCCCAACCTGCACGCGCCGCTCGTCGTCTCGCAAACTACCCTCAAGCTGAAGACCTTCCTCGAAGCCGCCGAGGCCGTGCGCGCCAAATCCGACTCGGAACCGCAGATCGTCAACACCATCTGCTCCGCCACGCGCGACCGGCAGGACGCGGCCCGCGCGCTCGCGGGCGAAGTGGACGCCTTCTACATCATCGGCGGCAAGCACTCGTCGAACAGCCTGAAACTCCTCGCGGTCTGTCAGGAACAATGTGAGAAAAGTTTTCTAATCGAGACGCCCGACGAGATCAACCCACAAGAATTGCGCGGGGCCGCGCGCGTCGGCGTCACCGCCGGAGCCTCGACGCCAAACTGGCTGATCGAGCAGGTCGTCGCGCGCCTGCGTGAGATCGGCAACGCACAATAAGGCGAAAGTAAAAAGCAAAAGGCAGAAGTGAAGAGCATCCGCTTTTCACTTCTGCCTTTTGCTTTTTACTTTCGCCTTACTTCAGAGGTCGTCGTCAGCGGCGTCGGCGAGGTCGAGCGCGTTGACGAGCATACGTGCTTCCTCGGAGCCGTATTCCGCGGCCTGATATTCGAGCGCGGAGCGCGCGATGTCGGCGTCCACGGGGTCGGCGAGCAACGCGACAAGCACGGCGACCGGAGTTTGCAGCAGCGCTTCGTGGGCGATGGCGCGCACCATCGGGTTTTGGCTCCGCGCCAGTTCGCAGGTCTCGCTCGGCGCGAGGCGCTCCGCAATAGTGTCGGCCAGCATATCCACGCGCTTATAGTTCTGTGAACTGAACGCGCGCTCCAGAAGCTGCGCGAAGATTTCCGCCGAGCGCGCTTCCTGATGGAGCACGGCGGCGCAAGTCTCGGAGATGCGGACTAGCTCGCGCGCTTGTTCGGCGTTTAGCACGACCTCGCCTTGCTCAGTCGCGCGCTCGTCGAGCGCCGAGAGCAAACGGCTCAACTCCCACTCGGAGCGAGGGTCGTACAAAGCTCCGCCGCGCGTCGTCGCCGAGGCATTCGTTCCCGGTGGCGACTGGGTCGCCTGCACCGCGCGTTCGACAAGGCTCCGGGTCACGGGCCTCAAACCCTCCCACACGCTCGCCACGCGCGTCCCGAAATCTTCAATCATCATCTTGCTCAACTCTTCCAACGCCCATCCCGGGCCGGTGCGGGCAAGAGCGCCCACGGGCTTACTATAACAAAAGCATAGACGAGTGACGAGTGACAAGTGGAAGAAAGTAGGCCGTAGGCAATAGGCGGTTGGCGGTAAAGAACCCTCATTGACCGGAAACGCGGTCGGATGGCGGCAACTGCTAAACTATTCAACCCACGGCCTACTGCTTACTCGTTATGGTCTATGATCTCGGTGATGTTGGCGAAGGGGATTTTGACGACCTGACCGTCGGCGCGCTCGATCTTGACGCTCGGACGGGTGAGCGCCTGCGTCGTCTTCAGGCTGCGGACAAGGCCGCGCACGCGGCTCCCATTGTCGGTCACGATCTCGACATTGCTTTTTCCGTAAAGCGGTTGCAGGGTGGCGAGGGCTTTGGTGACTTCCACTTGTGTTATGGTCCCTTTCAGGCGAATTCTCATCCGGCGCCGCCGGAGTTGTTCGATGGTCGGTGACCTAACGAAGCACGCGGCGTGCCGTTGCCGTTTTGAACTGCATCCGGCTTCTCTATATCGGGTTATCGCCGCGGAAAATTCCGCACCGACTTGCTTCGGAACTGAAAGCGAGAGTCTATGCTCCGCGCCAACAAGATGCAACCATGACGCTCCAAGAGGCGTATAATCCGTTCAGCAAGACGCTGTGGATGGGTGCCTCGGAAGCAGTTCGTAAGCTAAAATAAAACATCATGATGAATAGGAACAGAGACGAAGAAATGCCGGCGGGAGGGGAGGGGCCGCAGCCTTGCCCAAGTTGCCGGACGCCGATGCCCGTGGGCTTGCGCTTCTGCCGGAGTTGCGGTTTTCGTCTGGGCGAAGGCGTCGAGGAGTACACCGCGACGCGCCGCTTCGATGGCAAGACCAGCGCGCCCGCCGGAGTGCAGACGAACAATCTGAACGCGGGCGCCGCCTTCCACACGCCCGGTACGTGGGGCGCGGTCGCGCCCATGTCGAACGCTGAGGCTTCGGTGCAAGGAGGGCCTGATTCTTCCTTCAAGAAACTCATCTCGACCTGCAACCCGATGCGGATGAACTGGATCATCTGGGTCATCGTGCTGACGGTCGTGCTGACCGTCGGCGGCATCGGCATCCAGAAGCTCGTGGGCCGTGGCAGGTTCGCGTCCCCGCCTCCGCCCGTTTCTTTCGTCGGCGTTGACGGCTTTGATACGGCGGACGGCGGCGGCGCCTTCATCGAGGGCATCGCCGGCCTCGGCTCGCCGATTGAACGCGCCGGCCTGATCGGCGGCGACATCGTCACTATCTTCGATGGTCAGAAGATCGAGGACGACGACGACATGAGCAGAACTCTCCGCGCGACTCCGCCCGGCAAGACGGTCGAAGTCACCTTCATCCGCGACGGCGAGACGAAGACGACGACGCTGACGACCACCACCAAGAAAGAGTTTCAAGGCTTGAGACCATTCAACGCCCGGCCCGGTGGTCAGGGCCGCATCGGCGTTGACGTGGGTGATCGCAAGCGCGTGCCGGGCGCGAACACATACGGCGTGGAGCTGGACGATGTGAATCGTAACGGGCCGGCATACCTCGCCGGCTTGAAAGAGGGCGACATCGTCGTCGAGTTCAACGAGCATCTGGTTCGCACGGCTGGCGACTTGAGGTATCGCATTTACGAGGCCGTGCCTTTGAGCACCATCAAGGTCGTAGTAATGCGCGGCGGCGAGCGGCTTGAGATTCCCGTGAAGGTCGGCGGGAGCAAAGATTAGGCGCGGGCGACTACATCAGCGCAAACACAAAAAGGCACGAAGCAAAGTCACTCTACTTTGCTTCGTGCCTTTTGCTTTCACGGTCAGGATGGATCGCTTTCGGCCCGAGGCGCGACGTGTTCGCGCAAGCGCGCCTCCATTTCGCGGCGCACGTCCTCGCGGTCTTCTTCCGTCTCGTCGGCCTCGAACATCTCGAAGAGAGCGTAAGGCTCGCCCACTTGCCGCAACTCCCACGCCGCGCGCCCGCCCTCCGCGCCGCGCGTGAACCACATCGCATCCACCGGCGATTCCTGCGCGTCAACGCCCTCGAAACGCAATTCGTCCGCCCCCGCCTCTCCGCGCAATTCGTCGAGCGCCTCCGCCGTCATCAGCACGCGCGCCGGATGCCAGCCGTGCTTGCGGTACATCGCCAGCGTCTCGCGGAATTTCTGGATGCGGCCCATAAAGACAAATTACCACGGATGGACAGAAGGGGGAAAAATGATGAATGATGAATAAGGAGACTGAAGTCAGAAGAGAGAAAACAGAAGGAAGAACTCTTCATCTTCAGTCTCATGGCTTTTGACTTCTGCCTCCTGTTGCATTCATCATTTCTTTAAAAGGGAGACTCCCGGACTTGATCGCAAGTGAAGAAGGGACACGGGGCGGCGCGCGGCGCGCGACGTTCGAGCAGGCGCTCGAAGGGGCGCTCGCGCGACGCGGAATTGACCTTACATCCTTCTGCCCGGCGGGCGACCTCACGGCGCGGCGGGTGGTTGAAGAGTACGGGGCGATGTTCGTCGCGGCTGAAACCGTGCGGGTTCCTCCCGTCTGCATTTTCACGAGCGCGGCGCAGGTGTTGGCCTTCCAGCACGAGGCCGGATGGGAAGCGGCGAAGTTCGGCGCTGACGCAATCGAGTTGCAACCGGCGGCGCTCAACGGGCTGCTCGCGGCGCGCGTGGAGGCGCGCGCGCGCGGCC
>JBGTBQ010000045.1:0-3932 GCA_041749275.1 Pyrinomonadaceae bacterium | reverse complement strand
CGCCGCGCGCGTGGAGCGCGTCGAAGGAGGCGCGCAAACGTTCGCGGCGCGGCGCGCCCGGCGCAATCGAGGCGAGGAAGTTGACGGCGGCGGCAGCGCCCGCTATCCCTTCGTGGTTCTGCGTCCCCGTCTCCGCGACTTCGGGCGCGTAGTCGGGCGCGGGGATGAGCTTCGGGAAAGGGAGCGTTTCAAGCAACTCGCGGCGGCAGAACATTGCGCCGATGTGCGGGCCGTAGAACTTGTAGGCCGAGCAGGCGAGAAAATCACACTTCAGCGCGCGCACGTCCGCGAGCCGGTGCGGCGCGTAATGGACGGCGTCAACGAAAAAGTATGCGCCGACCGCGCGCGCCAGACTCCCTGCGCGAACGAGATCGGTAATTGTGCCGAGCGCGTTCGAGGCCGCGCCGACGGCAAGGAGCTTTGTCCGTGGCGTCACCTTGCGCTCGAAGTCATCCCAATCGAGGTCGCCCGTCTCCGTCTTCATGCGGACGACGTTGAGCTTCACGCCGCGCTCGCGTTCGAGCGCCTGCCACGGCGCAATGTTGGCGTGGTGGTCGAGTTCGGTGACGACGATCTCGTCGCCCGCCGAGAAGGTGCGACCGAGCGCGCGCGAGAGATGGAAGGCGAACGTCGTCATGTTCGCGCCGAAGACGATCTCCGCGGGCGAGGCGTTCATAAAGTCGGCGAGCGCGCCGCGCGCGTCTTCGATGATGTGGTCGGTCTCGGCGCTCGAAGGATAAGCCCAGTGCGTGTTGGCGTTGTGTTGATAGAGATAGTCGCTCATCGCCTCGACGACCGGGCGGGGAACCTGCGTGCCGCCGGGGCCGTCGAAGTACGCAATCTTGTGGCCGTTGTGTGTGCGTTCGAGAGCGGGGAAGTGCGTTCTAATCTCCGCCGTCGAGAGAACTTCTGTCGCTGTCCGCTGTGCTGTTTTGTTCATTATGTCAATGGAGTGAGAAGTGAACGGTGAGCAGTGAGCAATATAAAGAGAGAATGCTAACGATCCGTGTGCGACTGTTCTTAACTGCTCACTGCTCACCGCTCACTGCTCACCGCTCACTGCTTACAGTCTTCCGCTATTCGCCGATGATTTTGATTAAGACTCGCTTACTGCGTCGCCCGTCGAACTCGCCGTAGAAAATTTGTTCCCACGGGCCGAGGTCGAGACGCCCGCCGGTGATGGCGACGACCACTTCGCGGCCCATGATCTGGCGCTTGTGGTGCGCGTCGCCGTTGTCCTCGCCGGTGCGGTTGTGTTGATAGCGTTCGGGCGAAGGGTCGTAGGGCGCGAGCCATTCGAGCCAGCGACGATAGTCTTCATGCAGGCCCGGCTCGTCGTCGTTGATAAAGACGCTCGCCGTGATGTGCATCGCGTTGGCGAGGCACAGCCCTTCGCGCACGCCGCTCAGGCGCACTTCCGCCGACACCTCTTCGGTGATGCGGACGAAGCCCATCCGTTCGGGGACGTTGAAGGTCAGATACTTCGTGTGTGCTTTCACGCCGACTCCTTCGTTGAAGACACGCGCGCGTATCTTAACGGCATCCGGCCCGTTGGTGAAGGGCTGACGACGGCGCGGCGTTTACGGCTTCGGATAGAGGGCGGTAGTGAACTGAATGAGAACAACTCAGCGTCCTTGTTGGGTGGCTTGTTTCAGTGCAAATGAAGACGGGGGCAAGGATGCCGGATTGACGGCGCAACATGGGTCATCAATCTCAAGTCTTTTAATTTAGAAGAGTTACGGTGTTGGGGCGCGCGAAACAGAGGCAGCGGCATGGCTGTTGCCATTACGAAAAAGTGGGCGGTTAGTTAAGGCTCAGGCTTCGGAAGACATCAAGCAAAGGAGTGGATAATCATGCTTTGGACGATTCTGGTGGTGTTGCTTATTTTGTGGCTTCTCGGTGCTATCGGCGGCGTCGGTGGCAGTTTGATTCACCTGCTGCTCGTCGTGGCGCTCGTCATACTCGTCATCAACCTGCTGACGGGACGCCGGACGGTGGTGTAAGCAGAAAAGGATAGCCGGCGAGGATACGGACAGTTTTTTAGTGGACGGAAAGTGAGTTTAGAAAACCGTGGCGAGAGAGTCTCGCCGGTTTCTTCACAAGGCCCTGGTAGTACTACCAGAGCACGTCCACAGGGGGCGGCGTCGCTTCAAACGAAGCGGCGCCGCTTTGTGTTTTATTTGAACCGGTAGGTGATCCGGCCTCTAGTCAGGTCGTAGGGTGATAGCTCAACGCTGACGCGGTCGCCTTCCAGAATGCGGATGTAGTTTTTCCGCATCTTGCCCGAAATCTGAGCGAGCACCACATGGTCGCTGCCGTCGAGTCGCACTTTGAAAAATGCATTGGGCAGCTTGTCCACGACGACGCCTTCGGCGGGAATTAAATCTTCTTTCGCCAAACCTTTCTCTCCTTAGATAGAAGTGAAAATTGAGCCGCGCGCTTTCACCGTGCGCGGCTCGCCAACAGGTGCGACCGCCCTTAGCGCGCGCGGCGCGGGCGGAAGGAACGTCGCCCGACGCCGGCATGATGCCGGACGGCGGCGAAAGACTTTGATGCGGTGTGAGCCGGCGCGGGCGCCGCGGCGCCGAAGCCGGGCATGTGAACGCGTTCAACCGCCTGACCCGTCAGCCGCTCGATGGCGCGCATGGACGATTCGTCCACGGGCGTGACGAGCGTGATGGCCCGCCCGCGATTGCCCGCACGGCCCGTGCGACCGATGCGATGCACGTAGTCTTCAGGCGCCATGGGCACGTCGTAGTTGATGACGTGCGAGACCGAGTCCACGTCAATGCCGCGCGCGGCGATGTCGGTCGCCACCAGCACGCGCGTGTGGCCTTCACGGAAACCGCGCAGGGCCGCGTCGCGCTGCGGCTGCGTGCGGTCGGCGTGGATGCGGTTGACCTTGTGGTCGCGCGCTTCGAGGATATGCGAGAGGCGCTCGGCCCCGCGTCGCGTGCGCGTGAAGACGAGGACGCGGTCGAAAGATTCCTGCGCGCGCTCTTTCTCAAGCAGGTCGAGCAGCAGCGCCGTCTTCGATTCGGTCGCCACGGGGTAGGCCATCTGCTCGACCATCCCGGCGGCGCTCCCGCGAGGGTTGACCTCGACGAGCGCGGGCGATTTCATCGTCGAGCGCGCGAGGCGTTCGATCTCCGGCGACATCGTCGCGGAGAAAAGTAGCGTCTGTCGCTCTCGCGGGAGCGCGGCGAGCACGCGTCGAATCGAGGGCCAGAAGCCCATGTCGAGCATCCGGTCGGCCTCGTCGAGCACGAGCGCCTCGATCATGGAAAGGTCAACGACGCCGCGCTCCATTTGGTCGAGCAAGCGGCCCGGCGTTGCCACGACGACGCCTGCGCCTTTCCGCAGATTATCAATCTGGCGCTTCATGGCCGCGCCGCCAATGACGAGCGCGCAGCGCGGGCTGTTCTTCGGCGCGAGCGACTTGTAGCTGGCTTCGAGCTGCGTCGCCAGTTCGCGGGTCGGAGCGAGGATGAGGAGACGCACGCCGGGGCGCGCGCGCTTCCGGAGGCGTTGAATCAAGGGGAGGAGAAACGCGGCGGTCTTGCCGGTTCCCGTTTCGGCGCAGCCGATCAGGTCGGAGCCTCCGAGGACGACGGGAATCGCCTCTGTTTGAATCGGTGTAGGTTCGGTGTATCCGAGAGACTCGCACGCGCTGACAAGCGCCGTGTCGAGTCCCAGTTGAGCAAAATTCATGAAAATCCTTCAGCGTTGCCCGCGCAATGCGTTCGGGCGCGCTTTGTTCTGACTAAAAAATGTAAAGCGCCTCCGGCGGCGTTGGTCGTCGTCGGAGGCGCTTTGCTTGAAAGGGTCACCGGCGAACTGGCTGGTAACTTACCAGCGCGGCTCGCGGTTGCCGCCGCCACCGCCGCCGCCATAGCCCCCGCCGCCGCCACGGTTGCCGCCGCCGCCGTAGC